>JAXHVK010000006.1:0-57137 GCA_034211135.1 Pseudomonadota bacterium
ATAATTGTGTCAGCTTTATTGGTCATATATACTAGTTAAATGACACTAATAAAGCTGGCACAAATCGATGCGGGAGTACAAAACTTCTGCAGAAAAGCAAAGCAGTATAACCTCCAAGCAAAACAGAATAGTCGCGGCGCCTATACCCTTAGCTGTTCCCTAATTCACGGTGGATTCATATGCTAACAACCCTAGTATCGGATTCACATACTTGTCTAATATCTTTTAAATCTTGTTGAATTTGTTCTAATGTCTCTTGTTGTTCTTCATTGATACACAATGGTTCATCAGCTAAGCAATGCATCCATTGTAAGCCAACCAGCAATGAGTCCTGATCTAAACATTATTGTTTTGATAATAAAATATAACTAGAATGAGTTGTGATATATATTGGAAAAGGTTGAAAGGAGTTTGTACTTGATGAGGAGAACTCAGAAAAACTTTGAGTAGCATACATATGGATGACGATATTAAATAATGTTTTAGGAGAAAAACGATGAAGGGATGACGATATTGAATAATTGAAACTGAATGAGCATGCACGATGAAAAAAGATTAGAAAAAAAAGCCAAAACAAAATTACACATCAAATACAATAATAATTAGTTCTATTCACATTATTACTTACTGATATTTATATATAAACTCCCAATTTATTTTGCATTCTTTCCTTTTCTTGCTTGATCAGGCGATGGTTCATCAGCATCATATTCTTCTTGCATATGATCAACAGTTTGTATTTTCTGAATAGGTCTTGGTTGCCAATTAATTAAACGTGGATATTCAATATTTGGTAATTCATCCAATTTATTCTTTGTGGTTAATCCTTGTGCAATTAAATATTTTTGTGTTACTGATGTTAAATTTAATTTCTCATTTTGAACACCACCAAGCATCAAATTATACCATTGTCTATGTGTTTCCTCAATAATATCAACTGCAATATCACTTCCTCTAATCCCTTTATTATGACTAAATTTATTTACTGGTTTACCATCAGGAACTTTATAATTTTCAAACCAATCTACAATAATTTCACTTACATTTCTACCTAAAATATTATTTGCATCTTCTACAGTGTTTATATTATTTATTTCAGGATGATTTGCTCTTAAACCAATAATTTTCCAATCTGTTTCACCTTCATCAATTAATCCTAATACACCCAATACTTTTACAGGTATTATTACTCCACGTTCCATCACATATTCACTTGGGTCTGATAATTCAACGACATCAATTGGATCATTATCACCTCCTAAATCTTCTTCACTGTCAATAAATTTCGATTTATCATCAGGATCCTCCCAAGTTTGTGGAATAAAACCATAATTAAATGGTAAATCACCATATTTAAAATATCTTAAATTACCTTTTTTGACATCTTGTTTAATTGGATTCCATGCTTCATCGGTTGCACATTCCATCTTTGCTCGATCACCATATGGTATTTCATTGACATAATTAAATAATAAACTATTAGTATTACCACAAATAAAACCTAATGCAACCGGCTTGATAATCATCTTCGCCTTGGGAAGCCGCCCAAAATACTGCGGCAGCTTCGCTTCCATCGCATCCAGTTTGGCTTGCGCGTCTTTCAGATAAGCTTCGCGGGTTTCGTAGAAGAACTGGTCGCCGGTGCGGGTGTACTCGAAGAAATCATTGAGCGACCCTTCGAAGCCAACCTTCTCCATGATGGCCCGCATTTCGCCGTGAATGCGCTCCACTTCGCGAAGGCCGATATCGTGAATCTCGTCCGCGGTCAGATCAGTCGTGGTGTAGCTTTTCAACCGGGCCGCGTAATAGGCATCGCCATCGGGAAAGCGCCACACGCCGTCCTTGTCAGGTGCAAAGGCCTGCTGGCGCTTCATCTCTTCGAGCAGACGCTTATAGGCAGGCAGGGCGTGCTCGTTCCAGGCGGTCGCAGCCTCACTCATCATCGCGATGGCCATGCTGTTCTCAGCCTGTGAACCTTCGGGGATTTTTGGCCCCAGCTTGCTGACCTTGGTGTTGAAATCTTCAAGCACGGCATTGTCATTGCCTGCCGCAATCAACGCCTCGAGATCGGCGATGATGTAGGGATAAACCCAGTCAGGCGGCATAACACCGGCGGTAGCCCGCTGGGCGGACTCAACCCGCAGCGCATCAAGCTGGGGGCCGATGCCCTTGATACGCTCTATGTAAGCGTTCGCATGGGCCGGTTCGCTGATCCGGTGGATGTTGATCAGGAAAGCGGGGATGCCGGTGTGCGGTCCGCGGCGGTGATCAAAAATGTAGCCATATTCGCGGAACGGAAACAGCAGCTGCGACCGCGCAGCCGTGGCTTCGAACAGGCGATAGGACAGCGCATCCTGACCGTTCAGTTCATCGACGTCGAATCGCGCTCTCATTTCGGCAACGGCATTTTGCATACGCCGATAGTCGGCAGCGGCGGCGGCATCGGATGGATCATTCCATTTGCCGTAATCTTCATCCCTAACGCCGCGATACGCCTTCGTCGTCGGTGAAGCAGCCAGTTCGGCATCGTTGAAAGCTTCAAAGAAATCGGCAAGCTCGACGGAAGAATTTACCGAGTCGCGCTTTTCAATATGAGCATCTGCGTGAACCGCAATCGGGGTTGCAAGAAGTCCCATCGCAGCGGCAGTGCCGGCGAGAAGCAGTTTTTGACGCATGATTACTCCTGAAATGCTGTTCCTAGGGCGACGCGTTCTTGTTCGTGGCTGGTGCAAAGGATGTGCATTCAGCCCGAGTTTTAAACCCTGCTACAGCGGATCAGGACTGAATCACAACGCTAAATAGCGCGTACGCACCAAGCAGGAGGCTCCGTAGTCGAATGAATATGACGGGCTGATGACTACATCGCCCAGGGTACGTGACAAAAAAAGGGCGGCCCAATAATGAGCCGCCCATTTGAGTTGAGGAACTCTTTGCATTGCTGCTCTGAGCCCTTCGGGTCGCACGGATGTTGATACACATGAGGGGGTGCTGCTGATTGTATGCAAGCGACAGAGGTCAGGAAAAGCGGCCGCCAAAGCTCTGAAAAGCGTGCATAACGGTGTAATTTTGATCCACTTCGGACTAGGTGCGGCGCTTACCAGATGGTCAGCCTGCAATTCGCGAATCACCTCTTTCTTTGGCTTTGCCGGAAGGATCGACTAGAGGCCTGTCGCCATGCTTTTTCGCCTCGCTCGCCCTGCGCTGTTCGCCCTTGATTCCGAAACCGGTCACCGCCTTGCCATAAAAGGTTTGAAGGCGATGCCGAACAGGGGAGCGAAGTCTTCTCTCGCCCAAGCCGGAGCTGCGGCAATTGATGTTGCGGGCATCACCTTTCCCAATCCGGTTGGTGTCGCTGCGGGCTTCGATAAAGATGCAGAAGTGCCCGATCCCCTGCTGGCCCTCGGCTTCGGCTTTACCGAAGTCGGGTCTATCACCCCGCGCCCTCAGGCTGGCAATCCCAAACCGCGCCTATTCCGTCTGGTCGAGGACGAAGCGGTCATCAACCGCATGGGCTTCAATAATGCGGGCAGCGATGCAGCGCTTGAACGGCTGAAAGCGCGCATGGGACGCGGCGGGATCGTCGGCATCAATATCGGTGCCAACAAGGACAGCGAAGACCGAATCGCCGACTATGCTGCGATGGCGCAGGCAATGGCCCCGTTTGCGAGCTATCTGGCGGTCAATGTCTCCAGCCCCAACACGCCGGGCCTTCGCGCTTTGCAGGACGAAAGCGCGCTAACTTCGCTGATTGATGGCGTGATAGAAGCGCGCGATGCGGTTTGCGCGGACACTCCGCCGCCGATTTTCCTGAAAGTGGCACCTGATCTGGAGCCTGCTGATATAGACGCAATTGCGCGCATCGCGATCGACAGGAAGCTGGGCGCTCTGATCGTTTCGAACACGACGATTTCGCGGCCCGAGCTGAAATCGCGTCATAGCGGGGAAACGGGCGGCCTGAGCGGTGCACCACTGAGGCCTTTGGCACTTCAGCGTGTGCGCGATTTCCGCAAGGCAACAGGCGGAGGAATTCCGCTGGTTGGTGTCGGCGGTATAGCCAGTGCCGAACACGCCTGGGAACGGATCAAGGCAGGGGCTAGCCTGGTCCAGCTATACTCCGCGCTGGTCTATGAAGGGCCTGGCCTTGGCGCGCGAATTGCTGAAGGCGTTGAGAAACTGATGCAGCGGGAAGGCTTCACTTCGCTTGCCGATGCGGTGGGAAGCGAATAGCTGTCAGAACCATGATCGCATCCATATACCGCTCCTCCGCCCTTTCCATCGCCCTTTTGGCCTGCCTGTCAGCGTGCTCGACACAAGGCGATGTCGCTTCGGCACCGACCCCGGCGCTTGCATCGGATTTGCGGGGCAATGGCGCAGTCAGTGCGGCCGATCCCAGAGCGCAGGCAGCGGGCGAGGAAATTCTGGCCAAGGGCGGCTCTGCTACCGATGCAGCCATTGCTGTGATGCTGGCCCTTACCGTCGTCGAACCACAAAGCTCAGGCATCGGCGGCGGCGGGTTTATGGTACGCGCGACCAAGGATGAGGTGAAAACCTTTGATGGCCGCGAAACAGCGCCCGCTGCGGCAAGCGGCAACCGCTTTCTGGACAAGGATGGCGAGCGCCTTCCGCGCGAAACCCGCGTGATTTCCGGCCTTAGCGTAGGAGTGCCCGGTAACATTGCCCTCGCGGCGAAGGCTCACAGCGAACATGGCAAGCTGGAATGGGCGGAGCTTTTCGAACCCGCAATCAGGCTGGCGGATGAAGGTTTCGTGATGAACCGCCGCCTGAACGGATCGCTTGCCAGCCAGAAAGGCCGCGCGGACAAGACTGCCGCTGCGAGAGCGGTGTTCTTCGGCGATGATGGAGAGCCGTTGCCTGTTGGCACGACCATCCGCAATCCGGACTTTGCCCGCACGCTGGAATCACTGGCCGCGGCAGGGCCGCGCTATATGTATTTCGTAATGGCGCCGCGCCTTGCCGATTATGTCGCTGGCGAAACGCCGCAAGACGGCAAGATGACGACAGCGGACATCGCATCATACGAAGCGAAGCTGCGCGATCCGGTGTGCTCGACATATCGAAAGTACAAGATTTGCGGGATGGGCCCGCCCAGTTCAGGCGGTGTCGCGGTGTCGCAGATGCTGGGCCAACTTGAAGCGTTCGATCTTTCCAGCCTGGGCCCCGACAGCCCGACCTTCTGGCATCTGTTCCTTGAATCGCAGCGCCTCGCCTATGCGGATCGAGCGCTCTATATTGGCGACTCGGACTTTGTCAGCGTACCCGTGGAAGGGCTTGTCGCGCTTGACTATCTGGCCAGCCGCGGCGCGTTGATAGACGCTGGCCGCGCATTGGAAGAAGTCGCGCCGGGTAAACCTGCCGGAGCGGACATTGTGCTGGCCGCCGGTGACAGACCCGATGAAAACGGCACCACCCACTTCTCCGTCGTCGATAAGGACGGAAATGCGATTAGCTATACCTCCACTGTCGAAGGCGCCTTTGGTTCAGGCCTGTTCTTCGAAGGGTTCTATCTTAACAACGAGCTGACCGATTTCAGCTCTTCGCCTGAAAAAGACGGCGTGCCGGTGGCAAACCGCGTAGAAGGGGGCAAGCGTCCGCGGTCCTCCATGTCGCCGACGGTTGTTTATGATGAAAATGGCGAGATCGTGCTGGTCGTCGGCGCTGCTGGCGGGCCGACTATTCCCGTGCAGACAGCGCGCAGCATCATCGGCGTCATCGACTTCGGCCTGACCGCGAACGAAGCACTGTCCTTGCCGATCATAATGTCGTTCGGCAGCACGGTTGTTTATGAAAAGGGCACCGTGCTTGAAGGGATGGAGGACGCGCTCAAGGCAATCGGCCACACCAATATCCGGGGTTTTGGCGCACCGTTGAAATCCAATGCCCTGCGACGCGTAAAGGCTGCAGACGGGTCGATCACGTGGGAAGTTGCCCGCGATCCACGGATCGAACCGAACCTTTCTTACGAATAAGGTTCGGCCACAAATCATTGATTTCAAACAATTGGCCTCGGATATAGGTACCCGCCCGCGTGGGAGAATGCTTGCCGCTACGACAATCAGACCCTAAACTCTGAGGCGAGAGAACAGCATAACTCAGTCGCAATACTCCTTTCGGGTCACTTCCCGGGGGGACAAAGAGCAATCGCGAAGTGCACGCCCCAACCATGCCAAATTCAACCAAACCCGTCATCGACCCGAATGATGATCCCATCCTTCAGGACATCGACCGCGCGGACAATCTGGTCGAACTGTTCCTTATGCGGGCCGAGGAGAAGGGCGATGCCCCCTTCCTTGGTCGCAAGGAAGACGGCGAATGGACGACAATCAGCTGGTCGCAAGTGGCGGATCAGATCTGTCTGCTGGCCGAAGCGCTCCGCAATATGGGCCTGAATGACGGGGACCGCGTTGCTCTTGTTTCGGAGAATCGCCCCGAATGGCTTATCGCTGACATTGCGATCATGGCCGCCGGATGTATTTCGGTCCCGACCTACATCACCAATACCGAACGCGATCACGCGCACATTCTTGATAATTCCGGCGCGCGTGCCGTTATCGTGTCGACGGAAAAGCTGCTCGCCCCTCTGGTCGGCGCGATTGCGCGCACTGGTATTATTGATCACGTCATTGGAATTGATGATCTGCACCGCCGCCAGTCGCCCGGCTTTGATTATCATGACTGGACGGCTCTTATTCAGGGTGATGCCGCGAAGGCCCGCGAAGCGGTCAAGAAACGGATCGCGACGATCAAGCGGGAAGATACCGCCTGCCTGATCTACACCAGCGGCACAGGGGGCGCGCCGCGCGGGGTAAAGCAGCATCACGGTTCAATCCTGTGCAACTCGGCGGGTGCAGCCGAAATCCTGCTGACCGATTTCGGCATCACGGAGGAACGTTTCCTCTCATTCCTGCCGCTCAGCCACGCCTATGAGCACACGGGCGGGCAGTATCTGCCGATCTCTGTCGGCGCGGAAATCTATTATTCCGAAGGGCTGGAAAAGCTCGCTTCGAATATCGAAGAAGTCCGACCAACCATCATGGTGGTGGTGCCGCGCCTGTTCGAAGTGTTGCGCACCCGCATTATCAAACAGATCGAAAAGCAGGGTAAACTTGCCAACTTCCTGCTGGGCAAGGCGATCAACATTGCCGACAAATCAACCGAGGGCAAAACACGCAAGCGTGACAAGCCGATGGACCTGATCATTGGCAAAACCCTGCGCCCCAAGATTCGCGCCAAATTCGGTGGTCGGATGAAGGCTTTGGTATCTGGCGGCGCGCCGCTTAACCCCGAAGTCGGCAATTTCTTCGATGCCATGGGGCTAACCATGCTTCAGGGCTATGGCCAGACAGAGGCCGGGCCCGTCATCAGTTGCAACCGGCCCAAGGTCGGGCTGAAAATGGACACTGTCGGCCCGCCCATGCGGGGCGTGGAGATCAGGATTGCCGAGGATGGCGAAATCCTGTGCCGTGGTGAACTTGTCATGCACGGTTACTGGCAGAATGATGCGGAAACGGCGCGGACGATTCAGGACGGCTGGCTTCACACCGGCGATATCGGCCATCTCGATGAAAAAGGCCGGATCAAGATCACAGACCGCAAGAAAGACATGATCGTCAATGACAAGGGCGACAATGTTGCCCCGCAGAAGATTGAGGGGATGCTGACGCTGCAACCCGAAATCGCGCAGGCGATGGTGAGCGGGGACAAGCGGCCCTACGTCGTCGGTCTGATCGTGCCGGATGCCGAATGGGCGCTGGAATGGGCGCGGGCGAATGATGAAAAGTTCGACATGCTCGCGCTGCAAGGCCTGCCCGCGTTCAAGAAAGCGGTGCGCGCCGCCATCGACCGCACGAACAAGGACCTCTCCGTGGTCGAGAAGGTCCGCAAGTTCGAATTCGCGGACGAGGCGTTCGCGATCGAAAACGAAGAAATGACCCCCAGCATGAAAATCCGCCGCCACAAGATCCGCGACCGGTATCAGGAAAGGCTGGACGGTTTGTATTGAGGGTTGATCGGCAGGTTTCTAACCGCGGGCACTCTGCTTTGCTTGGTGGCCTGTAGGAGCGATCAAGCCGCCTCGACATCCTCGATAAACTCCGGATAAAACGCCGGTTGGCGCTCTGACCAAGCAGGGGCTGTGGCTGCGGCTTCGCTCAGGGATTGCAGCAGCACCTTGCGCTGGGCCGGGCGGATCAGCGGGAGCGCGGCCGCGGCGCAGAAAACGGCGGGCAGATAGGGCCGCGCTTCGGCACCCAGAAGGCGTTCATACAGGAAACGAAAGGCGGAAAAGCTGGCAATCTGCTCCTGCTCCAGATCAAACACGGCAAGACGGATCATCGCCGAGGTAAACCGCTCGATCTCTCCCATTGTGCCCTTGGTCGGCATAGCTTCGCGAGCGGCTTTCAAATCCTGATAGGCGACATATTGGCGGCGGATGGCGATATTGTCCGCTTCGCTGCGTCCCCACAGTTTGAATGCGTCACAACGCGCCAGCCCGATATCAATGCTGCGCTTGATATAGCGCTGCTCTGATGCAGTGAAGCTCGCAAATTCGCGCATTTCGCCAATGGTCGCGGTGGAAGTGCTCGCCAGTGTCACGTGTGTCTCCCCTGTTGGACGAACACAATGTGCGCCAACATGGTTAACAGGTCGTAAGTGTGGCGGTGACTTTCTGTGGCGATCCGAAAACCGCAAGCGCTGTCTTAGATCAGGCCAGCCAGCGGAGAACTGGGATCGGCATATTTGCGGCGCCCCATGCGACCGGCGAGATAGGCCTCGCGCCCGCCTTCCACCGCAAGCCGCATCGCGCGCGCCATACGGATCGGGTCTTTCGCCTCGGCAATGGCGGTGTTCATCAGAATGCCGTCACAGCCAAGCTCCATGCCAACCGCCGCATCCGATGCCGTGCCAACACCCGCATCGACAAGCACCGGCACGTTTGCGCCTTCAACGATTAGACGGATGGTGACCTGATTCTGGATACCAAGGCCGGAACCGATCGGCGCGCCCAATGGCATGATGGCAACGGCGCCTGCCTCTTCCAGTTGCTTGGCCGCGATGGGATCATCCACGCAATAGACCATCGGGTGGAACCCTTCCTTCGCCAGCGTTTCGCAAGCGGTGAGGGTTTCGCGCATGTCCGGATAAAGCGTGCGCGCTTCGCCCAGGACCTCCAGCTTCACCAGATCCCAGCCGCCTGCCTCGCGCGCAAGACGCAGGGTGCGCACGGCCTCTTCGCCGGTAAAGCATCCAGCGGTGTTGGGCAGATAGGTGATCTTCTTGGGGTCGATGAAGTCCGTCAGCATCGGCGCTTTCGGATCAGTGACATTAACCCGGCGAACAGCGACAGTGACGATCTCCGCACCGCTTGCTTCAACCGCGGCGGCATTCTGCTCAAAGTCGGCATATTTTCCGGTGCCCACGATCAATCGCGATTTGAACGTCTTGCCTGCAACGCTCCACGTATCTGCCGCCTCATTGTCGCCCCCGCCAACGAAGTGGACGATTTCCAAGGTATCACCATCCGCCAACGACGCATCACCAAGCGTCGAGCGCGCCACGATTTCGCCGTTTCGCTCTACCGCGACTTTCTCAGGCGCAAGGTCAAGCTCGCGGACAAGGTCCGCAATGGTGGCGGCTTCGGTACGGCGGGTGTCGCCGTTCAGCGTGATCGTCTTCGTCATGCCAGCGGAGATAGACCGCTTCTCGGCGGGTGCAACACTCAATCCGAAAGACGGGCGCTGCGAATGTTGAGAAGATGGCCGATAGAGACAAGAGTAACGCCGATAATGGTCAGCACAGCCTCCAGCGATCCGTGCTCAACCAGCAGGGCCGCGCCCATGATGATCAATCCGATAACTGCAACAATGAATGGGGTCGCACGGCGATGCCGCATCACGCCCCAGCCAATCGCTACAGCTGCCACAACCATGGCGACAGCAAGACCGAAGCGATGGATTTCAGGCGCAAGCAGGAAATGCCCGCCAATGCCAAGACCGGAGACAATCAGGACAGTCGCCACACAATGCAGCGCGCACAGCCCCGCCAGCCCGATGCCGAGCTGATCGACCCGGCGACGAGCACCCGTGCCGGCTGGATTGGAAGAACTGTTTTTGCGCATGTATGCGGCGCAAATATGTGACACAGTCACATTCTGCAAGGGAATAGGAATAGGTAAAGCTTGCAGTACGCGCATTCTGGCTTGTCAGGAATGACCTTGCGCTATGACCGGGTTCGCCACATTTAGGGCGCACTATGGCCAGTAATGCTGCCCCCTTGTCACAGACATCACCCCATTCTGCTCCATCGCAATTGATGGCGCGGCCGCTTGCGCTTGCCCGATGGCTTGAGATCACCGCTGCATTCGTGGTGCTGATTGTGCTGGTCGGTGGGATTACCCGTCTTACTGAGAGCGGCCTGTCGATCACCGAATGGGATGTAGCGACCGGAATCCTGCCGCCCCTGAATGATGCTGCGTGGCAGTCGGAGTTTGCCAAATACAAGGCGACTCCCGAGTACCGGCTTGAGGCGAGTGTCGGCGGAATGACGTTGGCCGATTTCAAATTTATCTATTTCTGGGAATGGTTCCACCGCCTGCTCGCCCGCATGGTGGGGATGGTTTATGCACTGCCCCTGATCTGGTTCTGGGTCCGCGGGGCTATACCAGCAGGGTTCAAGCCGCGCCTGATCGCGCTGCTCGCGCTTGGCGGGCTTCAGGGCCTGTTCGGATGGCTGATGGTGCAGTCGGGCCTTGTCGGGGATATGACTGATGTCAGCCATTTCCGCCTTTCTCTGCACCTGCTGACCGCGCTGCTACTGCTCGCCTGCCTTGTCTGGACAGCTCGGGACATGCGGCGCGTGGCATCGAACTCCGAAGCGGGCGCAGCGCCTCTCACCGCAGTCGGCGTACTTGTTGGCGCAGTGCTGTTCATTCAGCTGTTGCTAGGCGCATGGGTCGCCGGGCTTAACGCTGGCCATGCGTCCTATAACTGGCCCTTCATGTACGAAAACACGTTCTTCCCCGATCTGGACTGGTCCCCGGGCTGGCTGTCCATGGTAACGAGCGATCCGACCCTGCTGCACTTCATGCATCGCTGGTGGGCATTTGTCGCTATGGGCGCGCTGGCTTTCCTCGCCAGCCGGGTAAAAGCCCATGATCGCCGAGCAGCCATCGCCGTCCATGCCGCATACGGAACGATGGTCCTGCTGGGCATTGCCACCGTGCTGAGCGGAGTAAATCTCTGGCTCGCCTCCGCGCACCAGCTGGTCGGTGCGCTGACAGTCGCGAGTGTGGCGTGGGCCGCGCACACGCACGGCTCCGCGCGCAAAGACAGCATCGTATGAAAGCTGCGCTGATCTACAGCCCCCTTCCCGACGCAGAAACCGCGCGGGTAATTGCCGGAACCTTGCTGGACGAAAAGCTGATCGCCTGCGCCAATATCCTTGGCCGGGCGGAATCTGTTTTTATGTGGCAGGGAAAGCTGGAAAGCGCCGTCGAAACGGCCGTATTGTTCAAAACAACCACCGCATGTCTTGAAAAAGCGATTGCGCGGCTTGGCGCTTTGCATCCTTATGATACACCAGCCATAACCGGGTGGCAGTGTGATGAGGCGCATCCCGATACGCTTCATTGGCTCGGCGATCTGTTGGGATCAGGGCTGGAAATTGATGGGTACAGTATCGGATAACCGCTACAACCAGCGGCAAGTGATGAGGCGCGCTGTCGGAATGGGCGCATTTGCCTGCCTTGCACCGCTCTCTTCAGCGGCGTGGTCGGCACCGGTCGGCATGGCGTCTGAAAGCCGAAAGACGCTGACCCGCGTGCTGAAACGGGGCTTGAGGGGCGGATCGAGTATCGTCGTCGAGCGAAGCTGGCAGATTGATTTTTCCCGCCAGGGACAGGGCACCGCTATTACCGGCACGCAGCTGTCTGCCCATGTCGAAGCACCGGAAGAACTCGCAGGCCTCGCACGTATTGAAGAGCAACGCAGTACCCAGTCCATGTTCCCGATCTTCCTGGGACAGGACGGACTGATCATGGTGGCAGCCGAAAGTAATGCAAACAGCGATGCCATGGGCGCAGCTCTGGCCGAAGCAGACCGCATACTGAAAGAACGCAAGATTCCCGACGCGTCCGCCGATGCGCAACGTGCTGATCTCGCCCGCTTGCAATTGGCTGGCACCACGTTGCTCGACCGGATGCCGCGCGACCTTTTCAGACCATCAAGAGAATGGGACCGGCAGACACGTCAGGTGCCGCTGCCGGACGGCACGACCGGGGAATTCGAACTCGTCTGGGAAGCCAGCATGAGCGAAAGCGGGTGGATGAAGCAGGCCAAACGGACGGTGAAGACACGGATCGGGGCAACCGAACGCAGCTCCAGCGAAACCTGGACGATGGCGCCTGCCTGAGCTGCCAAATCTGCACACTTCGGGTTGGTGGTATTATTTTACCTCCTCCACAACCCACGGTTTTGCTTGACTTGAACGCCCTCCCCGCACAAATGCGCCCCACTCCGCACGGGATCTTCGGGTAACGTGCGAATCGCAAAGCGCCTGATCTGATCAGGTCGAGCGGTCATCAAACATTCGAACCTTCAAGGACCTTTCTACATGAAAGCGCTCAGCAAACAGACCGAGTCGGTGAAACCGGCAGACGTCGAGAAAGAATGGCACATCATTGATGGCGAAGGGCTGGTAGTCGGCCGTGTCGCTTCGATCATTGCCAACATCCTGCGCGGCAAGCACAAGCCGAGCTATACCCCGCACGTCGATTGCGGCGATCACGTCATCGTGATCAACGTCGACAAGGTGCGTTTCACCGGCAACAAGACCACGGACAAGGTCTATTACAAGCACACCGGCCACCCGGGCGGTATCAAGGAAACCACTCCCCAGAAAGTTCTGGAAGGCCGTTTCCCTGAGCGTGTTCTTGAAAAGGCTGTAGAGCGCATGATTCCGCGTGGCCCGCTTGGCCGTGCGCAGATGAAAGCCCTGCACCTGTATGCCGGGACGGAGCATCCGCATGACGGGCAGAAGCCCAAGGTGCTCGACGTCGCTTCGATGAATCGTAAGAACAAGGTGTCTGCATAATGGCTGACAACAACGAAACCGTGAACGATCTCGCCGATCTCAAGGACATCGCAGCCGACGCACCGGCAGCGGATGCCGCTGAAATCGCGCAGAACCCTGCCGCCCCCCTTCGCGAGCAAGAGCTTGACGCACAGGGCCGCGCTTACGCCACCGGTCGTCGTAAAGACGCAACCGCACGCGTATGGATCAAGCCGGGCACCGGCAAGGTCACGATCAATGGCCGCGATCAGGAAGTGTATTTCGCACGTCCGACTCTGCGCCTGATCATCGACCAGCCCTTCACCATCACGGACCGTCAGGGCCAGTATGATGTTGTCGCAACCGTCAAAGGCGGTGGCCTTTCAGGTCAGGCCGGCGCTGTAAAGCACGGTGTCAGCCAGGCTCTTACCAAGTATGAGCCGGAACTGCGCAGCACTGTGAAGGCTGCAGGCTTCCTCACCCGCGACAGCCGTGTGGTTGAACGTAAAAAGTACGGCCGCGCGAAAGCACGCCGCAGCTTCCAGTTCTCGAAGCGCTAATACGCTCTCAGAACTGTCGGTTTACCGAATACAAGAAGGCGGCTCCCGCGGGGGGCCGCCTTTTTTTGTTTAGGTATCGCTACCGCAGGGCGCTTCACCCGACTCGCAGGGGTGACCGCGTATTCTCAGGGCTCAACCAGTTCCAGAGATCCCTATGACCCGCACCAAGCTGCTGAGAAAACAACACGAAGACATCGAAATCATCGCAAGAGAGCTTTTGCACGATTCGCGTAACATCCAGAATTGGGATGATGCGAAGCTGGTGCATCGCAAATTGCTAAGGCTGGATAGCCTTCTGACGACTCATCTCAATTCGGAGGACTATTTTCTCTACCCTGAAATGATCAGCTCCGATGATTATGAAGCGTCGACCGTGGCCACTCGCTTCTCGACCGAGATGGGCGGCCTTGCGAGCCGGTACAACGCATTCAAAATCCGCTGGACGAGTGCGGAACAGTTGCAAATCAACCCAATCGGCTTCCAGTCCGAACTGCGTACGATCCTCGCAGCGATATTCATCCGCAATAAGAAGGAAAACGCAGAACTGTTTCCCTTGGCTGACAGGCTGCCCGGGCGCGAAGCAGCCTGATCGCGGGCTTTCACAGCCTCATTTCTGAAGCAGCATCAGACCCCAGGCGAGACCGGTCCCCGCACAAAACAGGGGCCATGACCAGAATATCCGGAAATCGCCAACATCCAGCGCCTGCACGGCTAGCGGACCACCACTTGTCCCCTGCGAGCCGATAACCAAGGCAATCGAGCCGGTCAGAACCGCGCCAAGACCAACTGCTTTGACCATGAAAACCTCCAAAAGCAGCCGCCTTGTTCCGCGAAACGCCAACGGGTGAGGCGTTGAAGGCGCGGTGACGGCTACGACATATGAACCAACGACCATTTGCAAGGATCGGAACCACGATCGCCTGCCCTGCGGTTTTCACTTACAAAACCTTAATGCCAGTCCGCTAAAAAGAGTTAACGGCTGCTAGGTAGCGAAGTGGCGCCATGCAGTGGCACTGTTGCGTCACGCTTTGGGTGGGTCGCCGACGATGCGCGGCTCTACCGCGATTTCCTCACCACGTTTGCATGTCAGCACATTGTAGGAAGGTGGCGCACCATGACGAAGGCGGGTAGAAATCGTACCCGCGCCGATCATTTGCGCCCGTCCTGATCCGCCAGACCGGAATTCGTTAAAGGGCCTGTGAATGTGCCCGGTCATGACCGCATTCATACCGTTTTCGACCAGAGCATCGAATGCGGCAGGGCCACCAATCGTATCGCTGGGGCCATCATGCCGCGGGCCAAGCAGCGGGTGATGCGCGGTAACAATGAGGGCGCGCTCGTCTTCGCTGAAGGATTTTAACAACGCCACAGTCCGCGAGAGCGCGGCATCTGTCACCACCCCGTCAGACCACGGCCACCGATTCTGCGACCGCACGATCGTCTTGAGCGGTACCAACACGACATCTTCAGTCTCGAAAGTGGTCAAAGAAGCAGAGCGGTGCAGAGCGTTAAACCGATCATAGGGGCGGGAAAACCGCTCGAACAGATTGTAATAGGGCATGTCGTGGTTGCCCGGATCAATCCACACGGGCACATCCATGCGCGAAAACCATTCAGCAGCAGCTGCATATTGGGCATGCGTCGCACGCTGCGTCACGTCGCCGGTACACACCAGAGCATCAGGCTTCTCTTTTTGCACAGCGCGCTCGACCGCAGATAGGGCCGCCGGATCCTCAACGCCGAAATGCACGTCACTGATATGGAAAAGCCGGGTCGTCACAATATGCCTTTCATATCCGCCCACTCAGCAAGGCCCAGCCTGCCGCGCCGTTCAGGATGCTATATGCCAAATACGCCCAAACCATTTCAGGCCAGCCATTAGCCGCCAATAGCAATGCAGCAAGCAAAACCGCGAATTCTGCCAGAAGGCTAAGCCTCTGCCCGAGCCGTGCAAGCGGGCCGGACATCTGGCTGTGCGCATGTTCCGTGTTGTCAGACATGGCCCGGTGCAATGCGAAGTTCGCGATACCCAAAACGGCTATGATGGCGAGAATCCACGTCACGGATGACACTATGGCGTAAACGCTGGTCCGCTGGAAAGGGCCGTTTATCCGGCATTTGCTGCATTTGATCAGTGGGCGACCGCATTTGTCGACCGTCATAGGGGCAAGATCGAAGTCAGCGTGATCGAGCGCCCGGACACGGGTATTTCTATGAATGCAAGGCCGTTCGGTTACCCCGCTTCGACCCGTCCCCGAACCCCCTGGGTCGGAGGCCGAGACGGCTCTTGCATCTTGGAGGAATGCTATGAAAGCCCTGACTGCTACCCTTGCTGCCGTGTCACTCGGCGTTGTTGCAACCGCTACCCCGGCGATTGCTGGCGAACAGAAAACGCTCACGTCTGCGGTGAAGATCGCCGACCTCAACCTTGAAACGGCAGAGGGTCAAAAGACCCTTGATCGCCGCTTGCGCCATGCAGCGCGCAAAGTCTGCCAAATGAATCAGGCAAGTACCGGTTCGCGCGCTCGGATCGCCGATGCGAATACCTGCTATAACAAAGCCATGACGAGCGCGAAACGTCAGGTGGCAACCCTGGTTGAAAATACGCGGGTCGGCGGTTGATCGCACCACGCAGAAAAGCGCCGCATCCTTACCCTCGCAGCGCCAAACCTTATGCAGCCCGGCAAGCGTCTCAGTCCTTGCTTCCGGGCTGCTTTTCGTTTGAGCAGCCCGACGCAAAAGGAAAAAGCGATCAGCGGCCTGCCATGCTCTTTACCTTGGAAAGGTAGGTGCGGCCGATGCGCAGGGCCTCTCCATTCATCAGTTCGGCTGACCATACGCCCAATCCATCATGACGAAGTCCGCGAATATTATCGCGGCGCAGGATGGTTGAACGGTGGATGCGGATGAATTTTTCAGGATCCAGCCGCGCCTCCAGACCGGCAATGGTCTGAAGCAGCAGATATGTCCGGCCCGTGTCAGGGTCCGCCGTTTGCTCTTCACCCGGAGAAGCTACGTGCAGGCGCACATAGTCCCGCTCCGCATCAATACGGTGCACTTCGCTAACGGCGATGCGGAGCAGTTCAGAGCGATGCGGCACCCATAGCTCATCCAACCACTCACTGCCCTGCGCTGCGCGCTCCCCGCGCCGTGCAATCGCGCGTGTAATTGCACGGCTGAGGCGATCGGCCGATACGGGTTTGAGAACGTAATCGATCGCTTCCAGATCGAAGGCTTCCACCGCGAAATGATCATGAGCCGTCACAAAGATCACCGCCGGCGGATTCTCCTGCTCGGAGAATGCCCGCGCGACGCCAAGCCCGTCCAGTTCAGGCATCGTCATATCCAGCAGCACGAGATCGGGAGACAGCTTTTCCGCCAGGCGCAGTGCGGCCGCGCCGTCGCTGGCTGTGCCAACCACCCGAATCGTATCAAGTTCGGCGCAAATCACCTGCGTGCGCTCAACGGCAAGCGGCTCATCATCGACGATCAGCGTACGAAGCGGTGCTTCGTCGGAATGGTCTGTTTCAGACATAAACTTCGCCTGCATTGCGGGTTAAGGGTATACGGATTTCTGTCGAATAGCCGTTCTCAAGCGGCTGCGACGTCAGGACAATATCGGTACCAAAGCGGGCTTCAAGCCGGTCGCGGACATTGGCCAGACCAATGCCAAACCCGTGATTTGTCCCGTCTGGCGCCCCTGGTCCATCATCACTTACTGTCACAACCAGACGATCGAATTCTTCGCGTGCGGCAACCGTGATCGTGACTTTCCGGGTCACCATCGACACCGCATATTTCACAGAGTTTTCAACCAGCGGCTGAAGTATCATGCCGGGCACACGTGCATCTGCGAGTTCTTCGGGCAGATCGAATTTCGTGTTGAGCCGGTCCGGAAAACGGACCGCTTCAATCTCGAGATATTGCCGCTGCAGATCGAATTCATCCTCCAGACGGACATCGCTGGTCGGATCATCGGCCAGACTATGACGATAGAAACGACTGATCGACTGGATCATTTCCTCTGCCCGCTGAGGTTTGCCTGTCATCACAAGGGCGGACAATGAATTGAGCGTGTTGAACAGGAAATGCGGATTGACCTGATAGCGCAGACTGCGCAGCTCCGCTGCCTTGGCCGCGCTGCGGAATTTCTCCTCGCGGCGTTCCGCCAACTGAGCCTGAGCGGCCGCAAGAATGGCGATATATATCGCTGACCACGTCAGCAGGATATAATACCGGCTCAACGCTGCATCGATCAGCGGAAACCACTTACCGCCTTTGTCTTTCGCATCCTGAAGCGTGAATGTGACAACCGGAGGGTTTTCAGGATCATAATCCTGCCCTTTCTTCTGATGCCATTCGCGTGGCTTGGGGATTTCCGCGAGCAGATTGCCAGCCTCGTCCCGCCGGATCGTGAAGCCACGATCCTCTGCATTTCTAGCCTCAAGCTGTTGATCGAGAGGTGAAAAGAGAAGCCAGTTAACCTGCGCAATCGCCAGGGCTGCGGGCATCGCCGCGATCATCGCCACGCCGAACAGCACCCATCTCTTGCTTTTTTCGAACAGGCGCAGGATCAGCCACAGCACCAGTGTCATCACTACGGCCAAGGTGCAAACGATGCTGCGACGCCAGATCAATTCGAGCTGGACATCCAGCCCGATCATCAAGCCGCGCGCGGAAATCAGAATGAAGTAAAGCGCCCAGACCCCGATTACCGAGGCAAGGACGGTTTTGAACGATACGGCTTCGGGCTCGTCTTTGTGTACGATCTTCGACATCTTCATTGTCGGAGATAGCGATAGGACCCGCCCTTCGCCATGGGCGGACTCAACGCGTCATCGGACAGGGAAAGTCCCTCGTCGAATGATCTGCCGCGTCAATCCGCCCCATGGCTGCGATAAACCGCTCGTTAAGCAGACCCTCAGGCTTTGGGTTTGATCATCTCGCTCGGGACGATCCACTCCGCAAACTGCTCTTCGGTGAGCAAGCCCAGTTCAAGGCCGGCTTCCTTCAAAGTCGTGCCGTCGGCATGGGCTTTCTTCGCGATCTTGGCCGCATTGTCATACCCGATATGGGGGTTGAGAGCGGTGACGAGCATCAGGCTTTCATTCATCAGCTTGTCGATACGGGCGGTGTTCGCTTCAATGCCGGTGACGCAGTTGTCGGTGAAGCTGCGGGCCGCATCGCCCAGCAGGCGGATCGACTGCAGGGTCGCATAGACCATCACAGGCTTGAAAACATTCAGCTCCAGATGCCCGTGCGATCCTGCAACGCTTACTGTGGTGTGGTTGCCCATAACCTGTGCGCAGACCATGGTCAGCGCTTCGCACTGGGTCGGATTGACCTTGCCCGGCATGATGGAAGAACCTGGCTCATTCGCGGGCAGAGCAATCTCACCCAGACCTGAACGCGGGCCTGAACCCAGCAGACGGATGTCGTTGGCAATCTTCATTGCCGAAACCGCGACAGAATTGAGCGCGCCGGAAAGCTCCACAAGCGCATCATGTGCCGCCAGCGCTTCGAATTTGTTGGGTGCCGTGACGAAGGAATGGCCCGTAGCTTCGGCCACATGGGCTGCGAATTTCTCTGCAAAGCCGGCTTTGGAGTTGATGCCGGTGCCAACAGCAGTGCCGCCCTGCGCCAGCTCCAGAACTCTCGGGAGTGCGTTTTCAAGGCGCGCAATCCCGTATTCAACCTGTTTGGCATAGCCGGAGAATTCCTGACCCAGCGTCAGCGGAGTCGCATCCTGCAAGTGCGTCCGGCCAATTTTCACAATATCGGCAAAGGCGTTGGCCTTGGCATCAAGAGCACCGTGCAAATGCTGAAGCGCGGGGATCAGCTGCTCTACCGTCTCACTCGCCGCAGCAATGTGCATTGCAGTAGGGAAGGTATCGTTCGAGCTTTGGCCCATATTGCAGTGATCGTTGGGGTGAACAGGGTCTTTGCCGCCATGCTCTCCTGTAAGGGTCTGATTGGCGCGGCTGGCGATAACCTCGTTCGCGTTCATGTTTGACTGCGTGCCCGAACCAGTCTGCCATACAGAGAGCGGGAACTGGTCCGCGAGCGTGCCGTCGATCACTTCGCCCGCAGCTTGCACGATTGCATCACCCAGTTTCGGGTCAAGCACGCCCAGCTCCATATTAGCCTTGGCTGCGCTCTGCTTTTGAATCCCAAGCGCTTTTACGAGCGGCTCGGGCATGGTTTCCACGCCGATCGCGAAATTGGCCAGACTGCGCTGTGTCTGTGCGCCCCAGTGTGCGTCTACCGGAACTGCGACATCGCCCAGCGAATCGCTTTCAATCCGGACTTTGCCCGTTGCGCCGAAGATGGAGCCGTCATTGATCATGTCACTCATCGAAGATCCCTTTGTGCTGGTCGATTGCCATGCGCTTCATTTGTCGCACCCCATAGGCAAGCACCCTCCCCCGCGTCAAAGCCCTTGGCGATGAAAGCGCAGGAGTCTAGTGCGTTGCGTATTGATGGGATCACTTGACGTGCTGTGTTATGTTAGCAATACAGTGCATCGAAATGGGAATGATTGAGACTACCATGACGCAGAACGCATCGGCTGACAGCGCAATCGCGCGCCGGGCAATGATTGATAGCCAGCTCCGCACGAGTGGCGTGAACGAGGAATATGTGCTCGCACGGATGATAGACGTGCCGCGCGAAGACTTCCTGCCTGCGGACAAGCAGCCGCTTGCCTATATCGACCGCTCGATCGCTCTTGCCGAAGGCGCGCTCGCATCGCCGCTGTTTTATGGCAAGGCCGTACTGGAAGCGGCTCCGGTCAAGGAAGACAGGGTTCTGATCGTCGAAAACGGCACGACATATCTTTCCGCACTGATCGCTCCGCTGGTCGAACGCGTCGAAGTCGCAAGCGCAGCGGATGCTGCTGAAGGGGTCGTCTCAGGCGATTATTCACTGATCGTCATAGACGGCGCGATTGAGCGTTTGCCCGATATTCTCGCCAATGCTCTGGCTGAGGATGGCCGGATCGTTACGGGAATGCTCGAACGCGGCGTGACCCGCCTCGCAACCGGCAGAAAAGTTGCGGGCACACTGGTCCTGCAACCGGTTGAGGATCTCGGCATACCCGTGCTTCCTGCCTTTAACGCTCCTAAACAATGGACATTTTCATGATACGCGCGCCCGGTCGTTTTGCTCTTTATCTTGGCGCGGCCGGGCTTGCCCTTGCGGCGGGTGCTCCAGCGCGTGCCGATACGCTGCGCGAAGCTCTGGCGAGTGCGTACAATACCAATCCGACTCTTGCCGGTGCGCGCGCCGATACCCGCGCTGCGGACGAAGAAGTGCCCGCGACAAGCGCACAGGGCCTGCCCAGCGTCAACGCAACGGCAACGCATATCGAATTTGTCCGCCAGTCCGCTAACCAGTTCACCGCGCCTGACAGGAACCTTGGGGTAAATGTGCAGCTGGCAGTACCGATCTATCGCGGTGGCGCGATCCGCAATGGCACGAACGCGGCGAAAGAACGCGTCGAGGCCAGCCGGGCGGTGCTCCGCGGCACGGAAAGCGCCGTGTTTAGCCAGACTGTTGCCGCTTATATGGATGTATTGCGGACAGAGGCCCTCGCTGGCCTTGCGGCCAATCAGGTCGACGTGCTCACGGTCAATCTTGAAGCGACGAGCGACCGGTTCGAAATTGGCGATGTAACACGCACCGATGTTGCGCAGTCGCGGTCGCGTCTGGCCCTTGCGGAAGGTGACTTGCGCACAGCGATGTCCAACCTCGTGGCAGCGCGCAACTCTTACATTCAGCTGGTCGGCAAAGCCCCCGGCGATCTCGAAGCACCGCCACCCTTGCCCAACCTGCCGGAAACGGTGGGTCTTGCCGTTGTTTCGGCGCTTGAAAACAACCCCGATCTCATCGCAGCCAAGGAACGCGCTGAAGCGGCCGGATACGACACCAAGGCAGCTGGCGCTGGTCGCCTGCCGACGCTCGACGGGTTCGCCAATGGCGATTACAGCGACTTTTTCGGAACGCTGGGCGGGCCCACGGCTGCGCAGTTCAGGCAGGCTGAAACCACAGCGAATGTCGGCGTGCGTCTGACGATTCCGCTGTTCCAGGCCGGGCTAGTCGCGGCGCGGCAACGTCAGGCAAGCGCGCGTGAAACCAGTGCGCTGGAGCAGGTGATTGCAACCGAACGCGATGTGATCGCCCAGACCCGTTCAGCCTATGAGAGCTGGAAAGCCTCGAACGCGGTCATCGAAAGCTCGAAAGTCGCGGTTGAAGCCGCCGAAGTCAGTCTGGAAGGCGTCCGCGCGGAAAACTCCATCGGAAACCGCACGATTCTCGACGTGCTGAACGCCGAACAGGAACTCGTATCAGCGCAGGCCCAGCTCGTAACGGCACGGCGCAACGCCTATGTCGCGGGCTTCACACTGCTTGCGACGATGGGACGTGCTGAGGCGCGTGACCTTGATCTGGATACAGGCGGCCCGCTTTACGATCCGGTCGTTAACTATGATCGGGTGAAAGGCAAACGCTGGGACTGGGATCGAGACCCGAAAGCGCAGGCCCAATCGACCAGAACCGTTGACATACCCGCCCCTGACGCGGCTTATGGACCGCCTGACGAGTGATTTGACCGTTGCTGGTCCCGATTCGGGACATTATGCGTTAGTCAAATCAGGTGATTCATCACGCTAAGTGGTTAACGGGGCACGCAATGGCGCAAAACAACGAAGCATCGGTCGAAGAAATTCTTGAATCAATCAAGAAAGTGATCGCACGCGATAATCGCAGCGACGCAGCCGCCATGCGTGTGCGACGCGCCGAAGCATCTGAGCCTACCGAGATCGAGCCTGTCACCGACGAAGAAGCATCGGAGGTGCTCGACCTTGCTGAAATGGATCTGGCCGAAGAAGAGCCCGTTTCGCAAGACGACACCGAAGAGCCGGAATCGCTGATTGCTGACGAAGTGCGCAGCGCGATGCAGGAAAATCTTGCTGCTTTGGCGATGCTCTCCGATCCGCCTGCAAAGCCGCAAATCGTCCGTTCGGGAGAGACCTCCCTCGAAGGGCTAACCCGTGAATTGCTACGTCCGATGCTGGCCGAATGGCTCGACAAGAACCTGCCTGGCATGGTGGAGAGCATGGTTCAGGCCGAAATCGCGCGGATTGCTGGCAAGCGGCGCTGAGAACCTTCCGCCTGTTCATTCTGGAAATTGCTGTAGTGACGAGCTAGTCCTTCCACGCATGGGACTAAACAATTTTGCGCGCTCAGTCCGCGCCGCCGCCACTGTTTGCGCAGCCGCTCTCGTATCAAGCCCGCTTTGCGCGGAAACCCATAGCGAGGACCGCACCTCGCTGCCCGCCGGGCTGAAAGCGCCGCCAATGACGGCGAAAGACCTCATCACAATGCCGCGGTTGGGATCGCCGGTCGTGTCGAATTATGGCCGCTATGCGGTGTATTCTGTGACCTACACCGATCCGAAGACCTTCAAGAGAGCACCGAAATACTATCTGCGCGATCTGGTGCAGCCGTCTGTCGATCCGGTTGACTTGGATTTCGGCCTGCGTGTCCATTCGCTCGCATTCGGGCCTGACAATGCGCTTTATTTCCTCAGTTCTGAAAATCCTGACGCCTCCGCCGAACCGCGCAGCCGGCTTTGGCGCAAGCGCAGCATCGGTGCAGGCCGGTTCGGAGAGATTGAGCTTGTCGCTGATATCGCAGGGACAGACATCGAAGGCTTCAAGCTTTCACCTGATGCGGACAAGGTCGCACTGGTCGCAAACATTGATCGCAAGTGTGAGACTTTCGGCTGCGACGCTGGCCCTGCTCCGCTTGGCACAGGACGTTTGTATGAGGGTGATGCCGGTTTCTACCGCCATTGGGACCGCTGGATAGAACCGGGCAAATTCAACCGCGTTTTCGTATTCGGTATCGAAGACGGGCAAGTGGTCGGTGATGGCCTTCCTCTGGATGGCCGCGATCCTGAAACGGGGCTGACCGGCAATACGCCGACCATGCCATTTGGCGGGATGGAGGACATATCATGGGCACCGGATGGCTCGGGCGTCTATCTCGTCGCGCGTGAAGCAAACGCAGCGGAACCGACCTCGACAGATCTGGACATCTATTTCTCCGAACTCACCGGCGATGCGCCAACTGTTCTGACAGGCAGCAACCCTGCCCATGACTCAGCGCCCACGCCATCGCCCGATGGTAAGACACTGGCCTATCTCGCGATGGCGCGGCCCGGTTACGAATCGGATCGCATGGTGATCCATCTGCGCGATGTCGAAAGCGGGGAGACGCGCGCGCTTACATCGGCAACTGATTTGTCCTTTGGTAGTCTGGCATGGAGCGTAGATGGCAGCTATCTGCTGGCAACGGCGGCCGATGTGCTCGACACGCCGGTATTCAAAATCGACCCATCCAGCGGCGCTGTAGCGAAGCTTGATCTGATCGCCGGAAACGAAGCGCATCTGGGGGCTATCACGCCTTTGCCCGGCAATCGGCTGCTCTTCACCCGCGATTCCATCGGCGTTCCGAGCGAGCTGTATATCTCCGCAGGACTTGGTCCCGCACGCCCCATCACGGATATCGTGACGACCCGCATGGGCGAGATGGCGAGCACGGTGACAACCCGCTTTTCCTTCAAAGGCGCGCAGGGTGATACCGTTTGGGGCCAGATCACCCGACTGGAAAATCAGACCGGCGCAATCCCCGCCATCCTGTACATTCATGGCGGGCCGCAGGGCTCTTTCCGCGATGGCTGGTCAAGCCGCTGGAACCCGCGCGTTCTCGCCAGTCAGGGCTATGCCGTGATCTCAGTCGATTTCCACGGAAGCGCGGGATACGGGCAGGAATTCATGGACTCGATCAATCAGGATTGGGGCGGAAAGCCGCTGATTGACCTGCAAAAAGGGCTTGAGTCTGCACTAAAACTGGATGACCAGATTGACGGAACGCGCGCCTGCGCCATGGGGGCGAGCTATGGCGGGTATATGGTCAACTGGATCGCCGGGAACTGGCCGGAACGCTTTGACTGTCTCGTCCAGCACGATGGTCTGTTCGATATGCGCAGCTTCTATTATTCGACGGAGGAATTGTGGTTCCCGCGCTGGGATTTCGGCGGCTCCTACGCAGAAAGGTCTGAAGTCTACGAAAAGTGGAACCCGGTGAACCATGTCGACAAATGGCAGACACCGATGCTGGTTATCGCGGGCGAAAAGGACTTCCGCGTGCCGTATACACAAGGGTTGCAAAGCTTCACCGCGTTGCAGGAACGCGGGATACCTTCGCAATTGCTGGTCTTCCCCGACGAAAACCACTGGGTTCTCGGCGCGGAGAATTCACTGCAATGGCATGAAACCGTGTTCGCGTGGCTCGATCGCTGGCTTTCCGAAGACGATAGCCGCGCGAAAGGCGAAATTACGAAAGGCGCGAACGACTAGTCGTCGTCTTCGCGCTTGCCAAAAATCTCGTCCGCGCCCGGCAGGCGATTGTCGACCGACGCATCATGGCCGGTTCCGTTGGAAAGAAACACCAGCCCCATCAATGCACCGCCCAGCATCATGGTAAAACCAATGCCCAGGGCGAGCGCGATGTAGAAATGGATGCCGACCTGCGGCTGAAAAATCCAGAACAGGCCCAGGACGATAACAATCGTAGCTGCCGTAATCATGGCCAGAAGGCGCATGATCCTGCGGAACCGCGCCCACGCATAGGCTGCGTTTTCCGGATCATCGAGAGGGGATTTTTCGACCATTGCGCTCCCATGCAGGGGGAAGGGGGGATTGGCAATGGCATGAATCGCACCAGTTCTTGCGCCGGATTCGCCTTTTATCCCGATCAATGGCACTCTGTTCTTCTTTGAGAGGAGCCCGATATGACGATTGCCAGCATTATCGCCGACCGCTCAGCCGATGATATCGTTTCCTGCGATGTCACGACTCCCGTGTCCGAAGCAGTTCAGATACTTGCCAAACAGCGAATTGGCGCCCTGCCTGTTTTGAGAGCGGGAAAGGTAGCCGGGATCATATCAGAACGTGATGTCATCTATCGCATAGCGAGCGAAGGCGCACAGTGCCTCAACGGTCCGGTCGAAGCGATCATGACATCGCCCGCAATCACGGTAGAGCCATCAACAACCATTGATGAAGCGCTGGCCCTGATGACAAAGCGGCGGTTTCGCCATTTCCCTGTCGTCGAGAACGGCGCCCTTCGCGCCTTCATCTCTATCGGCGATCTGGTGAAGACCCGTATCGTCGAAGTGGAAAGCGAAGCCGAAGCGATGCGCAGTTACATCCAGACCGTCTGAGATGCGTGTAGTGCGTCAGGTCCTTGAGGTTCTGATCCTCCCATCCTAAATTGCTTATATGGCTGAAGCACTCACTCTGACCCCGGCGGCTGCAAAACGCATCGCTGCCATTGCTGAAAAGCAGACCAAGCCGGCGATCCTGCGGCTTTCGGTAGAGGGCGGCGGGTGTTCGGGCTTTCAGTACAAGTTCGAAATGGCTGACGCTCCCGAAGGAGAAGATTCCATCAGCGAGACCGATGGCGTAAAGCTGCTCGTCGATCCGGTCAGTCTTGATCTGGTTGGTGGCAGCGTCGTCGACTTTGTCGAATCGCTGGGCGGTGCCGCATTCCGCGTTGAAAATCCCAATGCAGCCGCTGGTTGCGGGTGCGGATCAAGTTTCGGCATTTGAGTTAGACCTGCGCCGGTCTTTGAGGCATTGAAGCCCGCATGAAACTGGCGACTTTCAATATTAACGGAATCAAGGCGCGTCTCCCCCGGCTGAAAGAATGGCTGGAGGAAACGCGCCCTTCCATCGCGTGTTTTCAGGAAATCAAAAGCCAGGATGAAGGTTTTCCTGCCGATGAGTTCGAGGCCATCGGTTATCAACCGATCTGGCACGGTCAAAAGGCGTTCAATGGCATCGCTGTTCTGGCCGATACAAAAGCGGGCTTTGCCATTGAAGAGGTTCAACGCGGTCTGGGAATTGACGGCCCTAAAGAAGGCGAAGGCGAACAGGCGCGCTATCTCGAAGTGGACGTTACGCATGAAGGGCAGCAGGCCGCGCGCGTCGTGTGCATTTATTTGCCCAATGGCAATCCGCAGCCCGGCCCCAAATTCGATTACAAGCTCGCCTGGATGGAGAAACTGCGAGCACGCATGGCGCAAATCTGGACGGAGGAAGTGCCAGCCGCCGTACTGGGCGATTACAACGTCATTCCACAGGATGACGACACATATTCGGTCAAGGCGATGGCTAATGACGCCTTGATGCAGCCTGAAAGCCGGGCTGCCTATTCACGCTTGCTCGCAGATGGATGGACAGATGCGGTGCGCACGCTGAATCCGCGGGGCGGCGTGTGGACCTATTGGGATTATCAGGCGGGCGCATGGCAGCGCGATCACGGTTTTCGTATTGATCACGCGCTTCTTTCACCGGAGCTTGCAGATAGGCTGGTCGCCGTGGGTGTTGATCGCGATCATCGCGGGCGTGAGAAAGCATCGGACCACGCGCCGGTCTGGATAAAGATCGACTGAAACGAAAAAGCCCCCGCATCACTGCGAGGGCTTTGTCCGGTTTAGCGCTACGATCAGCGGTAGAAGATGTGTGTCTTGATGGTAGCCGTCGGCTGCTTGCGATAGCTCCATTTCGGGCGGACATATTTCGCGTGGAAATACACGGCATCACCCGCTTCGCTGTCCCACATGCCATCATGCGCGATCTGCGCGATGGCCTTGGCACGTTGCCATGCACCCGACGAAGTACGGATACGCGGCATCCGGCCATTCTTCACGAAAGAAAACTGCGCGCGCTGATACACCACACCGCAGTAACTAGCGGGAAAACGGTTATCTTCGGCGCGATTGATCACAACCTGTGCGACTGCCAGCTGGCCAGCCAATGGCTCACCACGCGATTCAAAATAGACCGCACCGGCAAGGCACTGAAGCTGTTTGCTCATCTCACCCGGATTAACCGAGCTAACCAGCTCGCCTAGTGAAGCGGCGTCTACGGCAGGGGCGGCAACCGGTGTTTCGGGAAGCGGTTGAATGACCTCTTCCGATACAAACTCGACAGCATTCGCGTCTTGCGCCTGTACATCGACAGGGATGGTTTCAAATGCTTCAGCGCTCAGATCGACGGGCTGCTCACCTGCTTTTGTCTGATCGACGACAACATCATCTTCGCTGGCCTGTGCCAACGCTTCAGCGCCATCGGCGCTGGAAAAACTCAAACTGGCGGCAGCAATAACAGCGACCGCGCTAAGGGAATAAGTCCTGCGACTCATGTAACTTCTATATTCGTGCGGTGAGCGCGCTCAGGCGCAGGCCGTGAACCGGTGCGATGTTTTCGCGGTACTGATAAGGGTGGTTCTTAACGGGCCTGCCGGCCACTCCCCGTCTGCGTGCCAGTCAGTTGGCCGAATTGCCTGACTACTGGCCCACGCTCTGGAAGCTGGCGCTCAAATAGTTTCGAAGGACCGAAGATCAAGTTAATTCGGCAATAGTGCGATGAAGCGTTCCGGATCGTCGATATCCACCTCGATTATCCATGTATCAGGGTCCTGCGAACGCCGTCGGTCAAGATAGGTCGAAAATTCTTCTTTATTATCAATGTTTTGAGTTTTCGTCTGAACGAATCGTCGGCTTCCGTCCAGTTGCGGCATTCTTTCGTAAAGCCGTGTATCCTCACCGCGAAACGTGGTTACAATCAGGATCACACCTGCGTCCCGCTCTCCTTTGGAAAGCACCATTGCCGATCCGCCGTTTGATTCGGCGAGGCGAATCAGGCTTGAAACTTCGACATGTGCGGGCAGGCGGGTCATTGAATCCGTGGCGTTATCATTCTGCGAGTGCGTATCCCGGAAGGCTCGAAAGAGGGATGCGTGAACGCATGAATGTCCCTGTCCCGCGCCCTATTTCGTCGCCTTCTTCATCCACCAGGCGCGATTCGGCGACGAAAACCCTGCGCTTGCCGCTGACCCAGCGACCCTCTGCGACCACGTCACCTGCTTTCACTGGCTTGGTAAAATGCAGGTTGAACCCCGTGGTCAGCAGAAAACGGTCTGTCGCCAGGGTGTTTGCTGCGTAGAAGGCAGCATCGTCCAGCATTTTGAAGTAGATTGTTCCATGCGCGGCACCCGCTGCATGAAACACGTCTTCGGTGATGGTAAACAACAGGCGACAGGTGCCGTCGCCGGTTATCTCCAGCCTCGATTTGAACTTTTCATTGATTGGAGCAGACGCATAAAGCCGCTCCAGCGCCCGGTGATGCAGCTCGGCACCGGGCTTATCCGGCGAATCATTTGTGTCAGGCGGCATCGCGCAGGAATTGGTTTGTCAAAAGCGCAAACAACGCCTCGGCATCGTCCGCATCCTGCAGCGACTGAAGCATCGCTTCATCGCGAAGAAGGCGGGAAATGGCGGCGAGCGCATGAAGATGCGTGGCGCCTGCATTTTCAGGCGAAACCAGACCGAAGATTAATCCGACCGGCACAGCGTCAGCAGCAGCGAAATCACACGGCGCATCAAGTTTCAGCAAAGCCATGGTCGGGCGACGGACAGCATCACTGCGACAATGCGGGATGGCGACACTCTTGCCGAACCCAGTGCTGCCCAAAGCTTCACGCTGCTCAAGCCCTTCGAGCACGGCTTCGCTATCCAGCCCATAGGCGGATTCGAACAAATCGGCGAGGTGGTTGAGAGCACTCTGCTTGGTTTCAGCACGCACGAGGGCCACGGCCTCCGGCTGCATTACGATATTGACGTCCATCAAATCCCAAATCCCAGTATTTTATTCCCTCACGCGCACAAGAAGCATCCGCTAGCGGGGGTGCGATTGCCTCTCCTGCGACGTTAGGTTGGGCTGTTTTGTCCCAATTGCCGGGTTATCTTACCCGGTCATTATTGGCATCGCCCTATCGTGGTTCAACCCATCCGATTGATCCGTCTGCGCGGCGATAGACCATATTATGCCGCCCAGTTCCAGCATTTTTGAAGAAGAGAGCGTTTGTGTCGCGAAGGTCCAACATCATGACAGCATCTGCCACAGAACCGGTCGGAATATCGACACTTGTTTCAGCAATGATCGGCGGTGCGTCGGCGACCGCTTCTTCTTCAGGCTCTTCCGCGGCGAAAATTGTATAGGCTGCTTCTTCTTGCGCCTGCGCGTGAACAGAGCGTTCATGCCGATCTTTCAACCGCCGTTTGTACCGACGCAACTGCTTTTCAATCTTGCCCGCTGCATTATCGAGCGCCTGATGTGCGTCATGCGCATCGCCCTGCGCTTTCAGGATGGTTCCCTGTGTAACATGGGTGACAATGTCGCATCGGAAGGCGCCAGCCGGTGCTTTGCCGAAAGTCACATGGCTTGAAATCGCTCTGTCGAAGTATTTTTCGACAATGCCGCCCAAACGGTCTGACGCGTGCTCTTGCAAGGCACTGCCTGTTTCCACTTGATGTCCTGAAACACGGATATCCATCGCTTGATAGGCCCTCCAATTGTTTAGGGCCGGTGTGGCCCGGCTCTTTCATTGCATCGAAGACCCTTCAGCGGGTCCAGAGTGCATCTTTCAGTCCGCCGACAAACTCCGCATGGCGCGCCAATTCAGCTTCGCTGGCGTGGTGCGGTCGTGGTTCGCGGCGGGGGCGATCTGTTTTTGGCGCTGTGTTTGCAGGCATGGCTGCGACAGATTCGCGAACGCCAGCGGTATGATCAGCGGCAAGTTCAAGACCGATCTGCCGGCCGCCCGTCAGTTCGACATAGACCTGCGCCAATAGCTCCGCATCCAGAAGCGCGCCGTGCTTCACGCGGTGCGAGCGGTCCACCCCATATCGGGTGCACAATGCATCAAGCGAATTCTTCGCGCCCGGGTGTTTCTTGCGCGCAATCGCGACGGTATCGACCATGCGATCCAGCGAGATCGGCTCACGCCCGATCCGCTCCAGCTCCGCATTCAGAAAGCCGAAGTCAAAGCCGGCATTGTGCGCCACAAGCGGTGAATCGCCCAGAAATTCGAGCAATTCGTCTACATTCTCGGAAAACAGCGGTTTGGTAGAAAGAAAGGATGACGATAGGCCGTGCACCTTTTCCGCCTCGACAGGCATGTCGCGTTCGGGGTTGTAATAGGCGTGATAGCTTTCGCCCGTCGCAACCTTGCCGATCATTTCCACACAGCCGATTTCGACCATCCGGTCCCCTGTCTTGGGGTCTAGGCCGGTGGTCTCTGTATCGAAAACAATTTCACGCATTGGGAGCGTTATCTGCTCAAATCCTGAGTCGCGCAAGGGGTCGGATACTTTCGCGCTGGGCGTGGAAATCGGGTTCAGGCGGCATCGCCTTTAAGTGTGGCGATCAGATCTTCCACAGCGGCGCGCGTCTCTTCAAGGCTGGTGCCTGTATCAATCACATGATCAGCGCGCTCACGCTTTTCTGCGTCAGGCGTTTGCAGGCCAAGGATGTGCTCAAATTTCTCAACCGTCATTCCCGGACGGGCCAGAACCCGCTCCCTTTGCGCTTCAGCCGGAGCGGAGACGACAACGATTGTGTCGACTGATTCATGTCCGCTTCCTTCGAAGAGCAAGGGGATATCAAACACGATCAGCGGCTTATCGGCATTTTCCGAGAGAAACGCAGCCCGTTTGGCACCCACGGCGGGGTGAACGATCGCTTCGAGCTGGGCGAGCTTTTCAGCATCAGCAAAAACCAGCGTACCCAGTTTCTCCCGATTCACGCCGTTTTCGTTGGTGGAACCGGGAAAAGCGGCCTCGATCGCGGGGATCAGTTCGCCATCCGGCCCCTGCATGGCGCGCACCTCGGCGTCCGCATCAAACACAGGCACACCGGCAGCGGTAAACATGGCTGCGACCGTTGATTTTCCCATGCCAATAGAGCCCGTCAGCCCGATGATAGTGGGGCGTTGGCTCATGCCATCAACCTTTCTCGCAGTTCCGCATCATGTTCACGCGGGGCGGGGTGACCAAAGAATTTTTCAAAGGCGACCGCAGCCTGTCCAATTAACATCGAATACCCGTCAATCGTTGCAAACCCCGCATCGCGGGCGCCGCGGAGGAAGTCGGTTTCAATCGGATCGGTGACGATATCGTAGGCAATGCTGCCCGGCGGTGCATGGCTCCAGTCAAAAAGGAGGGGGGGCTGCCCGCGCATCCCAAGCGGGGAAGCATTGACCACCAGATCAAGGCAGCCTTCGCGATCATCGAAGGCGAAATCGGTGGGCTGGGCAAAGTGATCGAGAGGGATCGCATGATGCTCCCCCTTGGGTGCCAGCTCATCCAGCATAGCGCGGGCCTTTTGCGGATTGCGGCCTGCAAGTACGATGGTGAAACCTTCTTCGGCCATTGCCTTCACAATCGCCCGCGCAGCGCCGCCAGTTCCAAGGATGCGCGCCATCCGGAAAAGATGTTGCTGTGACAATTGCGGTCGCAAGGCTTCGAGAAATCCGGGAGCGTCCGTATTGAACGCGGCTAGCTTGTCGCCTTTGCGAACCAGAGTGTTGACCGCTCCGATCGCCTTGGCGCGCGCTTCGACGAGGTCTGCGACTTCCATCGCTTCGCGCTTATGCGGCATAGTCACATTACAACCGCGCCATTCTGGGTCTTTCATCTGCTCAGCCACGAACGCGCCAACATTGCCGGTATCAACGCGATGCTTTTCGTAACCACCCGATATTCCGAGCTGTTCGAGCCAGAAGCCGTGAATTACAGGGGATTTAGACTGCGCAATCGGATCACCGATTACATGAGCATGGGGGGTTTTCATGCGAGCAAAACGCCTTCTTCACGCAGCGCATCAAGCACCAGAAGCAATGGCATTCCAAGAATGGTGAACTGATCGCCTTCGATCCGGTCAAACAATTGGACACCCATAGCTTCAATCCGGAAACAGCCGACGGTGAACCCGATTTCAGGCCATTCCCGTTCAAGATAATGCTCGATAAATGCGTCCGAAAGTTCGCGCACATGCAAAAGCGCCTTTGATGGAGCGCTCCAGACGCATGTATCGTCGCGAACAAGTGCGGCTGCACTGTGCAATTCCAGAACCTTGCCCGAGAAGAAACGCAGATGTTCGGCCGCGTTGGCGCGGTCGGTCGGCTTGTCGAAACGCTGGCCATCGACGACAACCAGAGAGTCACTGCCAAGCACCAGACGGTCCGAATATTGACTAGCAAGCGCTGCGGCCTTGGCGACGCTTAGTGCTTCGGCGATTTCGGATGCGCTTGCACCTTGCAGCCCTGCCTCGACAGCGCGCTCATCAATATCGGCGGGAATGGCTTCATAGGAAATGCCCGCCGCATCGAGCATATCGCGACGCGAGGCGGATTTTGATGCGAGGATAAGTGGCCCGCTCATATCGGTTTCGCCACGCCATCATCGACCGGTTTCTGGCGTTTAGTCCGGTCCTGGACCAGGCGGATGATCGCGGCAGCGCTTTCCTCAATAGAACGGCGCGTCACATCAATTACCGGCCAGCCATTATCCGCGAACATGCGGCGCGCAAATTTCAGCTCTTCACTCACACGCTCATTATCGACGTAGGATGTTTCGGTTCCTTCGTTCAATGTAAGCAGGCGATTGCGGCGGATCTGGATAAGCCTTTCAGGTGCAGTCGTCAGACCAACCACCAGCGGATTGCGCAAACCGAAAAGGGCCGGGGGAGGGGGGCTTTCAACGACAAGCGGAATATTCGCCGTCTTATAGCCGCGATTGGCAAGATAGATGCTGGTGGGCGTTTTCGAGCTGCGCGACACGCCTGCCAGAACGATATCGGCCTGTTCCCAATCTTCATGCCCGACACCATCATCATGCGCGATGGTGTACTGGATCGCATCGACCCGCTTGAAATAATCGGCATCCATTGTGTGCTGGCGACCGGGGCGACCCTGTGCCTCTTGCCCCAATTGCGCTTCGAGTGCCGCTGTAACCTGATCCAGCACCGGAACCGCGGGAAGGCCAAGATGGCGGCAATGTTCCTCCAGCCGCGCGCGCGTTTCGGGGTTCACCAGCGTAAAAAGCACCAAGCCGGGATTTTCTGCAAAGTCGCTCACAATCCGGTCCAGATGCTGACGCGAACGGACCATCGGCCAGAAATAGCGGTTCACGCTGGGATCGTCGAACTGGGCAAGAGCCGCCTTCGCTATCATCTCTAGCGTTTCGCCGGTCGAGTCCGAGACTAGGTGGAGATTTAATCGGTTCATTGCGATTCGCGTCGTTGCTGGTTCTGGGCCTGTTGCTGCCTGTGGAAAGCCCTGCGCATAAACCACGGCATGAAACCGACGACAAGTTGGGGATGAGTTTTCCTGCCCACTACCCGCCTTTTTCAAGGCAGGTTTCTAAACATGGTACAACGGTTTTCGACAGGCTGGGGACAGCGTGGATACATCGTGATTGACTCAGAGTGTGTGCAGATTCGCTGACACTGCTTTTGTCTGTTAATCACAGGAAAGATCGGGCAAAGCAGGTTTGTTCCCGGTTTCCACAGGGCCAATATCACTCATCATCCCTTTTTAAATAATTCATATTTGTTTTAAGGAACACGAATGCCTGGCCCATTGCTCGATACCCTTAAGGGTAAGAAACCCGACGTCGCTCCCGTTTGGCTGATGCGCCAGGCAGGGCGGTATCTACCGGAATACCGCGAACTCCGCGCGGAAAAGGGCGGTTTTCTCGAACTGGTGTATGACGGCGATGCTGCGGCAGAGGTGACTGTCCAACCGATTAGACGGTTCGGTTTTGATGGAGCGATCCTTTTCTCCGATATTCTCATCGTTCCGCACGCCATGGGGCAGGGGCTTGAATTCCTTGCCGGCGAAGGGCCAAAACTCAGCCCGACATTGCTCGAGGTGGAATTCGACAGCTTTGAGGCGGCCTTTGAAAGGTTCGAGCCGGTCTACGAAACAGTGCGCAAAACGCGTGCGATGATCTCTGATCAGGTGACGATGCTGGGCTTTGCGGGATCACCGTGGACTGTTGCGACCTACATGATCGCGGGTGAAGGATCGAAAGATCAGGGCCCGGCGCGCCTTCTGGCCTATCGCGATCCGGCGCGGATGCAGGCCATTTGCGATGCAATTGCAGATGTCTCGATCACCTATCTGCGTGGACAAATTGATGCAGGGGCAGAGGCGGTGCAGCTGTTTGATAGCTGGTCCGGCAGTTTGGCACCTGACGAATTTGAGCGCTGGGTCATCGCACCCAATGCAAAGATCACAGCGGCGATTAAACAATCGCATCCCGATACACCGGTCATTGGTTTTCCCAAGGGGGCGGGGGCGAAACTGCCTGCCTATGCCCGCGAAACAGGTGTTGATGCCGTCGGATTGGACGAAACGCTTGATCCGGTATGGGCTAATTCAGTACTGCCCGAAGGTATGCCGGTGCAGGGCAATCTCGATCCCCTTCTTGTGGAGGCCGGTGGAGAGGCACTGCCAAAGCGGTGCCAGACGATCCTTGAAGCTTTCGCCGATCGCCCCCACGTCTTCAATCTCGGCCACGGGATCGGACAGTTCACTCCCATTGAACATGTCGAACAATTGCTGAAAGCGGTGAGAGGATAGGATCGCAGCAATGCAGGAAGCGCTTTTGACAATCTATCCGTGGCTGACTGCCGGGCATGTGATTTTCATGGTGTTCTGGCTTGCCGGACTGTTCATGCTGCCGCGACAGTGCATTTACATGCTCGATGCGGAGCCGGGTTCGGAAGAAGAGGCAAAATGGGCCCATCGCATGGGCTTGCTGCGCAAGATCATCCTGTCACCCAGCCTTATAGTCGTCTGGGTTCTGGGTCTCACACAGGCCTGGGCGCTTGAACTGTTCACGCAAGGCTGGTTGCATGCAAAGATCACTTTGGTCGTTCTGCTTTCCGGCTATCACGGCTGGCTGGTGGGCCAGACAAAGAAGATGGCACGCGGCGAACGGCCTTTGACAGAGCGCAAATTGCGCATGATCGGAGAGGTTCCGGGCCTGCTTCTCGTCCTGATTGTGGTGCTGGTCTATATCAAGCCGTTCTGAGGACAGGTGGCGCTATATCGGCGATTGACCTGATGATCTGACGCCAGTAATTTACACCCATAACTCCGGTTTGGGCTGAAGCGGCAAAACGCTCAGCCCGGTCTGCTTTCTCCAAGCCCAGCTTTATCTGTCCAAAAGATATTAGCGCCTCTTAATTCTCAGAGGTACTGACTGACCGGCCTTCAAACGTCGCCTGCAACAGCGGCATTACAATCTAATCTGGAATGTGATTTCACCATGCATTTGAAAGACTTGAAAGAAAAAGCCCCCGCCGATCTGGTGCAGATGGCCGAAGAGCTGGGTGTAGAGGGCGCATCGACCATGCGTCGTCAGGATCTGATGTTCAGCATCCTGCGAGAGCTGGCCGAAGATGAAGAATACGAAGAAAAGATCATGGGGATCGGCACGATCGAAGTGCTGCAGGACGGCTTTGGCTTCCTGCGTTCCCCTGAGGCAAATTACCTTGCTGGGCCGGACGACATCTATGTCTCTCCCAACCAGATCCGCAAATGGGGCCTGCGCACCGGCGATACCGTCGAAGGTGAAATTCGCGCCCCGAAAGAGGGTGAGCGTTACTTTGCGCTGACAAGCCTGACGGCGGTAAACTTCGAAGATCCCGAAGCGGTGCGTATGCGCACCAATTTCGACAACCTGACGCCGCTTTATCCCGAAGAAAAGCTGTCGCTCGATACGCTTGATCCCACGGTCAAGGACAAGTCAGCCCGCGTGATCGACATCGTTTCACCGCAGGGTAAAGGGCAGCGCGCTTTGATCGTTGCGCCGCCTCGCACGGGTAAGACCGTCCTGTTGCAGAACATTGCCAAGGCTATCACCGATAACCATCCGGAAGTTTTCCTGCTGGTTCTGCTGGTGGATGAACGTCCGGAAGAAGTTACCGACATGCAGCGCAGCGTTAAAGGCGAGGTGATTTCCTCGACCTTTGACGAACCGGCCAATCGCCACGTGCAAGTTGCGGAAATGGTCATCGAAAAGGCGAAACGCCTGGTTGAGCACAAGAATGACGTGGTCATCCTGCTCGATTCCATCACGCGTCTGGGCCGTGCTTACAACACCGTTGTGCCTAGCTCGGGTAAAGTTCTCACGGGCGGTGTCGATGCAAACGCTCTGCAACGCCCGAAGCGTTTCTTTGGTGCGGCGCGTAACATCGAAGAGGGCGGTTCGCTTTCCATTATTGCCACTGCGCTGATCGATACCGGCAGCCGCATGGACGAGGTTATCTTCGAAGAGTTCAAGGGCACGGGCAACTCCGAAATCGTCCTTGATCGCAAGGTTTCCGACAAGCGCATCTTCCCGGCTCTGGATGTGGGCAAATCCGGCACGCGTAAGGAAGAATTGCTGGTCGAGAAGGATAAACTGTCCAAGATGTGGGTGCTTCGTCGCATCCTGATGCAGATGGGCACCGTAGATGCGATGGAGTTCCTGCTCGACAAGATGAAGGACTCTAAAACCAATGAAGACTTCTTCGATACGATGAACCAGTAAAGTTCACCTCTTCGGGTTGAGGGCCGACAGAATATGATTAGCCAATATCTCTATATCAGCACCGCTCCCAGTCTTTCGCGGGACGAAGTTGATGCCATTCTGGAGGCCAGTGCCCACAATAATCCCGCTCGCGGGATAACGGGGCTGTTGCTGTATAACGGCCGGAATTTCCTGCAATTCCTTGAAGGGGACGAGGCCGAGCTAGTCACGCTAATGCTGCGGATCAGTCATGATCCGCGGCATAGCGGTATCTCCATGATTGATCGCCGTATTACCGAGCAGCGTGCCTGTGAAGGTTGGGCCATGAAACGTATTCTGATTGCAGAAAGCGTTGAGGCCCGTTTGGAACTACTCGGGGCCGAGCTTCCGGCAAAGCTCGATCAGGATATCCGCAAGATCATCTCCAACTTTGCGGTGCTGAACTAGAGCGCGTCGCAACTGCTTCATCATTGCATTACCTGCCAACTGGTCCCACATCTGGGGGGCAAGGGTTCGTTGGAGAGGAAATGCCATGAAGATTAATATCGAAATCGATTGCACACCCGATGAAGCGCGCAGCTTTATGGGCCTGCCCGATGTTTCTCAGGCGAATTCGATTTACATGGATACCGTGGCCAAGGCGATGAAGGGTGCAAGCAGCCCCGATCAGTTGCGCAGCATGGCCGAAAATCTCGCTCCGATGGGTCAGATGGGCCTCAAACTGTTCCAAAGCTTTGTTGAGGGTGGGATCAATACCGCCTCCTCAAATCGCTCCTCTGGCAAGGCCAAGCCGACGTCGGACGATTGATACGCTCACTTGCAGGTTAAGGGCTGATTTCGCGTGTCTGACACTATCGTAGCGCTTTCGAGCGGCAGTCCTCCCGCAGCAATCGGTGTGATCCGGATAAGCGGGCCGCGCGCTTCGAATGTTGCTCTCTCCATTGCGGGCCGTTTGCCAGATGCCCGGCGCGCGAGTCTTGCAGTGTTGCGGGATGGTGATGGTGTTGAACTGGATTCTGCGTTGATCCTGTGGTTCCCCGGTCCGAACACTGCGACCGGAGAGGACTTGTTGGAATTCCATTGCCACGGGGGCAGGGCGGTAATCGCAGCTGTCGAGAAGGCTATCACCGCTCTTGATGGCGTTCGCCTTGCCCAGGCGGGTGAATTTACGCGCCGGGCCTTTGCCAATGGTCGCATTGATCTGGCGGAAGCAGAAGGCCTGGCAGACCTCCTTAACGCGGAAACCGAATTACAACGTGCGGCAGCAATGGCGAGTGCAAGCGGCGCTTTGTCGGAGAAAGTGTCGAACTGGCGGGATGAGGTGCTCCGGCTTTCGGCACAGCTGGAGGCTGCGCTGGATTTCTCGGATGAAGACGATGTCGAGGAATTGCCGGATGGTTTCACGTGGAACACGAAAGCATTGGCCGATGAGCTGGCCATGTGGCTGGAGCGACCCCGATCAGAAAAGCTGGGTGAAGGCTATCGCATAGCGCTCGCCGGGCCTCCCAATGCGGGCAAGTCGACACTGTTCAATGCACTGGTTGAGAGCGAGGCTGCTATAACATCACCAATCGCGGGAACGACACGAGATGTAATCGAACGCAATGTTGCTGTTGAAGGTGTACCACTAAGTTTTGTCGACACCGCTGGCCTGAGAGAGGGCACAGACGATGCAATTGAGTCCGTCGGCATAGCGCGCGCGCAGGCCGAACTGGATAAAGCGGATTGCGTCCTATGGCTCGGTCCGGAAGGGCAAGGCCCAGAGGGTGCTTGGGAGATAGCCTCTCAGAGTGACGCTGAGGGTTTTCTTGGAAAGAGTGCAGCACGTCATACGGTTTCCGCAGTCACAGGGGCAGGGCTGGATGATCTGAAGCATGCGCTGCTGAGTGAAGCCCGCCAGTCTTTGCCCAAACCCGGAGAGACAGCGCTGAACGCTCGCCAGCATGGACTTGTCAGTCAGGCGCACGCGGCCTTGTCATCGGCTTTGAACCTGTCCGACCTACTGCTGATTGCGGAAGAGTTGCGCCGCTGTCGAAGCGCGTTCGACAGCCTGATCGGGCGTAGCACCACAGAAGATATGCTCGACGCGCTATTCGGGCGCTTCTGCATCGGGAAATAGCCTCACATACTTTCGGGTTAGGTGATGTTTCACGTGGAACAGCTTTGACGCTGGGCGGTGGGCGCATTATCTGACGCACCATGCAATATGATGTTCTCGTAATCGGCGGCGGTCACGCAGGGGTCGAAGCGGCTTGTGCTGCGGCTCGCATGGGCGCGCGCACGGGTCTTATCAGCTTTGACCTCAATGCTGTCGGCGCGATGAGCTGTAATCCGGCGATTGGCGGTCTGGGCAAAGGCCATCTGGTTCGTGAGGTCGACGCTCTCGATGGCGTTCTAGGGCGCGCTGCGGATGCGGGGGCCATACACTACCGGATGCTTAACCGCTCAAAGGGCAGTGCCGTTTGGGGCCCCCGAGTCCAGGCAGACCGTGTGCTGTTCAAAGCCGAAGTGCAAAGGATCGTCCGCGCCCAAACCAATCTGGAATTGATTGAGGGCGAGGCGGCGGAGCTTAGGCTTGAGGGTGGCGCGGTCATTGGTCTGATCCTTGCGGATGGGACGCAGCTGGATGCTGGCCGTGTCATCCTGTGCACAGGCACATTTCTGGGCGGCGTGTTGTTTCGCGGTGAAGAGCGCTTCGAAGGCGGGCGTATAGGCGAGAATGCCGCTGTTCGCCTTGCGCGCCAGATGCGTGATGCGGACCTGCCGATGGCACGGTTGAAGACGGGCACTCCGCCCAGACTAGATGGTCGGACAATAGATTGGGCAGCGCTGCAAGAGCAGCCATCCGATGATGAGGACTGGACTATGTCAGACCTCACCCCATCACGTGCGAACCCACAAGTCTTCTGTGCGATTACGCGGACGACGGAGAAGGGGCATGATGCCATCCGGGCCAATCTTCATCGCTCGCCACTATTCTCCGGCGCAATAGACGCTGCGGGGCCGCGGTACTGCCCTTCTATTGAAGACAAGATTCACCGCTTCGGAGATCGTGACGGGCATCAGGTCTTCCTCGAACCGGAAGGGCTGACAACACATCTGGTCTATCCGAATGGGATCAGCACCTCCCTGCCTGTTGACGTGCAGGAAGAAGTCGTCTGTTCCATGCCCGGCCTAGCCTCGGCACAGATCGTAAAGCCAGGCTATGCCGTCGAATATGATCATGTCGATCCGCGCGCCCTGACGCCCGATTTGCAACTCAAAGCGATACCCGGCCTGTACTGCGCTGGACAGATCAATGGCACGACCGGATATGAGGAAGCAGCGGCGCAGGGTCTTGTCGCGGGACTTTCGGCAGCGGCTGCGGTCCTAGGCAAAGAGCCGCCGAAGCTTGATCGCGCGAACTCTTACATTGCTGTGATGGTCGATGACCTCACCTTGCAGGGTGTGAGCGAACCGTATCGCATGCTTACGTCACGGGCTGAGTACCGCCTGCGCCTTCGGGCCAACAATGCCGCAACGCGCCTCACGAATCTGGGTATTGCCGCTGGCTGCGTAAATGAGGAGCGGCGGCGGTGGTTGGAGCAGCGTGAGCAGCGTCGCGCGCATTTCTCGGAGATTTTTAACCAAAGGCTATCAGCGAAGTTGCTGGCGGATGCGGGGCTCAACGTCCGGCGTGATGGCGGAGAAAAGCCGGTTCACGAATGGCTCCGCCATGAAGCGATCGGTCTGGAGGCGCTTTCGCAGTGGCTGGGGGAGGATTTGGAGGATGATCGCTCACTTGCTGCCGAAATGGCCGAAGACGCCGCCTATGCGCCTTATCTGGCTCGTCAGGATGCTGAACTTCAGGATCTGAGGGCGAGTGAAGGGCTGAAACTGCCTGATGACTTCCCTTATGCCGAGATACCAGGCCTTTCGAATGAAATGATCGAGCGCTTATCCGTAGCCTCTCCACCGACGCTCGCGGCAGCTGGGCGAGTGCCCGGTGTGACGCCGGCGGCGCTCGCTGCTTTGTTGGTGCATGCCCGACGCCTCGAAAACGAAAAGCGAGTGGCTTAAAGCACATTATGAACTCGCAAGAGAGAAACATCCTTCAGGACGAAGCCGGCGCTCGCAGTTATGTTGAGGGCTGGGCAGATAAGGCTGCAATGGAGCGCCTGGATCTGTTCGCAAAGCTTCTGCTTAAAGAGAACCAGCGCCAGAACCTTATAAGCAAGCCGTCGGAAAGCCAGCTATGGCTGCGTCATTTCGCGGATAGCGCTCAATTGCTCGAACATGTTCCACGTGAAACATTGAGCGCGCCGAAGTCTGATCCTTGGCTGGATTTGGGCACAGGAGCGGGCTTCCCCGGTATCGTCATTGCTGCAATTCACCCAAACACCCCGGTAGTCCTGGTTGAATCGCGGCAGCGGCGTGTCGAGTTTCTTGCGAATGCTGCGCAAGAGATGGCTTTGCCGAAATGCATGGTGATCGGGGAGCGGTTGGAGAGGATTGAACCCTTCCACGCCCGTGTCATTTCGGCACGTGCATTTGCTCCGTTGGAAAAGCTTCTGCGGTTATCCGCACCCTTCTCCACAAAGCGCACACGCTACGTCTTGCCGAAAGGGCGCTCTGCAGCGCAAGAATTGGCAGAACAGAAAAAATCGATTCGAAGCATGTTTCACGTGGAACATTCATTGACCGATAGCGAAGCAGGCATCATCGTTACGAAATAGTCCCGCAGCGCAACGCCCGGCTCTGTTCCCTGAGTGCGAAAACGGGCCTCGCAGGAGGAAAAACGCCTATGTTGACCATTGCAATCGCCAATCAAAAGGGTGGGGTGGGTAAAACCACAACTGCCATTAATGTCGCGACAGCGATGGCCGCAACAGGCTGGCGCACCCTGCTGATTGACCTTGACCCGCAAGGCAACGCGTCCACCGGGCTTGGAATTGAAACAGCAGCGCGCGAGCTATCGAGCTATGATCTGCTGGTTGATGACACGCCACTTGCCGACACGATCCTCGAAACCTCGATCCCCGGTCTGGACATTGTGCCTGCTACCGTGGACCTGAGCGGTGCCGAGGTGGAGTTGGTTTCGGCTGAAGAGCGAACGGCGCGTCTGCGGTCAGCGCTCGATAATCATACCGGCCACGACATCTGCTTTATTGACTGCCCGCCTTCTCTCGGCCTTCTGACGCTTAACGCACTTTGCGCGGCTGATAAGCTCCTGGTCCCGCTTCAATGTGAATTTTTTGCGCTGGAAGGACTCAGCCAGCTTCTTCAAACGGTTGAGCTGGTGAAGCAACGCTTCAATCCCACACTCGGGATCATGGGCGTGGTTCTCACCATGTATGATCGCCGCAATCGGTTGACGGATGAAGTCTCTGAAAATGTGCGAGAATGCCTCGGTAATGTGGTGTTCGATACCGTGATCCCGCGCAATGTTCGCCTGTCCGAAGCGCCCGGGCATGGACTCCCGGCGCTTGTTTACGACCAGTCCTGCACTGGCAGCCGCGCTTATATCTCTCTCGCACGTGAATTAATCGGCCGCTTCCCGGCTGAAAGGCAAGCCGCATGAGCAAGAAATCTGACCCGATCAAGTTTTCAGTCCCCCAACGCACCGCGGCCGAGCGCAGGAGCGCGAAGAAGTTGGGCAAAGGTCTTGGTGCCTTGATGGGTGAGGTCCAGCGCGAAGAACCGCTGGTTCAGTCGGATCAGGATACAGCGGTTGCGAGCGCGGGGGCGGCTACATCTTCTGTGGCAGCCAGCGATTCGGCGCTTCAATCGCTTTCTATTGCCGCGATCGAGCCGCTTCCGGGCAACCCGCGTAAGCATTTCGATGAGTCTGCTCTTGAGGAACTGGCCGCCTCCATTGCGACGCGGGGTGTTATCCAGCCCATCATTGTTCGTCCGAAAGGGAAGGGCAAATATCAGCTTGTCGCCGGTGAGCGACGCTGGCGGGCTGCGCAAAAGGCACGTCTGCACGAAATTCCCGCGCTCGTTCGCGATCTGAGCGAACGTGAAGTTATGGCGCTGGCCCTGATCGAGAACCTTCAGCGCGAAGATCTGAATCCGGTCGAGGAAGCGCGCGCCTATCAGCGTCTCTCCGAAGAGGATGGCATGACCCAGGCCGAAATCGCGCGAATGGTTGAAAAGTCGCGCAGCCACGTTGCGAACATTCAGCGCCTTCTTGCCCTGCCTTCGGCGGTTCTTGATCTAGTTGAAGGGGGTAAGCTTTCCATGGGGCACGCACGCGCCCTGATCGGTCAGGACGAGGCTTCCTCGCTCGCCCAGAAAGCGGTGAACGACAATCTCTCCGTGCGCGAGATCGAAAAACTTGTCCGTAAAATGGCCAAGGGCATGTCCAAAGGCGAAGCGAAGAAGCCTAGTCTTTCGGATGCGACGGCTGAGGATGCCGATATCACGGCTGTCCAGAGTCACCTTGAAGAGTTCCTGGGCCTGCCGGTGCGAATCAAGGCCGATTCGGACCCCCGTTCGGGGCAGGTAACGATTCGCTACAAGACGCTGGATCAGCTCGATTTGATCTGTCAGCGCCTTACCGGTGGTGAAATCTGACGATTTTTTTAAGGCCCGCCAGCGGCCTTGAATTTTCGACAAATCCAACGAATTCAGATGCCTAGGTAGCATTGCCCGCTACTTGGTAAGGTTCGTTTAACTATACTCACAAACAAAGAAAAAACTCGGTGATCCTACCTAGGTGAGCGTTCGGACCACTTCGTTCGTTCGGCGAATGCGCAACTGGGGACCACAGACAGGCGCGTTTGCAACGGGACAAAGACTACGCTTGCAAAGGACCACTAATGACAAAAACTCTTCGTATCGGCGCAGCCGGGATCGCAATGTTCGCAGCACTCGGCATGGGTTCGGCTGCACACGCACAGGACACCGCGTCGGCTGACGCCACGGCGGAAGTGCTTCAGGCGCTTGACCTCACGCTGACCTCGGGCTCGCTCGACTTTGGCGCAATCGTCGTCAACGGTGCGGAAACGCTCACCCTGACCCCGGCAGGTGTCATGGACTGCACCAACAAGCAGGTTGTTTGCTCGGGCACGACTGACAACCCGCTCTTCACTGTTACCGGCACCGACGGCAAGGACGTGACTGTCAACCTGCCGGCAAGCTCCATCGATCTGACCCGCGTAGGCGGCACGACCGGTGCAGCTGCTGACACGCTGGTTGTCGACAACTTCACTTCGAGCGCAGACACCCTGACCGGTGCAGAAGTCACCCTGACGGGCGGCTCGGCTGACTTCACCGTTGGCGGCACGCTCAGCATCGGTGCAACGCAGAACGCTGGCGTTTACGAAGGTTCGTTCAGCGTTTCGGTCGACTATTCGTAAGACCTTCCTGATGATTGGGCCTGTTGGCGGGCCCACCATCTTCACACGGTGCAGCCGCGTCTCTCCCCCCGGGAGGCGCGGCTTCGCTCTTTTCAGCTCAATCACGTTCACCGGCGGGCATGAAAGCATCCAAGACCTTTAGCGCTTCTTAACCCTGTTTCGTTACCTCTGACGGTAGAAATACGAGGGCAGCTCTGGATCGCTCGCCCTCAGATTATGGGGAGCTCAATCCATTATGCCTTTCGCCAATATGCGGAAAATCGTGCGCAGTGCCGCGTTTATCGCTGCATTTTCAACCCTTTCAGTCACAGCGCCGGTTCAGGCGCAAGGCGATCTGCTTGTCGCTCCGACACGCGTCATCCTGGATGGAAGTCGCGGGACCGAGGTGATTCTCAGCAATATCGGCGCCGAAGAGGCCACGTACCGAATCGGGCTGGAACTGCGCCGGATGCTGGATAATGGCCGTCTGGTTCCTGTTGAGCGGACCGAAGCGAATGACGCTGAAGAAGCGGCGCTGGGAATGATCCGCTATGCGCCTCGCCGCATTACCTTGCCGCCGGGTCAGCCTCAGGCTGTCCGTCTGGCTGCCCGTCCCGGTGCCGATCTGCCCGACGGTGAATACCGCGTGCACATGTCGTTCAAGGCGATTCCAAAACCTCGCGAAGTAACCGAGGCTGCGCCTAGCGGTGGCGGTGTGCAGATCCAACTGATCCCGATTTACGGCGTGACGATCCCGATCATCGTTCGCCATGGCCGCGTCGAAGCGCAGGTCGCGCTTACCCAGCCGCGGATCGAACAGGGCGAAAACGGGCCTGAGCTCGCGCTTGAGATCAGCCGCAGCGGCGATAGCTCCACCTATGGAGAGCTGGTTGTGACGAAACGCGGTGTCAAAGACCCCCTCGTCACAAGCCGTGGGCTGGCCGTGTACCCCGAATTGGGCACCCGCAAGGTCCGCATCCCCCTGACAATGGAACAGGCGGCAAGTCTGAAGGGCCAACTCCGCTTCGAATATCGTGAAATGCCTGAAGCGGGCGGCGGATTGATCGCCGCAGTGGACGCAGCGGTCGGCTAAAGCGCCGCCGGACCAAGGGAAAGACCGCGCAAACGCGATCTCGACCAGCCGCTATGAAGCCATTCTGGAACTCCAAATCTCTGAACGCCGCAGCCACCATGGCCGCGGCGTTCTTGGCGTTTGGTCAACCTGACATGGCAAAAGCGCAAAGCGCGCAAGACGCGCCGACAACGGGCGATTCAGCTGTATCGGCCGCTGGAAAACCTTCCTGGACGGCGTCTGACGACGATTTTCTGTTCCTTCAGCTCACAATCAAACAATATAAACTGAATTTCGACGTTCGCGGATATCGCACGGATAAAGGTGTGTGCCTTGATCTGGCCGATGTGATCCAGTCGCTCGATCTGCCGATCCGCATCGACAAAAAGTCGCGCCGCGCAACCGGATGGCTTTTTGCGGAAGACCAGAACTTCACACTCGATCGCGACTCCGGTATTGTACAAACCGTGAACAACGGCGGCGGAGGCGGTCGCGCACCGCTGGCTGGAGACATCTATGACACGCCGGAGGGCTGGTGTGTGGATACCGGCGCATTGTCGCGCTGGTTCAACATGGATTTCACGCCAGATCTCTACAATTCCATCGTGAGGCTCGAATCCGATCGGGATTTGCCGTTCATGCAGGCGATAGAGCGAAAGACTCGCGCCGCGCGACTTCGCAAAAAGCGGCCAACTTTCGATCTCTCCAAGTTCCCGAGTGCCGATATGGAGTATAAGCCGTGGCGCACACCGTCGCTTGACGTGGTGGCACGCGGTGGTTTCCGTAATGGCGGGCTGGGCGGCAACGCGGTTCAGGGCCGGGCGGAGTTCTATGCTGCGGGTGAGGCTCTAGGCACGAGCTACACAGCGCGTCTGGGCACGGATCAGACTCTTACCCCGCAATCGCTGCGGTTGCGGGCTTATCGCAACGATCCTGAGGGTAAGCTGCTCGGTCCACTTAAGGCTACGCAAGTTGCGGTCGGCGACGTTGAAACGCTTGCAGGCAGGCTCACCGCGCAGACCGCGGTTGGACGCGGTGCCTTTGTTACCAACCGCCCGATTGGCCGTCCTTCGCGCTTTTCCGCCACAACCCTTCGCGGCGTTCTGCCGGCGGGCTGGGATGCAGAGCTTTACCGGAACGACCAGCTTATCGCGTTCCAGGATGATCGCGGCGATGGCCGTTATGAATTCCTCGAAGTCGAGCTTTTCTTTGGCCGAAATGATCTGGAGGTCGTTCTTTATGGACCACAGGGCCAGATTCGCCGCGAAAAGACCGCTATCCCCATTGGTTTCAACCAGATTGAGCCGGGCCAGACCTATTACTGGGCGGGCGTTGTCCAGAATGATCGTGACATAATCCAATTGGACGATGCGACCATTTCATCGCCCCAAAAATGGCGATGGGGTGTGGGGCTAGAACGCGGCCTTGATAAAAGGACCAGCGCATCTGTCGGTTTGCATTCACTGTTCTTCGTCGGCGAGCGTCGCACCTATGCGGAGGCGGCGTTGGCGCGCACATTTGGCAGCCTCCAGCTAGAACTGGCAGGCGCGCATGAGTTCGGGGCGGGTTCCGTCACCGAACTCAACGCGTTGGGCCGGTTCGGCAATTTCAATCTCGGTGCCAACGCCTTGGTCACTTTCGGTGATTTCATGAGCGAATTTGCCAGCGGGGAGATTGATCACCGCGTTGGCTTCAATTTCGATACGTCGTTGCGGCTGGGCAAGCTGCAATTGCCTGTCCAGGGCGCATTGAACCGTGTGCGCCGTCGTGACGGCACAAATGTGAACGAATATCTGGTCACAACATCCTTCTCCGCTGGCCGTGTCGCGTTTTCGACCCAGCTCGAACGGCGTGAGGAAGTGGATGGAAACGCGCAAAACAATGGCAACAGCCCCGGAGATTCCGATACGCGTATCAGGATGCTGGCGAATACGCGGTTCCGTGACCTGCGTTTGCGCGGAAATGCGACTTTCCTGGTCTCTGGCCAAAATCAGGGGTTGGAGACGGCGACTGTTCGTGCGGATTATGATCTGGATGAGAAATCCGATTTGCAGGGGCAGCTCGAATATTCGGCGAATAATGACGAATTCCGGCTGACCGCGGGATATTCGCGGCGTTTCAAGCATGTTTCCCTACGCGGTGATGCGTTCGTCACCTCGCGTGGAGGGGTCGGCGCCAATGTTCAAGTCGCCTTTAGTCTGGGGCCGGATCCGGTTTCCGGCGGAGTGCGTGTAACCCAGACAAAGCTGGCGCGCAGTGGTCAGGCGGCGGTGACGGTCTTCCGCGACGATGATGGCAATGGCAGACGCGATCCGGGCGAAGAACTGCTGAAGGACGTGCTGGTCGAGGCAGGCCTGCGCTCCACCGATGCCGTGACAGGGGAGAATGGCCGCGCAATCGTCGATGATTTGCGTCCGTTCAAGCCGGTTCTGGTGGGCGTGGATGAAAGCTCTCTGGGTGATCCGTACCTTGCGCCCGCAGTAAAGGGCATCGTTGTCACCCCGCGTCCTGGCGTTCTGGTCGAATTCGAGCTGCCGATCACGCCGACCGGTGAAGTGGAAGGCATGCTGCTTAACCCTTCAGGCGTGGAGCAGCCCGGTGTGAAGTTGGAGCTGGTCGACAGGAACGGGGTCGAAATCGGCAGTACAGTCAGTGAGTTCGACGGCTTTTTCCTGATCGAACGCGTGCCCTATGGCACGTACCAATTGCGGGTAAGTGCTGAGGCCGCGAAGAAGCTGAACGTCACGCAGGCGCTTTCGCTGCGCAATGGAAAGTCGGCGATCACTCTAAGCCGCGATCAGGATGTCGAGCGCTTAGGCCCCATTAAGCTGACAGCAACGGTGCCAACCGGTGAACCACAGAAGTCCGAACCGCCGGCGGCTGATCAAACGATCGTCGCTGGCGTTGATAAGGCAGACAATCCCTCTGCAGAACCAACGCCGTAAGATCGTCCGCTCGATCAGTTCTTGATATATTTGGTCGGGCGCGGTGCCGGACGGGCCACCGGCAACGGAGCCGGTGCCTGCTTGATCATCTTCGGAGACGGTGCGCGCGGGATGCTGCGGGTTGCACCCGGGATCACTTCCTCGCGCACAGTCTCACGCACCAGAACACGCTGTTGTTGCTGGGTCTGCACCGGAACAAGAACAACCTGTTGCGGCTGCGCATATGTGTAGGCTGGCGCGTAAGCGTAGGTGGGCTGGGCGTAGGTGTAGGCCGGATAAGCGACCGGCGCAGGGATAGAGCGTGATGCAACGCGAACGGGCTGGGTGCCGTACTGGTTCATATACCCATTCAGGGCCGCTTCGCAGTCGTAGCGATCATTCTTCTTTCCACCGCCGATGATGTTGCCGAGCACAAGGCCAGCCAATCCGCCGGTTCCGGCACCGATCAGAGTGCCTGCCAGACGCTCTCCGTCTGCGACGCGATTGCCGATGATCCCGCCGGCAATTGCGCCAAGAAGACCGCCGATAATGCCGCCCTTCTCACGCTCCGAACGGCCATCGGTGCGACGGCGGCATTCATCCAGCCATTGTTCGCGCGAGAAAACCGCCGGTGCGGCTGCAGGCGCGTAGCTGACGGGATAATAACCCTGATGCGCATAGTGCTGTGTCGCAGGCATCTGCGTAGCCACCGGCGTTGCGGGCGCGCGCGCTGCGATGCGACGCGTGCGGGTGATTGTTTCGACCCCGTCCGCGCCAATGGTCGTTTCTGAAAGCTCCTCACCAACGGGCAGGCGGCGGTATTCGGCCGGCAGCGTGCTGACATCGGTTGTGGTTGTCGTAGTCGTCGTGACGCCGGGGCGGGCAATGGTTCCGCCCACCGGAGGAAGCTCTGGCAATTTCACCATACTATCCTGCGCAACCGCCGGAGCAGCCATGCTCAATGCAGTGGAAACAAGTGCAAGGCCGCTGGCGGTGCGGATCGAATTACGGGCGTTGAGCATGGATAAATCCCCGATGGCAGGCAGCGCGACTCGCGCGGTATGGAAAAAGACTGTTGTTAGTCTTTGGTTTACCATTGCGACGCACCAGCGGCCAAGCGAGCCGCAGGCGCTGTCTCGTTTCGGGGCGACATTTGCCGCGTTTGTTAGCCTCGGTTGTTTAGATCCGGTCCGAGAGAACAGCGGCGAGTTGCTCGATACCTTGCGCATCATCCGAGGAAAACCGCGCTTTGTTCGGGCTGTCCAGATCAATCACGGCGATCACTTTGCCGTCGCGTTTGACCGGCACGACCAGCTCCGATTCGCTGGCGGAATCGCAGGCGATGTGGCCAGGGAAAGCGTGCACGTCCTCCACCAGCTGCGTTTCGCCCGTCGCAGCAGCGGCCCCGCATACGCCCGCACCTAGGGGAATGCGGATGCATGCCGGGCGGCCTACAAACGGGCCAAGCACCAGTTCATCCGTGTCAGACGTTTTGGCCGGCGCAACGCGGTAAAAGCCCGCCCAGTTCAGATTAGGCAGGAATTCCCACAAAAGCGCGGCGACATTGGACATGTTTGCCACGGAATCAGGTTCCCCATCCGTAAGTGCGGCGGCGGCCTGAGTCAGTTGGTGGTAGCGTTCTTGCGGGGCGCAATCGGGGGCGGGTTTGAAATCGAACATGGTGGCGGAGCCTTTGCCTCTATCAGGCCGACTGTCGCAACATCTTTCATCTGATGTTGTTTCGCAGGCGGCGCTCTTCTATCGCATCCCACATGGCTATTCTTCGCAAACTCGCAATCGCATTGGTCGTTTTTCTCATCGTAGGGGCTGGCCTCCTGTGGTTCCTAAGCCGTGGTGACACGGCGGAACTGTCGGTTGATGAAGTGGCGGGCACGGACCCCACTCTGGAAGCGGGCAATCCGGAAACCGTCCCTACCGTTCAAATCGCCAAGCCGGTTGGCTGGGCCGAGGGTGAAAAGCCGACAACGGCGGAAGGATTGGAAGTCAATCGCTTTGCGGAAGGGCTGGACCATCCGCGCGTTCTCTATGCGCTGCCCAACGGGGATGTGTTGGTAACGCTTACCCGCGCGCCTGCATCGGAAGAGGACGCTGAGGGCGGATTCATGGACACCGTGCGCGGCTGGGTGGCCAGCTATCTGTTTAGCCAAGCTGGAGCAGCTGGCGAGAGCGCGAACGAAATCGTGCTGCTGCGCGATGCGGATGGTGATGGCGTTGCCGAGATCAATCAGGTGCTGCTGTCAGAAGGGCTCGATTCCCCCTCCGGCATGAGCTGGAATGACGGCATCCTCTATGTCGCAAACCATAACGCGGTGCTCGCCTTCGATTACGAACTTGGCGCTGATGCCGTGGCATCGGAAGGGCGCAAGCTGATGGATCTGCCTGCGGGCGGTGGCCACTGGATGCGCAATATGGAAATCCATCCCGATGGCGACCGGATCTATGTCGCAGTCGGCTCTGTCAGCAATATCGGTGAACAGGGAATGGAGGTCGAACAGGGCCGCGCCATGATCTGGGAATACGATATCGAAGCGGGTGAGGCGCGCCAGTTCGCTGCAGGCCTGCGCAATCCCAATGGTCTGGATTTCAGCCCGTGGTCGGGAGAGCTTTGGACCACTGTGAACGAACGTGACATGCTGGGTTCGGATCTGGTGCCCGACTACCTCACCAACGTGCCCGTTGGCGCGCAATATGGCTGGCCGTGGCTTTACTATCGCGACAATATTGATCGCCGCGTCGAAGCCCCGATGCCGTCCTATATCATGGAATACACCCGCAACCCTGAATTCGCGCTTGGCCCGCATGTCGCTGCGCTAGGTCTGGTGTTCACGAAAGAAGGCCACCGTATGAGCGATACATTCGCCAATGGTGCCTTTATCGCCCGCCACGGATCGTGGAACCGCAAGCCGCCCTCTGGCTACGATGTGGTCTATGTCGATTTTGATGAACGCGGCAATCCGATCGGCAAACCGGTGGAGCTGCTTGGCGGGTTCCTGAAAGAGGACGGCACCACGCGTGGCCGCCCGACATGGGTTGAATGGGCGCAGGATGGTTCGTTGCTGGTATCGGACGATACCGCCGGGATCATCTGGCGCGCTATCGCCCCTGAATCAGAGCCTGGCGCCGGGATTGAGCGTCTCACAGGCAAACGCCTCCCGCCGCAGGGCGAATTGCGCGATCCGCGTGCTGTGTTCGAGGAAGACTATCTGCGCCGTCAGGCGGGGCAGGAAATCGGGAACTAGGCCTTCAAGGCCAATCGGGCACGTCCGGCCATCTCGGTTGCGAACTGGTACGCTGTGCGGCCGGACCGGTTGCCGCGCGCTATCGCCCACGCCATCGCCTCTTCCTCGTTGATCTCAAGGCCGATCGGATCGGTATAGGCCCGCACGATCTCCAGATAGGTCTCACGGTCGCAGGGATGAAAGGCGAGTGTCAGGCCGAACCGGTCGGCCAGAGCGAGAGCGTCGTCCCGCTCGTCCCGTTCATGCAGCGCCTCGCTTTCATTCGCACTGCGCGAAACTATGCCGCGCCGGTTGGATGTCACCGCGATGCGCACATTATCCGGTCGCGCCATCACGCCGCCATCAAGCAGGCTGCGCACCGCCAGCATGTTCTGATGCTGATCCGCCCCAAAGCCGAGGTCATCGACGAATATCAGGAAAGTGCGAGGCTGTTTGTCGAGCATCGCGAACAGGGCAGGGGCGGTATCCAAAGCCTGCGGTGTGATCTGGACCAAGGCCATGCTTGCTGCGTTGACGCTCTGAATTGATGCGACCGCTGCGCGGACCAGCGCGGATTTTCCCATGCCCCGCGCGCCCCACAGCAGCACATCATGGGATCCTGCCCCTGAGGCCAGCCTTTCGAGATTGTCTTTCAGGCGGGCCTTCTGATCGTCAACGCCGCGCAGATTATTGAGCGGCAGCGCATCCAGCGCCTCCACCCTTTGCGCAGTCTTGCCATCCCAGATGTAAGCAGGTGCGCAAGTCCAATCGAGCGGCGCCGCAGGTGCAGGCGCCATTCGTTCGAGCGCGGCGGCGATACGGTCCAGACTGTCTCGCCGCCCGCCCATCGTTCGGGATCAGCCCACCAGCTTTTCAGCGGACAGCGAATACAGCAGGTCTGCGCCGCTGATTGCGCCGGCTTTCAGCCCCATCGCTTCGGGTACGATCCGGTCGAGGAAAAAGCGCACCGTGACCGGCTTCGTCTCTGCTAGAGCCGGTGCCGCGCCGTCGGCGACTGCTTCGCCCTGTTTCATCAGCTGCCACCCCGCAACCGCCACCGCGGCCATAGTGCAGAACGGAACGCTTCCGGCTAGCCTGTCATCCAGCGAAGCTTCGTCGCGCATCCAGCGGGCAATTCCGGCGCATTCAGTGGCGAGGGCAGCCAGACCGGCCTCACCCGAAGCATCGCGCGCGATTTCGTCAAACAGGGCGATCACCGCGTCGCCGCCTTCAAGGCCCAGCTTGCGTGTTACCAGGTCTGCTGCCTGAATGCCGTTCGTGCCTTCATAGATCGGAGCGATCCGCGAATCACGCCAGTGCTGTGCCGCGCCCGTTTCCTCGACAAAGCCCATGCCGCCGTGGATCTGGATACCGATACCGGCCACTTCGACACCGGCATCGGTGCCCCACGCCTTAAGCAGCGGGACGAGGATTTCGGAGCGGTTCTTTGCCGATTCATCGCCAATTGTGCCGCGATCAACCTGACCGGCGCAATAATACAGCAGCGAACGCACGCCTTCGGTCAGCGCTTTCATACGCAGGATCATGCGGCGCACATCGGGGTGCTCGATAATCGCAACCGGCGTTTTGTCCGGCGAACCGGCGCGGGCTGATTGAACGCGGTCCGTCGCATAGGCCAGCGCCTGTTGGGTCGCGCGTTCGGCAATCTGGTTGCCCTGGTTGCCGACATTGATGCGGGCGTTGTTCATCATGGTGAACATCGCCATCAGGCCGCGATTGGGCTGGCCGACCAGTTCCCCGATACATTCGCCATTGTCGCCATAGGACATGACGCAAGTGGGCGAGGCATTGATGCCCAGCTTGTGTTCAAGGCTGACGCAGCGCAGATCATTGCGATTGCCCAGCGATCCGTCTTCGTTGACGTGATATTTCGGCACGAGGAACAGCGAGATTCCGCGCGAACCCTCTGGCGCATCCGGCAGGCGTGCAAGCACCAGGTGAATGATGTTTTCAGCCAGTTCGTGCTCACCCCAGGTGATGTAGATCTTCTGGCCGGTGATCTTGTACTTGCCCGCGTGCTCGCCGTCCTCGATCGGTTCGGCGGTAGAACGCAGCGCGCCGACGTCGGAACCGGCGGCGGGTTCTGTCAGGTTCATGGTGCCAGACCATTTGCCGCTGACGAGATCGGGCAGATATTTGGCCTGCTGGTCTTTCGATCCGTGATGCTCAAGCGCCTCGATCGCGCCGACCGAAAGCATCGGCAGCAAGTTGAACGCCATATTGGCCGCGCCAAGGTTCTCGAGCACATTGCACGAAAGTGTGAAGGGCAAGCCCTGACCGCCGAATTCCTCTGGCGATGCAATCGCATTCCAGCCCTGTTCGACATAGGCATCATAGGCTTCCTTGAACCCGTCCGGCAGGCGGACGACACCGTTCTCAAGCTTTGCGCCTTCTTCATCGCCGACGCGGTTAAGCGGTGCGAATTCTCCGGCCGCGAACTGGCCGACGCCTTCCACAATAGCTTCGACCAGATCGGCTTCGGCGTGAGCGAATTTTTCGGATTGGGCCAGTTCTTCGATTCCGGCATTGACGCGGATGGCAAGAAGCTGGTCTTGGGTGGGAGGCGTATAGGCGTGCACGGTCTTTCGATCCCTCGGATTGCTTGAAAATTGGCGCTTAAAGCTACGCAGCGCCCTTGGCTCTGGTTGCCTTTGAATATAGCGCGGATCACATGAGCGACAAGAACGCTACGGAAGTCAGGCCGGCAGATGGCCAAAGCCTCGCCAAAGCGGCGCGAATCCTTGAAGGGGGAGGGCTGGTCGCGGTCCCGACAGAGACGGTTTACGGCCTTGCAGCGCGCGCTGACAGTGCCGAAGCCGTGTCGCGGATTTATGCAGCGAAGGGGCGTCCCGATTTCAATCCGCTGATCGTTCATGTGCGGGACAAGGCGCAGGCGCAATCCATCGCGCATTGGAGCGATGCGGCAGAAATCGCTGTCAGCGCGCACTGGCCCGGCCCGCTTACCCTGGTGTTGCCACGGCGGAGTGATGCGGGGCTGGCTGATCCTGTGACGGCTGGACTGGATACGGTTGCGATCCGCGTCCCTGCGCATCCTGTGATGCAGCAATTGCTCGCATTGGTGGACTTCACGCTTGCGGCGCCATCTGCCAACCGTTCCGGCTTTATCAGCCCCACCAGCGCAGCGCATGTGCTCGCATCGCTCGACGGGCGGATCGACATGGTTCTGGATGGCGGTGAATGCGAGGCGGGTGTGGAATCGAGCATCCTTGCCATTCGCGAAGATGGCGGCTGGGAAGAATTGCGCCCCGGGCCCGTTGATCTCGATGTCTTGCACGAAAGATATTTCGACCGTGCACTGGGTGGCGGTGGCAATAATGGTTCTATCGAAGCGCCCGGCCAGCTTGCCAGCCATTATGCCCCGGGAAAGCCGGTGCGGCTGAACGCATCCGAAGTTGCGCAAGACGAATTCCTGATCGGTTTTGGCGCATTGGAAGGTGACTGCAATCTGTCAGCCCACGGCAACCTGCGCGAAGCCGCGGCGCGGCTCTATGCCTGTCTTCACCTTGGGGCGGCATCGCCCAAACCGCGCATCGCTGTCGCAAAAATTCCGCAGGATGGGATCGGGCGCGCTATCAATGACCGCTTGCGACGCGCGGCGACGCCCCCTGATTAATCGTCAGGTTCTGCCGGTATGGTCGGGATGATCTTCTGCATGTCGAGATAGGTCATACGAGCATCCTCGCACGAACGCTGATCGCCTTCGCGGCACCGCTTCAGCTCTTTTTCATAACGTCGTTCCAGCTTGCCGAGCTCTTCTTCGCGCTTGCGGATGTCACGACCGCGCTTTTCGTCAGCTTCGGATTGGCTGGTTGTGGCGACATCCACTGCTTTGCCGGCAACCTTCACCGGAGCGGTGATGATATTCGCCGCAGTGCGTGCGACGCAGCCGTTCAGCGCAATAGCTGCGGCAAGAGCGAAAAGAGGGGCGGCGCGGTGCATGGTTCGCAGTGTCGCGCGTTGCCCCTGTGATAGCAAGCCGTCTTGTGAAAGGCGGCCTATTCCTCGGTCGCTGTGTCGTCGTCCGAAGGCTTCTCGGGCGCGGGAGCAGTTTCAGCCGGTTTGCAGTTCAGATCGCCAGAACCCATCGATTCCAGCTTGCACGTCGCATTGCCGGTTACATTGATGCTGCCCGACCCTGCGATGGTCGCTTCGACCGTGCCGTCCGATGCAAGCGCCACGCTGCCAGATCCTGCAATTGTGATTTCGACCTCTTCAGCATTGAGATCACCCAGGCGCGCGCTGCCCGAACCGGCGATAGTCATGTTCAGAGCATCGGTTTTGCCCGCAGCCGTGATGCTGCCCGACCCTGCAATCACCGCCTCCAGCTCTTTCGTATCGACGGAAAGAAGGGTGATCGAACCTGATCCGGCGGAGTTCACTTCGGAATCACTGGCGATTTCGGCGACTTCCATATTGCCACTACCAGCAAGGACGACCGAACGTGGCGCGGGCATTGTTACGCGGATTGTGGCGGCTTCGCTACCGCTCAGCCAGTCCCCGTCACGCCCGATATTGAGCGAATCGCCATCCAGATCGAAGCGAAGTTCCTCGTTATTGGTGCCGCCTTCGATTGTGATGTTGAGTGTCTCGCCGGTTGTCACGATCACGTTATCCGGACCGGCGAGAGCGATTTCTATCGGCGCCGCACCAGCCATCTGCAATTCATCGAGCGGCACGCCGGGCACATCGTTGATATTGATGAAGCAGCCCGAAAGACCAAGGCTGGCTCCGGCAAGAAGCGCAGGCGCCAGAATGGTTTTGAAGCGATTTGCGACAGGCTCAAACATGTAAAAGCTCTCCAATTATCCCCGAGCGTATTGCTATACTAATACACCTAACTGTGCGATACAAGCGGGAAAGGCGGTTTGGTGCGTGCGACGAATCAAAAAGGCCGCTCCCAATCAAGGAAGCGGCCTTTCGGTTTGCTCACTGAGTGAGAGGGATCAGCCCTCTTCAGCGTTCTCGTAATATTGCGGAGCATGTTCCCGCAGGACTTCGAGAATTTTTTCAAGCGCTGTCGGCTCGTCCGTTTCTTCCATCGCTGCAAGTTCACGGGCGAGGCGGCTGGATGCCGCTTCGAAGATCTGGCGCTCGGAATAGCTTTGTTCAGGCTGGTCTTCCGGACGGAACAGATCGCGCGTCACTTCGGCAATCGACACCAGATCGCCCGAATTGATCTTTGCTTCGTATTCCTGGGCACGGCGCGACCACATGGTGCGCTTGACCTTCGGCTTGCCCTTGAGCGTTTCCATCGCCTCTTTCAGCGTCTTGTCCGAAGACAGTTTACGCATGCCGATTGATTCAACCTTGTTCACCGGAACGCGGAGCGTCATGCGCTCTTTTTCAAATCGCAGCACATACAGCTCAAGCTGCATACCGGCGATTTCCTCGTTCTGAATCTCTGTGACGCGGCCCACAC
>JAXHVK010000007.1:0-53104 GCA_034211135.1 Pseudomonadota bacterium
TGGCGGTTCTGGCGGCGATTGCGCTCTTGATTGTCGCGCTCGTCGTGTTTCTGGGCGATTATCCGTTCCTGCCGATCCTGGGCCTCGCACTGGCGGGAGCGCTCGCTGTGGCTGCCTTTTTGCCGCTGCGGGGACGCAAGCTGTCGCGCGTGCCTACTGCGACTTGGGGTATGGTGCTGGCCCATTTCGGCGTTGCTGTTTCGCTGTTCGGAATGGCGAGTGAGAGCGCGTTCACGCAAGAAAGGCTGGCAGCCGTCGCACCGGGCGATGTGGAGCAGATCGGCGGCTGGACTGTGCAATTGGAAAGCGTCGATCCCGTCGCAGGGCCGAACTGGACCGCGATCGAAGCGCGCGTTGCTGCCAGCCGTGACGGTTCCGAGCCGGTCATCCTTGATCCGCAGGCGCGCAACTTCTGGACGCCGGTTCAGGCAACCAGCGAAGCGGCCTTGCTCACTCGCTGGGACGGTCAGCTGTATGCAGTGATCGGGGATGCCGCGGGCATTGGTCCTGATGGTCAGCAGCGCTGGCAGCTGCGCGTGTGGTGGAAACCGTTTGTGACCTTCATCTGGTATGGAGGCCTGCTGATTGCGCTGGGCGGCGTCGTGTCCATTGTGGGCCGTCTGAGGGCTGATCTGAGACAACGCAAGGCGGCCACTATCAGGGACCAGCGACGCGAAGACGAGGCGGCGCTTCATTCAGATGCTAACCCTGTTCCGGAGCCTGCCGAATAATGCGTGCTGTCTATTTCATTCCGCTCGCCCTGTTTGCATTTTTTGCGGGCCTCGCCGGTTTTATGCTGACGCAGGAAAAGGATGAATTCGTCCAGAGCCAGATGATCGGCGAACCTTTGCCAGCCTTTGAACTGCGCCCCGCGACACAGGATAGGCCCGGCGTTAGTCTCGCCGATTTCAAAACCGGCAAGCCAAAGCTGCTGAACGTCTGGGCCAGCTGGTGTCTGCCCTGCATTGCCGAAGCTCCACATCTGGAGGCACTACGCGAAAGCGGCGCGGAGATCGTGGGGGTGGCCATTCGTGATCGCCCGCAGGACGTCGCTGCCTTTCTGGCGAAGCACGGCAATCCGTATTCGCGTATCGGTGCGGACGACCTTTCAGCCCTGCAACTGGAACTGGGTTCTTCAGGAGTGCCGGAAACATTCGTGATTGATGGAGATGGCATCATTCGTCACCAGCACATCGGCGATATTCGCGCACGCGATGTGCCTCTCCTTCTGGAAAAGCTGGAGGAAGCGCAGTGATCCGGTCCGCATTTCTAGCGATCCTCGCAGCAATGCTGGCGCTGCCTGCCCTAGCTCAAACCGCCGTCGGGCCTGCGCCCTATGCCTACACGCAGCTTTCAGACCCTGCCAAAGAGGCTGAGGCAACCGCGCTGATGCACACTTTGCGCTGCCTGAAATGCCAGTCGCAGAGCATTGCTGATAGCGATGCCCCAATGGCGGGTGACATGCGTCATCAGGTGCGCAGCCGTATCGAGGCTGGCCAGAGCCCTGACGAAATCCGGTCCTGGTTGATCAAACGCTATGGCGATTATGTCAGCTACGAACCCGAAGTCAGCGCAACGACGTGGCCGCTTTTTGCAATTCCGGCGCTGTTGTTTGCGCTCGCATTGTTTGTGCTGTTGCGCCGTCTGGGCCGCAATCGTTCGGGTGATGATGCAAAGGCAGTATCGTGATGGGCTGGCTGGTCGTCCTTATTCTTGCACTGACTGCGTTTGCGATTGCGGCATTTGTGCTGCGTTTACCGAAGGAAGGGTGGGCGCTGTTCGGCGCGGTACTGCTTTGCGGGCTTGCCGGATATGCCTGGCAGGGATCGCCCTTGCAGCCCGGCAGCCCGAAACAGGCGCAGGCGGAGCAGCAAAGCTCTGGCGATGAAATGGTCGAGGCGCGGCAGGCTTTGTTCGAAGATGATCTGAACAAGCCCAATTATCTAACAACTTCCGATGGCTATGCCCGGCGTGGAAAGTTCGATGAGGCTGCCGGTTTCCTGCGCAAGGGTTTGCAGGAGAATCCCGATCATCTGGAAGGGTGGCTGGCGCTTGGTATGGCACTGGTGGGCCATGCTGATGGAGTTGTGACGCCGGCTGCTTCCTATGCCTACACCCGTGCACGACAGATCGATCCCGCCGATCCGGCCGCCGATTTCTTCCTTGGCTTTTCCTACTTGCAAAGCGGCGAAATCCGGGCCGCACGCAGCGTTTGGGCCAGTCTGTTGGCCCGCACACCACAGGACGCGCCGTGGCGCGCAGAGCTGGAGGAGCGTGTCGCGTCACTTGATGACATGATCGAGCGCGCCCCGTTCCTTCAGCAGTGATCGTCGAGTCGCGATGTTGCAGGCGCGAAGAGCTGGTGCTAAGGCGCGCCACCTCGCTCGGAAACGCTACGGCACATTCGCGCGTTAAGGCTCGAAAAAGGGCAGTACCACGGATCGGCGCGCCGCGCGCTCGCAAGACGGGAAATCCAGTAGGATCATGAGCGAGACAGCAGCAGCTCCCGCGCACCAGCCACCTTCGGGCGGGCAGTCACACAGTGCCTCCAAGGCCGCGTTGGCGGTCGGGGCCATCGGCATTGTCTTTGGCGATATCGGGACCAGCCCGCTTTATGCTTTTCGTGAGACATTTGTCGGCCCGCACAAACTGGCGCTGGATGCGCCGCATGTTCTTGGCGTTGTCAGCCTGATCTTCTGGTCGATGACGCTGGTTGTTGCGATCCAGTATGTCAGCATCCTGATGCGCGCCGATAACAAGGGGCAGGGCGGTTCGCTCGCTCTGGTGGCGCTGATTTCGCGCAGTATCTCCAAATCGCGCTATGGCTGGCTGGCGATCCTGCTCGGCGTGTTTGCCACTTCGCTGTTCTATGGCGATTCCATGATTACGCCGGCCATTTCGGTGCTGTCGGCGGTTGAGGGGCTTACCGTGGTCGATCAGGGGCTGGAGCGATACGTTATCCCTATCGCGCTGGTCCTTCTGGTGTGTCTGTTCGTCCTGCAAAAACGCGGTACGGCGAAGGTTGGCGCGCTGTTCGCCCCTGTCATGATCGTCTATTTCAGCGTTATCGCACTGCTGGGCGGCTATCAGATCATCAAAACACCCGAAGTGCTTTGGGCGCTCAACCCCTATCACGCGGTGAACTTTTTCGTGCTGGATGGCTGGACGGCGTTTCTCGCCTTGGGCAGCGTGGTTCTGGCGGTGACGGGTTCCGAGGCGCTGTATTCGGATATGGGCCATTTCGGACGCGGACCGATGCGGCTTTCGTGGTTCGGTTTTGTGATGCCGTGCCTGCTGCTCAATTACTTCGGGCAGGGCGCAATGATCATCGGTCTCCCGCCAGAGGCTGCGGCACAGGCGATCCAGAACCCGTTCTTCTTCCTTGCTGATGAGCAATACCGCCTGCCGCTGGTCCTGTTGGCGACTGTGGCAACCTTTATCGCCAGTCAGGCTGTAATCTCCGGCGCGTTCTCGATCACCCATCAGGCGATCCAGATGGGCTATATCCCGCGTCTTTCGATCCGGCACACGTCGGAGACAGAGGGCGGCCAGATTTACATTCCGGTCGTGAACTGGGCGCTGATGGTGGCTGTCATCATTCTGGTGCTGACCTTCCAGAACTCGTCCAATCTCGCCAGCGCATACGGCATTGCCGTCACGGGCGCTGTCACGATTGATACGCTGCTGATGGGCGTGCTGTTCGTCGGTGTGTGGAAATGGAAGTGGTGGTATGCAGCGCCGGTCGTGCTGCTGTTCCTTATCGTCGATGGAGCCTATTTCGCAGCAAACCTGACGAAGGTACCTGACGGCGGCTGGTTCCCGCTGGCGGTTGGTTTTGTCGCCTTCCTGTTCCTCACCACATGGTCACGCGGGCGCAAGCTGATGCGCGAGCGGATGAGCGAACATTCTCTGCCGATGGAAATATTCGCCAAAAGCGCCAAGAATTCGGCCCTGCGCGTGCCGGGCACCGCGATTTTCATGGCAAGCCAGTCTTCCGGCGTTCCTTCGGCGCTCTTGCACAATATCAAGCACAATAAAGTGCTGCATGAACGCGTCGTGATCCTGACTGTCGATATTCAGGACGTACCCTATGTCGATCCGGACAAACGCTGCGAATTTGTGGACATGGGCGACGGGTTTTTCCGCGCTGTCCTCCATTATGGCTTCATGGAAGAAACCAATGTGCCAGCGGGCCTGAAGAATATGGAGCGGTGCGGCGGTGAATTCGAGATGATGCACACAAGCTTCTTCCTCAGTCGCCAGACGTTGCTGGCCAGTGATAAGCCTGGAATGCCGATCTGGCGGGAAAAGATATTCGCGTGGATGCTGCGCAATTCCGCAAGCGCGATGGACTTCTTCAAACTGCCGACCAATCGCGTGGTTGAACTGGGAAGCCAGGTCGAGATTTAGCTTATCGCGCGAGGCCGCTTTACGAAGGGGCGTGTGGCGCGCGCTCTGGCCTGAGCACGCGCACGCAGGATCAGACCTTGAAACAGTAGGCGTGGCGGCTCGGATTGTTCTGTTTGAAGCTTTTCCGCGCCGCGTTGCAGCTTTGATAAGACGAATACGTGCCGTAATTGCTGCAGGTCCAGCCATTGCTGGCACAGGTTTTAAGCTTCCATGTACCTGACTGCGTCGAATTCCCGGAGTTTGCAGCTGTGGCTGCTGACATGGCCAGAGCGGTTCCGGCAATTACAGTGATAATCGTTTTCATAAGTTCCTCCTCTTGTTTGAGGAGGCCTTCATGACTCCAAATCTGACGGTGTTCGCGTGATTGTCATCACGCTTTGCATTGGGGAAAAGAAGGTCTCAGTTGCTTGGAATTACCGTGATCTGGGTCTGCCGCCCATCTAGATAGCGCACGGTCTTGCCATCGAAATAGGCGTCTTCCTCGGTCCGGAAATCGATCCTTTGGCCGCCCCATTCGGGAACCGCGGCGTAGCTGGTAAGCTCAATCGACCAAGCGGTGTTGGCGCGCACAGTGCCGCTGCCACGCGGGTCTGCTTGCTGATTGTCCCAGAAACCGATGGCCGGACCTGCGCCGTGGCCATGCGCGCCGATCGGGTGGGTATAGATTGACGGTTCTAGCCCTGCGGCAATCGCCTGCGCGCGGGATTTGGCGAGCACTTCGTTGCCCGACAGACCCGCTTCGAAATTCGCAGTCAGGATGTCCTGCACACGGTTGGAATTGGCAAGGCCTGCGGCAAGGCCAGCAGGCACCTGCGTTTCACCCGGTTTCAGGACGTAGGCAAGGTGCTGCGTATCGGTGTTCAGCCGCAGATAGGTGATGCCAAAATCCGTCCAGATCAGATCGCCCGGCTGGATAACTGTATCGCCGCGCAGAATGCCTTCCTCGCCTTCGCGCTGGATGCCGATGCTGGGGTGGAACCACGGTTTTAGCCCAAGCTCTTTCAGTCGCTCACGATACCACCATTGCACATCGGCACAGGTTGATTCACCCGGAGTGATGACCTTGCGCGACAGCGCCTCCCCGATGACAGCGTGAGCGATGCGCACGATACCGGGATAAAGCTCCATCTCCGCCGGAATGCGCGTTTCCAGCCAGCGCACGCTAAGCGTTTCGCCAGAAACGATGCGCTCGCGATATTCGGGCGCCAGCTTCGCGGTCATGGCGCGATACTGGCTCAACGTCATGCCATCACCAAACGCCTTCAGATCGGAATAGTTGATTGCAATCCTGCTGGGATCGCGTTCGGCAATGATATCCGCAACAGCCTGCCATTGGTCGGGCTGTTCCTCGGGATCCCATGAAGGCTCAAACAGGCCTGCGAGGCCATAGCGGCTTACTGTGAGACGTTCGACAGGTTGGCCTTCGCCCGGATCGTGGAAGATCAGGATCGTGCGCCTGCGTGCGCTCATGCTTTTTGCGTCGAGCATGGATGCTGTCACGGGGTCTTCGAAATATTCGCGGCTCATCAAAAGCCAGAAATCGACGCCCTCTTCGCGCATGATCTGGGGGATGACAGTATCTAGCCGCTCAGCCAGGATGCGGTCGATTACATCGGCGCGCTGGCGCAGAGGCAGGATCGGGGGAAGAGCGGGAGCGGCGTGTTCCGTCTCGCTCATCGCAATATCGGCAGGTTTGGCACTGGCTGCCATTGAGGGACTGAGTGCCATGACAAGGGCCAGCGATACGGTGGATATCATCGAAGTGGCCCGCATGTTTATTTCTCCGTTGGGGTGTCGTTGGCTTCCGCCTCGTCCTCTTCACCCAGATCAAGCCCGTGTTTCAGCAACATCGGTATTTGCGATGCGCTGAACAGGAATGTGCAAAGCAGGAAGGCCCACGTCTTCGCCGTCAGCCATCCACCAAAAGTCAGGCTGAGGCGCAGCGCTTCGTTCAGGCCTGCGAGCGCGAAAAAGAACAGGCCCCAATTGCGCGACAGTTTCAGCCAGCCTTCGTCATCCACGCCTTCGAATGCCGCCTCCAAAAGCCATTGCAGCAGGGCCTTGCCCCGCCACCAGCCGATCAGCAGCACGGTGCCGAAAAACAGGTAAAGCGCGGTCGGTTTGATCTGGACCCAGAACGGATCGCGCAGAAGGATCGTGAGACCGCCAAAACCGATGATGAGCACAGTCGACAGCATCAGCATTTTTGACACATGGCCGGTAAGCCATTTCGACAGGCCAAGCGCAACAATCGCTGCAATCATGAAAGCGCCGGTGCTGGTCAGCACAGCGATCAGGGTTTGAGAGATTGCGTTGGGGCTGTCGGCGTCCGGCGCGTTGTAGAAATACACGCCAAGGAAAATCAGCAACGGCCCGTAGTCGACCGCAGTGCTGATCCAGCCAGAGGCTGCCTTCTTCGCCTCGCTTTTTTCCTCAGCCACTATGCGACCCCTGCAATTACGCGCGCGACCAGATCAGGATCGAACGGGCGCAGGTCTTCCATTTTCTCACCCACCCCGATGGCGTGGATGGGAAGACCATATTGTTCTGCCGCTGCAACCAGCACCCCGCCACGCGCCGTACCGTCCAGCTTCGTCATGATAAGGCCGGTGACGCCCGCGACTTCCTGAAAAACATCAATCTGGCTGAGAGCATTCTGCCCATTGGTCGCATCAAGGACCAGCACAACATCATGCGGAGCCTCTTCGTTCAGGCGACCCAGAACGCGGCGGATTTTGGCGAGCTCGTCCATAAGTTCGCGCTTGTTCTGTAGACGGCCAGCAGTGTCGACCACCAGTGCATCAATGCCGGTATCCGTTGCCTGCTTTACCGCATCGAATACGATACTGGCAGGATCTCCGCCTTCCGGCCCGCGAACAATATCAACACCGATCCGGCCAGCCCAAGTGGCCAGCTGACCGATAGCCGCCGCGCGGAATGTATCGCCCGCCGCCAGAAGAACGCCGTAATCGTCCTCTTGAAACAGATGAGCGAGTTTTGCGATGGTCGTTGTCTTCCCCGAACCGTTTACGCCGATCACCAGTATCACTTGCGGCCTGGGGAATGCTGTCACTTCAAGCGGCTTGGCAACAGGGCGCAAAATTTCGGCGATTTCTTCGGCCACCGCTTCTTTCAGTTCGCGCTGCGTTATTTCAGCGCCGAAAGTCTTTTGCGAGAGGCGGTCTCGAATGCGCCCGGCGGCTTTAGGCCCCAGGTCGGATACGATTAGGGCGTCCTCGATATCGTCTAGGGTCGCCTCGGAAAGCTTGCCTCCGCCGGTCAGGCCAGAGAGGTTTTCAGTCAGGCGTTCGGAGGTTTTGCGAAAGCCTCCCAGCAGCTTTTCGCTCCAGGAACCGTCAGATGTGCTGTCAGTCTCGCTCATCGCAAAAGCCCCCCTTCATGCGCGGTGACGGTCACATCGACCACTTCGCCCGCAACCGAGCCCGCAGGCAACTGCACGCGCGCATAGGAGGGGGCATAGCCCGTGCCGTCGCGTTCGGCGAGGACGGGCAGGGTTTCGCCCACAAGGCTGTCTAGCCAGTTGTTCCGCTGCTTTGCGACAGCCGTCCGCAATTCGGCCGCGCGCGATTTGACTATTGCTCTGTCTATTTGTGGCATGCGTTCTGCCGGAGTGCCCGGACGGGGCGAGTACGGAAAGATATGGCCGTGAACTATGTCGAGTTCCTCGATAATCGAAAGGTTTTCAGCATGATGCTCTTCGGTTTCCGTCGGAAAACCAGCGATCAGATCAGCACCCACCGCGATTGCCGGACGTGCCGCTTTCAAACGTTGGACAAGGTCGATTGCATCACTGCGAAGGTGGCGCCGCTTCATGCGTTTCAGGATAAGGTCCGCGCCGTGCTGAAGCGAGAGGTGCAGATGCGGCATCACGCGTTCATCATGCGCAATAAGATCAAACAGTTGCGGGTCAATCTCTACCCCGTCAACCGAAGACAGTCGCACACGCTTGAGTTCGCCGAACGCATCAAGGATCGCAGCAACCAGTGTGCCAAGACCCGGCGTATCAGGCATATCCTGCCCCCAGCTGGTCAGGTCGACACCGGTTAGGACGATTTCTTTCGCGCCAAGGTCGAGATGATGCGCGACCTCGCGCAGAACATCGGCAACCGGAAGCGAACGACTTTTCCCGCGCCCTTGGGGAATAATGCAGAATGTGCAGGCGTGATCGCACCCGTTCTGCACTCCGATAAATGCGCGCGTTCGCGTTGGCGGTGGTGGAGCTTCAGCAATGGGCGCATTCCACGCGCGCGGGTCAAGCTTTGCCTCGTTTGCTATAAGCCCGTCGACTTCGGGCATGGAGGCAATGGCTTCGCGTTCGATATCCGCCGCACAGCCCGTTACGATCAGCCGTGCATCAGGCCTGTCGCGCCGTGCGCGCCGGATGGCTTGGCGCGTCTGGCGCACCGCTTCCGTGGTGACAGCGCAGGAATTGACGACAACGACATCACCGGCGTCCGAAAGCATCGCCTTCATCCGCTCGCTTTCGGCGATGTTCAACCGGCAACCGAGCGAGATTACTTCGGGTTTTAGGGAAGGGGACGCAGTCATGCGTAATCCTCCCATTCGAAGTCACCGCGAAATGCCTCTGTTGCAGGGCCGCTCATGCGGATTGACCCACCTCGTGCCCAGTCAATCACCAAGTCGCCGCCGGGCAAGGTGACGCGCACCGGCCCCTTTACAAGCCCCCTGCTGATAGCCGCGACAGCCGTTGCGCACGCGCCGGTACCGCAGGCCCGCGTCAGGCCTGCGCCGCGTTCCCATACATGCAGTTTGAGGTGATCCGGCCCCGCCACGCTCGCGACATTTACGTTGATCGCGTTGGGGAAAAGCGCATCGGTCTCTATCTGCGGCCCAAGAGTTCTCAGGTCCACTGCATCAGCATCTTCAGTGAAGAAGATTACGTGGGGATTGCCGACATTCACGGCAAACGGATCGCTCAGCTCTTCCCAAGCCACTGGCATATGTGCGGTGTCCACCGCATATTCGAGCGGGATCGCGTCCCACTCAAACCGGGGCGCGCCCATATCAACGCTGGCGCCGCTTTCGTCGGGCTCCATCGCAATGATGCCACCGCCGGTTTCCACCTTTGCCGGTTGCCCGTGGAGAAGGGCGACTGCACGCGACGCGTTTCCGCAGGATTCGACTTCGCTGCCATCCGAATTGAAGATAAGCATTCGAAAATCGCTTGCATCGCTGGGCTCCAGTACAATCAACTGGTCACAGCCGATCCCCTCTCGCCTATCGGCAAGCGCGCGGGCGATAGCGCTGTTCATCGGAGCGGGCAGGGCGTCCCCTCGCGCATCCAGCACGATGAAGTCATTGCCCAGGCCATGCATCTTGATAAACGGAACGCGCATTTCGAATTGCGCATCTATGCACCCCGCAGCCTTGCGTAAAGTGCGAGACTTCGCTGGCGACTAAGAACCTTAGTGAGAAACGCGGCGCAGAATGTTTTCAACGTCGGCGCGCAGGACAGGTTCAACAGTCTGTTCATCGCCAGACTGGACGCCCGACAACAGCCCGTGATTGGCCAGCCGTGCCTTTACCGCTTCTGCCGGCTCAGGCTTGCCATAAAGATATCCCTGACCTTTCAGATCACCCATGCCTTTCAATGCGGCCAGGATCTGTTCGTCCTCAATTCCTTCGGCTGTGATCGGCATATCAAGCCCCCGACCAAGCGACACGATAGCATCCACAATTCGCGAACGGCCATCAGGATTGGCAAGCTCGCTGATAAAGCTGCGATCAATCTTGAGCCGGTCAAATGGTAGCGAGCGCAGTTGTTCAAGGCTGGAATAGCCGGTCCCGAAATCATCAAGGCTGATGCGAACACCCTGGTTGCGCAGGCTTTCAATCATCGAGCGGACCATGCCGACATTGTCATGCAGGCAGCTTTCAGTGATTTCGATATCCAGGCGCTGGGCAGGGAAGTTCTTTTTTACCAGCAGCTTAAGCAGCTTTTGCGCAAACCAGGGATCGCGCAGCTGTACGGGTGAAATGTTGATCGAAAGCGTGATGCCATCGTCCCACTCAGCAGCATCGTCAAATGCGCGTTCCATCAGCTGTTCAGACAAATCCCCGATGACACCAATCTCTTCGGCAATCGGAATGAAGATTTCAGGACTTACGATACCAAGCTGCGGAGATTTCCAGCGCGCCAGCATTTCGAAGCCGACAATCCTGCCGCTTTCGATGTCGATCTGCTGTTCGTAATACGGGATAAATTCGCCTTTGTTCAGGCCATGGCGGATGCCTGCTTCCAGTTCATTGCGGAAGCGCAGTTCGCTTTCCATGCTGGGTTCGAACCAGAAAAAGCGGTTCTTTCCCTGCTTTTTCGCATGGTACATCGCGATGTCGGCTTTGTGCATCAGCTCTGTGGAATCGGACAAAAGCGGGTTGAAGCCGTCGTCGTCATAATTGGTTGCGATGCCGATCGACATGGTAACTTCCGTCGATCCGTTATCCGTCTCAAACGGGGTCGACATAGCTTCGTAGAGCCGGATGACCTGATCATCGACGCGATTGGGCATCGCCGGGTCATAAGGCATGGCAAATGCGAATTCGTCGCCGCCAAGCCGGGCAATACAGGCATCATCCGGAAGCGCTTCACGAAGGCGCCTTGCCAAGGTGGTGAGAACTTTGTCTCCGGTTGAATGGCCCTGCATGTCATTGATCTGTTTGAAGTTATCGAGATCAACCATCACATAGGCAACGGCTTCACCCCGGTCCGTCGCCCGTGCGCGCAGATCATTTGATCGCTGCGTCATGCTGCGGCGGTTGAGACAGCCGGTTAGCGGGTCGATCTCGGACAGTTCACGAGCTTGCTGCTCAGCTTCGAGACGTGTCTCGATCTCTTTGCGGAGCTGGCGGTATCGACGCCAGCCAAATACGATCAATGCGATATTGAGAAGCAGGGCGTTGACGAGCAGGACATTGGGTGATTCCTCGCCATAGAGGGCAGACCGGAAAACCTCGGGAAGAACGGTGCCGCCGGTTCCCACAAACAAGATGATAGCCGCCGTTGCGATGCCGAGCGCGACAAGGTCACGCTCCGCTGATCCATACTTCTTGTTTTGATCTTCATTTGCCAATTCGCGTGTCGCGCGAATATCTCGCACGCCTCTTACTCACACTGCTAAGGGTTCGTTTCCGATATCGGACTGAAAATTGGGTTAACTCGGCTCTAAAAAGCCTATCGGTGAAAAGTCTCGATCAGTTTATGCGAGTGCGGTTATGCGCCCAATCGCGCCTGGAGAAACGGAGAAACCAGTAATGACCAGTGACCGTCCGAATTATTGGCTGATGAAATCGGAACCCTTCAAATATAGTTGGGATGATTTGGTCGCTGAGGAAGAAGGCGTGTGGGACGGGGTTCGCAATCACCTCGCAAAGAACAATCTTGCCGCTATGGAAGTGGGGGATGAAGCATTCTTCTACCACTCTCGCGAAGGGCTTGAGATCGTCGGAATTGCTGAGATTTCCGTGGCAGGCATCTGCGATCCGACTGATGAAACAGGCAAGTGGGCTGCCGTTAAGATCAAGCCCAAACGCAAATTTGAACGTCCCGTCAGCCTGAAACAGATCAAGGCGGAACCAAAGCTTGCCGATTGTGAGCTGGTCCGCTTGTCGCGCCTTTCGGTTGCGAAAATCTCCGCCGAAGAATGGCAGATCATTTGCGAGATGGCTGAAAGTTAGATGTCTACTTCGCCTTTGCGCGCAGTCCGCTGACTGTGGCGCCGCTTGCTGCGAGTTGTTCCACGTCAATCACCATGTGAATCAGGCGAAGGCCGGACCTACCCTTTGCCTCAACAAGGGCGGAACGGAATTCGTCCGTAGTCTCCACCCGCTCGCTCCAGGCTCCATAGGCTGCGCCAAGGGTTCCGAAATCGGGATTGGATAGCCGCGTTGCGGACACTCGACCGGGATATTCGCGCTCCTGATGCATGCGGATTGTGCCATAGGCGCCATTGTCGACCACCAATACGAGCAAGTTTGCGCCATACTGCGCAGCGGTGGCCAGTTCTTGCCCGTTCATCATGAAATCACCATCGCCTGCGACAGCGCACACTGTCCTTTCAGGATAGCGAAGAGCTGCTGCGATAGCTGCCGGAACGCCATATCCCATCGCGCCCGCTGTCGGTGCAAGCTGGCTGGGGTAGCCGGCATAACGCCAGTACCGGTGCCACCAACCAGCGAAGTTACCAGCTCCATTCGCTATAATCGTGTCTGCGGGCAGGGTATCGCGCATCAAGGTGACGCAGGCCGCCATGTCGAGAGCGGGCGCTTTGTCGACCGGGGTATGCGTTGCCCATTCCTCCCACTCCTTGTGAGCTTGCGCACCTGCATCGAAGGGAATGATCGCCTCGTCTTCCCAAAGTGCCGCTGCTTCCGCAAACTCATCCACCGCGCAGGCAAGGGCGAGATCGGTCCTGTAAACGCGCCCCAGTTCTTCCGGATCGGGATGGATATGGATCAGCTTTTGATCGGGGTGCTCGATTGTCGGGACGGTGTAGCTATCGGTGGTGGCTTCACCCAGACGCGCGCCTACCGCTACGATCAGATCGGCCTGCTTCACCCGCTCGACCAACTTGGGGTTCGGCCCATAACCAAGATTGCCTGCATAAACGGGCGATGAGGGGCCGATTGCGTCTTGTCTGCGGAACGCGGTGGCAACTGGAAGGCCGATCCGCTCGGCGAAAAGCTGGAAGTGCTCCCGCGCTTTCGTATTCCAGCCAGCTCCTCCGATAATTGCGACAGGGCTGGCTGCATCTGCGATCATGGCGATCATCGCCTGCATCGCATCGGGACACACGGCTTGCGCAGCGCGTGGCAAAGCTGGGCGGGGCACCAGCGTTGACGGGACAACATCGCACAACATGTCTTCGGGCAAGGCGATCACCACCGGGCCGGGCCGACCGTTCTTGGCAACGGCAAAGGCGCGTGAAAGATATTCCGGAATGCGCGCAGGGTCATCAATGCGTGCCGACCATTTGCAGATCGGGCCGAAGAACGCGGCGAAGTCTACTTCCTGAAAACCTTCCCGATCGCGCATTCCCCGCGCAACATCGCCGACAAACAGGATCATTGGCTGCGAATCCTGATGTGCGACATGCACGCCGATGCTGGCATTGGTGGCACCGGGGCCGCGCGTGACGAAAGCGATACCCGGAACGCCGGAACCGGCAGCATTCATCGCACCATCTGCGCATGCCATGAACGCAGCGCCGCCTTCCTGCCGACAGGTGATCGTCTCAATTTCAGATCGTTCGTGTAGCGCATCGAGAACCGCGAGGAAGCTTTCCCCCGGTACTGTAAAAAGGCGCTCAACCCCTTCATTCGCCAGACAGTCAACCAGCAATTCTGCCGCGCTTTGCACGTCTTGCGTCATCTCAATCTCTCCCGTCCCTAACGCGCCTGTAGCCGCGCGCAGGGGCGTAAACCACCCCTAACTGTCCCGATGTGCGACAGGGGAAAGAGGCCCGATGGCAAGAAGTTAAGAAAGTGTTAACACCTTGAGCCATGAAGACCGCCAGCCTTACCAGCGACCTTATCGCCCGCCCATTCGAGAAGGGCGTTCTCCCGCATGATAATGATAATGCGGGCCGGAAACGTCGGCGAAGTCTGGTTCTGACCGATGAAAGCGCTGGTCATTCCTTTCGCGCCAGCTTGCCGCCGCATGTGAAGCGGGACCTGCACGATATTCCGGCAGAAAGCCTTTGGCGGCTGACTATGGAAGACGTTCGCGGTTTTGCGAGTGTGTATTTTGCCGCCACGGTCGCGATATTGGCGTTTATTATCTGACCATTGGCATCATGCCATAGGCGGGATGTCAGCCCTCTGCGCCGTTGCGGGTGGCCTTCGCATCGCTTTCGGCGGAATACAGTTTCCTGCCCAGCCAAGCCGAAATCACCGTCATCGCTGCGGCCAGCAGCAATTGTTCTGCGACCGGGATCCCCAGCGCTGTCAGACCGATCGCAATGGCAGAACCTAACACCATTGATACAGAATTGACGATGTTGTTGGCTGCAATTGTGCGCGATGCGGCATCGGGCGCGCAGCGCGTGGTAAGAAATGCGTAAAGCGGCACCACAAACATCCCGCCCGCAGTGGAGATTCCCAGCAGCACAAGGGAAATAGGGATTGCCAGCGGTTCAAGCAGCCATTGACCTATCGGCAGCAATTCACCCGCTTCATTAGGGATCCATGCCCGCGATATGAAGTAAAAGGCGAGCAGGAAAACGCCCATCACGACAACGCTGATCGGTGCATAGCGGGCTGATACGTCGCCTTTCAGCAGGGCATTGATCGCAACAGAGCCGATCGCAATGCCAATTGAGAAAATAACTAGAAACAGGCTCGCGACTTCTGGCGTCGCCAAAAGCTGGTTCTTGGCAAGCGGGGGGAACTGGATGAACAGCACAGCGCCGATAGTCCAGAAAAACGAAATGGCCACAATCGCCAGCCAGATTTCGCGGTTGTCCTGCGTCTTGCGGATCAGGCGCCAACTCATCACGATTTGATCTGCAATCGCGACAGGGATGAAACCGAGCCAGCGCAGAGCCGGATTGCGAACCTTTGCCGCGTAGGGTTCGAGGACCGGAAAATGCACTTCCTGCTCTTCATGTGGAGGCGCATCGGGAACCCAACGACTAACCAGATAACCTGTAAAGGCCGTCACAATGATCAGGGCGATGATCCATTCGATATGCTCGATCATGAATCCGGCCAGGATAGTGCCGAGCAAAATCGCGATGTAAGTGCCCGCTTCGATCAGGCCGGTGCCTGATAGCACTTCCTCTTTCTTGAGGTGCTGGGGCAATATCGCGTATTTGATCGGTCCCAGAAACGAGGACTGCACCGCGGCAAGAAACACGACAGCCAGCAAAAGGGGGATGGCAACGGTGCTGACTGCGATGCCCTGCCACGCCATGAACAGCCCGATGGCGCCCAATGTGGCCCAGCCTATCTCGCACAGCTTCACCCTTCGGATGATCGCCGCTTTGTCGTGGGTGTCTGCCAATTGCCCTGCAAGGGCGGAGAACAATACGAATGGCAGGATGAACAAAAGCGACGCGATGCCGCTGAACATCGCTTCCTGTTTTTCGTCGTTGTAGACGTAATAAACGACGAACAGAACCAGCGCGGTCTTGTACAGGTTGTCATTGAACGCATTGAAGAATTGCGTGACCATCAGGGGCAGAAAGCGCTTCTGGCGCATGAGGTCTGTCGAAGTGGTCATATGCTCAATTCATGGCGAGGCGTTCGCCCCATCCGGAGTGCCGCTGACATAGCGACATGGGTGAGCGGCACAAGCCTTGCCTGCTATTTTACACGAATGCGTTAATGGAATTGCCCATGAGTCTTTTGCGCGGCGAAGTGAAGCGCTAGAGGGATCAAACGATGCTGACCTTGCCGAACATCCTCACGCTTAGCCGCATACTCGCTTTGCCGCTGCTGGCGTTTTTCCTGTGGTGGCCGCATTGGGCGCTGGGTTACGCGATCGGCTTCGTGCTGTACTGCCTGATTGCGATCACCGATTTCTTCGATGGTTATCTTGCCCGTGCGCAGGGAACCGTTTCCAAGCTGGGCATATTTCTTGATCCGATTGCCGATAAAATCATGGTTGCGACCATCATCCTCGTCCTGACCGCGCAGGGATATCTTCGCGGCCCCTATGTGGGAGATTTCCACGTCGTGGCGGGTCTGATAATTCTGATGCGCGAGATAGCCGTGTCAGGCTTGCGCGAGTTTTTGGGCGGAATTCAGGTTTCCGTTCCGGTTTCAAAGCTTGCCAAGTGGAAGACCACGTTTCAGCTGATCGCACTTGGCGCCTTGATTGGTGGCGGTGCCTTGCATGGTCAGCCGTGTCAGGAGCTTGGCGATCAATGCAAGACTGTCGCTGAAAGCTGGGCGCATGTGGTCGGGCTCACCACGCTTTGGACAGCGGCAGTTCTGACGTGCATCACCGGCTGGGATTATCTGAGGGTTGGCCTGAAGCATATGGACTGACGCGGGGCTGCATTCGATTCCCGGTGTCCCTTGCCATTCGGTCAGCGCCTTTTTCCTGCCTCACTTGTAAACGGTTCATCGCAAGCCTCGCTCAAACGACCCGCGAAATTGGGTTTTCTGCGATCTGTGTTAATCTACGCGACAGGCTGGGCTGGCACGTGCCACGTCAACGCGGTCGTAACCCATGCCCCCTAAATATGCGGAGCGATCGTGGGGTATCGCTAAGGAGAATAAAATGAAAACCCGTTTCAACACTGCGAAGGCTGTAGGCCTTACCGCACTGCTTGCAGCGACAGCACCGGTCGCAGTTGCTGCGCAGGAACAGGCCCCCGCCGGTGAAGAGCCGTATGGCGGTGAAGTACTGACCACCGTCTATGGTTCGGCTCCGTCCGATCTTGAAGGTCTGCCAGAAGGCCCGGACGTGGATGGCTTTGTTTCGGCCCGCAATGCCGAGAAAGTTCAGGTGACGTCGCCCGGCGGTGAGAAAACCGTCGTGACGCTTAGCGCCGGAACGCAGATCAAGTCCTCGGGCGGTTTCCTCGGCCTGTCCAAGGCAGCGCTTACTCAGGATCAGCTTGTAAACGGCATTCCCGTCGAGATTGAAACCGTTGAATGGAATGGCCGTCTCGTCGCGACTGAAGTCAAGATGAAGAGCAAGGACCTCAAAATGGCTCGCATGATCCAGACCGGCACCAACCAGCGGTTTGCCGCAAATGAGGCCGGCATTGCTGCAAACGAAGCGGCAACAGAAGCACTACGCGGCCGCTTCGGTGACATCGACAATTACGCGGTGACCGGTGTCACCAATGTCTATTTTGACACCGGCCGTTCGAACCTTTCGCCCGAGGCGCGCGGCGCGCTGTGCAATGTCGCGGCGCAGGCTGAAGGCACGAACAACGCCCTGCTTCTGGTGGTCGGCTATACGGATTCCACCGGCAGTCAGGAAGTGAACCAGCGCCTGAGTGAAAAACGTGCCTCAAGCGTGGTGAATTACCTGCAGCAGCAGTGTAAGTGGAAGCCTTGGCGTATGCTGTCGCCGACCGGAATGGCAGAAGCCGATCCGGTGGCCGACAACAACACCGCATACGGCAAAGCGCAGAACCGTCGTGTGGCCGTCAATATTCTGGTCAGCAAAAGCGCCGACGGCCTCTAAGCCAGATGCTTTAGATTCTAGGGAAGGGCGGGCCAGTGGTGGCTCGCCCTTTTATTATCCAGCGCGCAATTCTTCGGCGAGAAGGCGGAAATCGCTCTCGCGAGGAGAGTTCTTTCGCCATGCCAGCACGACTTCGCGCTTGGCAGTCTCGCTCTGCACCGGGCGCGCCACGACATCGGTAGCATCAAGAATACCTGCGGTAACCGCCATTTCCGGCAGCATTGTCAGGCCCAGATCGTTGTTGACCATCTGAACAAGGGTATGAAGGCTGGTGCCGATCATGCTGGCGCTGGCCCGCAATTCAGAACGATTGCACGCAGCGAGCGCGTGTTCGCGAAGGCAGTGGCCATCTTCAAGCAATAGCAAGCGGCCCTGATCAATCATGTCTGGCGGGATCTGTGCCGGAGGATCGCGCGGATCGTCCTTTGGAAAGGCCACGAACAGCCGATCATCGGCGATATGCTCGATTTCGGCATCCCCCGTGTCAAAGGGCAGCGCCAGTAGCACACAATCGCTTCGACCGTGGTTGAGTGACTCCATCGCGTGCTGACTGGTTTCTTCGCGCAGCATCAGTTGCAAATCGGGGCGCTCGTTCCGCAGGCGGGGCAATAGCGTTGGTATCACGAACGGGGCAATTGTCGGGATCACGCTCATGCGGAGCTGGCCTGATAGCGGTTTGCCTGCCGCCTGTACCAGATCGGAAAGTTCCTCCGCCTCTCTCAGCAGGCGGTTGGCTTTCGCAACAACTTGTTCACCGAGCGAGGTAAACCGCACCACCCGCCGCGAACGTTCCACCAATGTTACGCCAAGCAGTGATTCCAGTTCGCGAATGCCAGCCGAAAGTGTCGACTGCGAAACGAAGCTGGCATCGGCTGCACGCCCGAAATGCTTGGTTTCGTGCAGTGCGACAAGATATTGCAACTGCTTGATGGTGGGGAGGTAGGTGCTCAATTCAGGCTCACTCCGCTGCCAGAGCGTCTTCCATGCCGGCCTGCATATCGTCGATATGAGCCATTGCGAGCTTTCCGTTCTGAACCGCAAAAGCCAGACGGCCTTCGACCAGTTCCAGTGCATCACGGCCAAACACTTCGTATCGCCAGCCCTTCAGCACTTTGAGATCACGCACTCCGGCAGCAAGTGCTTCCATTTCGTCGGCGCGGGTCAGCAGGCGCGCAGCGACATCAATCTCGCGGGCACGGATTTTGAGCAGCAGTTTGAGCAGGTCGGCCACAAGCGCGCCCTCTTTGCCGAGCGGTGCACCGCGCTTCATCTTTTCCGGCATTTCGGATTTCGGCAGCGGTTCGGCCTCAGCGACGACTTTCATCATGCGCTTGCCGATGTCGTTGTCTTTCCACGCGGCCGAAAGCCCGCGGACCTTCGCGAGGTCTTTCTGCTGCTTGGGCGGGTGCGACGCGATATCGGCCAATGTTTCGTCCCGCATGATCCGCCCGCGCGGAATATTTTTATGCTGGGCTTCGCCTTCGCGCCACGCGGCAAGAGCTTTCAATCGGCCAAGAACCTGCGGATTGCGGCCCGGCGAACGGATGCGCTTCCAGGAAGTATCCGGATCAATCAGGTAATTCGAAAGGTCGGAAAGTTTCTCCATTTCCGCATCCAGCCAATCGCCACGGCCGGTCTTGATCAGTTTTTTGAGAATCTTGGGGAAGATTTCGGAGAGATGCGTGACGTCGCCAATCGCATATTCGATCTGCCGTTCGGTCAATGGGCGGCGGCTCCAGTCAGTAAAGCGCGCGCCTTTGTCGATCTGGATGCCTGACCATGTTTCGACCAAATTGGCATAGCCGATCTGTTCGGACTGACTGATCGCCATCATCGCGATTTGCGTGTCGAAGACCGGGCTGGGTGTCTTGCCGGTCATGTTGACGATAATCTCCACATCCTGTCCGCCCGCATGGAAGACTTTCAGAACGTCATCGTTTTCGGTCAACAGGTGCAGCAGCGGGGTCAGGTCAATCCCGTCAGCCAGCGGATCAATCGCGGCGGCTTCTTCGGTGTTGGCAATCTGCACCAGACACAGTTCAGGCCAATAGGTGTTCTCGCGCATGAACTCCGTATCGACAGTGACAAAGTCGGATTTCGCGAGGCGCTCACACAATTCGGCGAGAGCGTCTGAGGTCGTGATTAGGTCGTGAATCTTCATATCTTCTTCTTGCGTGTGAGCGGAGTGCCGCCCGCGGGTTTCCTCCCAATGGTGCGCTTACATTGCCGCTTCCCTTGACAAAAGGGTACGCTTGCCCTGTTAGCGCGCCGTAAATGCGCGACTGCTTGTTGCAGCGCGTCTGTTGCGCCCTTTGCGCCATACCTTCGAACAGGACAAGAGTTTAGATGCACCTCTACCGTAGTCACACTTGTGCCCAGCTTTCCGCCGCCAATGTCGGTGAGAGCGTCCGCCTGTCAGGCTGGATGCACCGCAAGCGCGATCATGGCGGCGTTTTGTTTATCGACCTGCGCGACCATTACGGCATCACGCAGATCGTCGCCGACGAAGACAGCCCCGCACTGCCGGTTCTTGAAAAACTGCGCCCGGAAAGCGTCATCACGATTGATGGCGATGTGAAGGCGCGCACGCCTGCGACAGTGAACAAGGATCTGCCCACCGGCGAAATCGAGATTTTCGCCCGCGCAATCACAGTCCAGAGCGCGGCAGAAGAACTGCCGATGCCGGTCGCCGGTGAACAGGAATACCCTGAGGATATCCGCCTTAAGTACCGCTTCCTCGATTTGCGGCGGGAGACTCTGCACGCAAACCTGATGAAGCGCACCCAGATCGTGGCTGACATCCGTCAGCGCATGAACGCTGTCGGCTTCAACGAGTTTTCGACACCCATTCTGACGGCATCCAGCCCCGAAGGCGCGCGCGACTTTCTCGTGCCCAGCCGCCTCCATGCGGGCCAGTTCTATGCTCTGCCGCAGGCGCCGCAACAGTATAAGCAGCTGCTGATGGTTGCCGGATTCGACCGCTATTTCCAGATCGCACCATGCTTCCGCGACGAAGACCCCCGAGCAGACCGTCTGCCGGGTGAGTTTTACCAGCTCGACCTTGAAATGAGCTTTGTCACGCAGGAAGAAGTCTGGGAGACGATGGAACCGGTGATGCATGGCGTGTTTGAGGCATTCGCCGACGGCAAGCCTGTTACCCCGTCAGGCAGCTTCCCACGCATCCCCTACGCCGAAGCGATGCTGAAATACGGCAATGACAAGCCTGACCTGCGCAACCCGCTGATCATCAGCGATGTGACGAGCCACTTTGAAAAATCGGGCTTCGGCCTGTTTGAAAAGATTGTCGGTGGTGGCGGTGTCGTGCGCGTGATCCCTGCGCCCAACACACACGAGAAGAGCCGCAAGTTCTTCGACGACATGAACAACTGGGCACGCAAGGAAGGTTATGCCGGACTTGGTTATGTCACCCGCAAAGGCGGCGAATTTGGCGGGCCTATCGCCAAGAACCACGGTCCGGATCGCATGGCAGAGCTGTATGCCGAGCTTGGGCTGGGTGAGAATGACGGCCTGTTCTTTGCCGCTGGCAAGGAATCAGACGCAGCGAAGCTTGCCGGTGCTGCCCGCATCGAAGTTGGCGAGCAACTGGACCTGATCGACACAGACCGGTTTGAGTTTGCGTGGATCATCGACTTCCCGTTCTACGAATATGACGAAGATGCGAAGAAAGTCGATTTCAGCCACAACCCGTTCTCCATGCCTCAGGGTGAGCTTGAAGCACTGGAAAGCAAGGACCCGCTGGAAATCAACGCATACCAGTACGATCTGGTCTGCAACGGCTTTGAAATTGCCTCTGGGTCGATCCGTAACCACAAACCGGAAACGATGGTGAAGGCATTCGAAATCGTCGGTCTGTCCAAGTCTGACGTCGAGGAACAGTTCGGCGGCATGTACCGTGCGTTCCAATACGGTGCCCCGCCGCATGGCGGCATGGCCGCTGGCGTTGACCGGATCGTGATGCTGCTGTGCGGGGCGAAGAACCTTCGCGAAGTGACACTGTTCCCGATGAACCAGAAGGCAGAAGATCTGCTGATGAACGCGCCCAGCAAGCCTGAGCCTGCGCAGCTGCGCGAATTGCATCTGCGTGTCGTAGAGCCGCCGAAGAAACCAACCGGTCAAAGCGAAGGCTGAAACGGCTGAGGGCTATCTCCTGGATAGCCTTTCTATGCTCCAAATTTACCCGTTCCTCAAAGCCTCCCGCTTTGGGGCGGTACTCTTGGTTGCACATCCAAGTGCGGCGCAGTCTTGCTGTGCTGGCAGCGTTTCAGGCTGTCAGCACCTCAAGACCCGTTGGCTAGGTCCACTATTCACTTGCCATAAACGCGAAAGCCCGCACGAATGGTCTCGGCAAATGAAGTTGAATATGTGGGGCCATGGCAACGATGAAAAATAACGCTTTAGCTGCAATCAGGTCTGGCGCGATTGCGGTGATGGCTATGGCATGGACCGCCTGCGCGAGCGCTGAGACCATCGACGTGTCGGGTGTCTACGCCTCGCGCGCCGATTTGCCCGGCAATGTCGAACGGATTGTGACAGAACCGTTCGGCGGTGACGCCGGCCCGGATGCTCTTATTGCGATTACGGACAGGCTCGGATCGGCAATTGTCGAAGGCCAGCCGTGGTTCCGTTTCACAAGCTCTTCATTCGGGAGCAATGCGGGTGAGGTTCCCGATGCAGCTCTGCGGGGAAGTGTCCGGACCGAAGTGACCGAACGCCGCGTGCAGCCACGAATTGTCAAAGAATGTGTTGAGCGTGATGACAATAAGAAATGCGTCAGACGCGAGGAGGTGAGGATCGCCTGCTGGCAATTGGATACATTGCTAATCCCGCGAATATCGCTTGTCGATGCGGATGGGCGCCGCTTGTATAGTCGGCAGCAATCACAGTCGAAAAGCGTCCGCTATTGCCGGGATGATGACACGATTCCTTCTGCGATTTCTCAGATTGACGCGCTTATCGACGATCTCGCCTTCGAGGTTCGACGTGATCTGGTTCCCGATGAGCGGACTGTGGCGGTTCGTGTCATGGAAAGCCGGAAAGACTTGGCAAAGTCAGACCGAAATGCCTTTCGCGCCGCAGTGAAATTGACTGACAATGACGCATTTGGCGCCTGTCTTTCCTTCAGGGAAATGGAGCCACGTAACCCGCGGCAAGTCTCACTGCTTTACAATATCGGCCTTTGTGAAGAGGCGGAGGGAAAACTTGAACTGTCAGCACAGTATTATGAGCGTGCGCTCGATCAAAGTCCGGGTCGCGATTACCCGACACGGGGGCTTATCCGTCTTCGTGAGCATGAGCGCGGGCTGATACAGATCGAGGCTAGGAATGGTGTTTCGGAGCCCTGAATAGGCACTTGTCCCGCAGTCAGGCTTGATGATTGTGGTGCGCAAATCGGTGAAAAATGCGCAAGCTTAAGCCTGATTGAATCGCGCAAACCCGGAAATCCGCGTTTATTCGGGTCCTGTTCTGCCTGAGGTGGATCGGGATAAGGTAAGGCGATGTCACCCTTGGGAGTCCGTGTAAGTGTTTGATGGATATGGGATAAATGAGGGGCTCGTTAAGGAGGCTCTATCGCCAGCCGACAGGACTTTATCCATCAAACTGTGGACCTAAATCTCGAAACGCTATCTTGACTTGCGCTAATCTGAACCGATCTTTAGGGCGAGAAGCGAAATTCGAAACCCCAATCCAAGAGGGATCATTATGAGCGATACTGCCGACCGCGTGCAGAAAATTGTTGTCGAACATCTCGGTGTCGAGGGCGACAAGGTTACCCAGGACGCAAGCTTCATCGACGATCTGGGCGCAGACAGCCTCGACATCGTCGAGCTCGTCATGGCGTTTGAAGAAGAATTCGGCGTGGAAATCCCCGACGACGCAGCTGAAAAGATCAGCACGGTCGGCGATGCCACGAAGTTCATCGAAGACAACAAAGGCTGATTTCAGCTTTAATAGCGCCTGCTCTGGCAGGTGACTGACCAGCAGGCCCGAGCCCGAATAGGGCCTTCGGGCCTGTAGTGTTTTGGAGAATTTAATGCGCCGTGTCGTCGTAACCGGACTTGGCCTCGTCACTCCCCTTGGTGGCGATGTCGAAACAAGTTGGAAAAACCTGATCGCGGGTGAAAGCGGGGCGGGGCAGATCACTCGCTTCGACCCGAAAGATCAGAAGTGCAAAATCGCCTGTGAGGTGAAGGATAAAGATCACCCATGGGGCTTTGACGCTGACAAGCGCGTCGATGGCAAGATTCAGCGGCAGGTCGATCCCTTCATCGTTTATGGAATCGACGCGGCAGGGCAGGCGCTGGAAGATGCTGGCCTCACAGACTTGAGCAACGAGGAAAAGGAGCGCGTCGGCTGCTCCATCGGCGCAGGCATTGGCGGTCTTCCGGGCATTGAAAAAGAATCGGTCAACCTTCACGAACGCGGCCCCGGACGGGTCAGCCCGCACTTTGTGCACGGTCGCCTGATCAATCTGATCACCGGTCAGGTGCAGATCAAATACGGCTTCATGGGGCCTAACCATTCCGTTGTGACTGCCTGTTCAACGGGTGCCCACTCAATCGGCGATGCGGCTCGCATGATCGCGATGGATGATGCCGACATCATGTTGGCCGGCGGCGCGGAAAGCACGGTCAACCCGCTCGGTATTGCCGGGTTTGCGCAGGCTCGCGCTTTGAACACCGGATTTAACGATCGCCCGACAGAGGCAAGCCGTCCGTATGATAAGGCGCGCGAAGGCTTTGTGATGGGTGAGGGCGCTGGCATCCTCGTGCTAGAGGAATATGAGCACGCCAAGGCACGCGGCGCCAAGATTTACGCCGAAGTAACCGGCTATGGCCTGTCGGGCGATGCCTATCACGTCACGGCCCCGCATCCCGAAGGCAAGGGTGCAGAGTTGGCAATGAAAATGGCGCTGAGAAAAGCCGGGCTTGGTCCGGGCGACATCGATTATGTCAACGCGCACGGCACCAGCACAATGGCCGATACGATTGAGCTTGCCGCTGTAAAGCGGGTGCTGGGCGATGATCTGAGCGGCGCTTCAATGAGTTCCACGAAAAGCGCGATCGGCCACCTGCTGGGCGGGGCTGGCGCAGTTGAGGCCGTGTTCTGCGTGCTCGCCATGCGCGACGGCATCGTTCCGCCTACGTTGAACCTGCACGATCCCGACGAGGGCACGGAAGGCATCGACCTTGTTCCTCTGAAGGCGAAAAAGCGCGAAGTGCGCGCCGTGCTGAACAACTCGTTCGGATTTGGCGGCACTAACGCGTCGCTCGTCATGCAGAAGGTTGATTGATTAGCATGAGGCGGCTCGGCTGCATCGTCGGGCTTGTGATTGCCCTTTGCGCTGCCCTTGCTCTCTGGATGGGGGCGGGGGCCGCGTTCGGCTCTGCGACGATTGAGGAAGAGACGCCCTTCGTCATACCGGCGGGATCATCGCTAAGCGCTGTGGCTGGCAAGCTGGAAGAAGAAGGGCTGATTGCCTCTGCCGACGGCTTTTTGTTGCGAGCCAAACTCATCGGGTCCGCTGATCCGATTCAGGCCGGCGAGTTTTTGCTCACGCCAGACATGGATCAGGGTGCAATCCTGCAGGCTTTTCAGTCCGGCGATGTGATCCGACGGTTTGTGACTATCCCTGAAGGTATGCCCTCAATCCTTGTCCATGAAAGGTTGATGGCGCAGGATCTGCTCACAGGTGAAATTCCGGTGCCCGCAGAGGGCACCATATTGCCAGATACATATTCGTTCGAGCGGGGGCAGAGCAGGGCTGCACTGGTCGATCAGATGCAAGGCGCCATGGACCGCTATCTGGCAGAAGCGTGGGCGGAGCGTGGGCCGGATATCGCGGTTGAGACGATCCGTGACGCTTTGATCCTTGCGTCAGTGGTCGAGAAAGAAACGGGCCGTGCCGACGAACGCCGCATGGTGGCCGGGCTGTACTCAAACCGTGTAAAGACAGGCATGTTGCTGCAGGCGGACCCGACGATCATTTACCCGATAACGAAGGGTAAGCCCCTGGGCCGCCGTATTCGCCAATCGGAGATCGCGGCAGTCAACGGCTACAACACCTATACGCGCATCGGATTGCCGGTTGGACCGATTACCAATCCGGGGCGCGAGAGTATCGCTGCTGTTCTCAATCCCGCCAAAACCAGCGCCCTGTTCATGGTGGCAGACGGCACGGGCGGGCATGCCTTTGCCGAAACCCTAGAAGAGCATAACGCGAATGTAGCGAAGTGGTATCAGCTTCGCCGGGAACGCGGGGAAATGGAATAAGGCGCTCTGTGGCACGGCCATTTATTCTGACAGCGGCATTGCCGACGCATATTCAGTCCTGGGCCGAGGCGCTGCGTCGCGCTCATTATCCGGCGGAACGCAATCACCTTCATGCGCATGTTACATTGTTCCACTCATTCGCGCCATCATTGCTGGAGGAATTGAGGGATTACATTCCGCAAGTGGCGGCCGAATTTTCGCCTCCGCAGGCATCGGTTTCCGGCGTGATGGATCTTGGTACTGGCACAGCGATTGCTTTGATGAGCGAGCAGTTGCTTGAATTGCGCGCCATGATCGCGGACCATTTCCACGGGAGCCTGACGGACCAGGACCTTTACGAACCACGCCCCCACATCACCATCCAGAACAAGGTTACGAAGCGCGTCGCACGTGAGCTACAGGCCGAACTGGCTCATGAGATAACTCGCAAAGCGGAGTCGGGCCCGTTTGAGTTTCCGGCATTGGAACTTCATTTGTACAAAGACGGCCCGTGGGAGCTCGTGAAGCGCACTGCATTTCGTGGAAAATCGGCGATATGAGAAAATGATTTCACAAAGCCGCGCACAAGTGGTTGACCGGCGTGCAAACCCGCTCTAAGTGCGCCGCTCGCTTGAGGCAAAATGCCTCGCGAGCCCTCGCTGAATGCGGATATGGGGCGGAGTAGCTCAGGTGGTTAGAGCAGCGGAATCATAATCCGCGTGTCGGGGGTTCAAGTCCCTCCTCCGCTACCAAACAGGTTGTTGCAGGCTTTTCTCGCAGGTCGGCCCGTTCATTGGCTTAATGTACCGCGACAGCGTAATTCCAGACCAATGCCGAACATACCAGCCATGTTGAACACATGATCAGGTAGGGCCAGCGTCTCGGCCACAATAACGCGACTGACAATGTCGCCGCAGCCGTCGCTGCGAGAGCGAACAAGGTGGTAAGAAGTGTAGCGCCGCTGGCACCGATCAAAACCGCATGCAAAGCCATATTGGTCCACTGCGCTGGCAAAAGAGCCAGAAGCCAGTCAGGCAGCTGGCCAGGCCAGATAGCCGCGGTGATCAATATCGCTGCCTCTCCGGCTACGACGAAAAGGGCCATCCACCAACCCTTATCCATCATGCTTCGGGAGAATAGAAAGCCGCGTGCTGCAAAGCTGATGCTGGCTATCAGGAAGACCAATCCTGCTGATAGCGGAGCGGATAAAGGCGGGAGGTCCAAGGCTAGCGACAACAAAATGGTGCTCAGGCCCGACAACAGTGAAAGCACAATGCCGACGGATAATCGTCCGGCAACTGCGGCGCCGATAATGCCTGATCCCATCAGGCCTATCGCGAGGATCGGCCCGATCACTGCAAGGGCCTCGCCCCCTCCTTTCGAAGGCAAGAACTGCCACACTGCAATCACAGGACCGATAAAGCCTGCCAGGATGACCGTCAGCCATGCGATTGATGGCCATATGGGTGACGCGATTTTCGCTGCAGGGTTCATCACTGCTGATCGTGACCGATTGCCCTCATTTTGTCGAGCAGAGGCATTTGGGAAAACGCCGTGTAAGTGCGGCATGCGAACGGAACGGTCAAGCCTGAGCGCGGCGTAACGAATTCCGGCGCTTGACTGCCCAAAATGCTCCGCAAAGGATGATGGCGAGCAGCCCGATGCCGAAAATTATCAGCGCGCTGGAAAAGTTGCTGAGGAAAGTCAGGCTGTCGACATTGCCGGTTTTCCAGAACACCCACTCTCCTGCGAGATCGGTTGCCAGCGAAGGGGTGCCTGTTGAGAGTATCACAATCCCGTCGCCTGTTTCAGGATCTAAGCGTGCGGCGGCATTGATCGCGGGTTCGTTTTGTCCGTCATGACCTATAATGAAGTCTCCGGCATTATTGGGAGCATAAAGCATGACGCCGACACCCCAGAAATCGGCTCCCATCTCTCGCGCTTGAGGAGCCCGCATCAACGCCATTGCCTGTTCGGACAGGACCGCGTTTGAAGCTGCCGGAGTTTGGGCCGCTATGAATTTCGCAAGATCACCGGAAGTCGTGAAAAGAGAGGCCGCCGCTAGCGAAGTATACCAGCGAAAATCCTCAACCGACCCATCTTCAGCGAAATTCTGTGCCAGCCCCAGCTTGATTGCCCGTCCGTGATCGAATGTCGTTCGCGTCATCCCGAGAGGACCGAACACGCGATCCTGCATGTAATCCGGGAACGGCTCTCCTGACACCTCTTCGATCATCAATTGCAAAAGCGTGTAGCCACCGCCCGAATACTTCCAGCCTGACCCGGGCTGCGCCCCAAGCGCAGTCTTGCCATCCTTGCCGGATGATGCGTCGGATGCCTGCGTCAGAGATGCCTCGATAGTCTGACGTTCGTCGGGGCTGGAGAACCCGTCATATCCGAGCCCGTCTGCGAGGCCAGACGTATGGCTCAATAAACGCCTGACTGTGACACCGGAGGGATCAAATTCGGACTCTGGAATGGACCATCTGGAAATGTAATCGCTAACAGGTGCGTCCAGATCAATGAGGCCGTCGTCAGCCAAGTTCATTACACCCCACGCCGTCAGCCACTTGCTGATTGAGGCCACTTGAAACACGGATTTGTCATTTACGGGTTCGCCTTTCGACAGGTCAAAGCCGCCTGCTTTCCGGCCTCCTTCGATCATTACAAAGGTCGTGTTTCCTCCATTGCGTTCTTCGGCGATCTCACGGGCTGCCGCTATGAAGTCCTGAGTTTCCCCTTGTGGCGCGATCGCGCTTTTCAACCATCCCTGGTCCAGCGCCATGAATACAATTGAGCCCCAGATCAGAGATGCTGCGAGAACGGCAGAAATCGGAAGAATGACAGTTCGCATATCAATTTGCTCTTTTGATTTAGGGGGGTGATGGGGATCAGGCCTGCGGCGCGCAAACAAAGGAAAACGCGCCAGCCAGCATGAGGCAGGATGTGCCGATGCTTCCAATGCACCGGATGTGATTCATGCGTGTCCAATTACGCCCGTATTCTTGCCAGTAAGCCGCAGCCGCCCGTTCGCTCTTGTCCATTGCGTCCAGACGGTTGTTCATTGGAACATTGCCCACAACCGTGATCCCAAAGACGCTCAGCAAGTAGAGGCCTGCAGCGGAAAGGACCGGCCAGATCACGATATCCTCGTAAGCAAGCAGGCAATACACCGCGAACATTACGCAAAGCGGTGCGATCAGAATGATCCCGGCGACAAACTGGGTGCCGATCACATCGCGATTGATCTGCTGGATCGCCTCAATCCCGCAGGTAGGGGTGGTTTTTGTCAAGGCTGGCATGACAAATTCCGAAAATGCCGAGAATACGCCCCCAACAATCGCGCTCCATAAAGCGAGAAAGAGGCAGGCAAACAAAGGCCAATCGTTGAACATGTGCTGTTGTCCCGAGTTTAGGATTGAGGCTCTCTCATCAGCAAGGGCAAGCGGCGCGCGCGCCTTTCCTGACCTGGAGAGGTTGCATTGATAGTCAGGCGGCGGCTTTCCAGGCGCCCGATGCAGCGACGTCGCGAGCGTAGTCGGCAAAGTCTTTGGGCGGTCGGCCCAATGCTCTTTCAACTCCGTCTGCCAACCACGCATTGCGGCCGTCCAGTACAGTCGAAAACAGATAATCGAGCATCCAGATCACGTCTTTTGGCGCGCCGGATTTTTTCAGTTCGTGAATGAATCCGTCGTGCTCCACATCGACATAGACGATCGGGCGTCCGATCGCTTCTGACAGATCGGCAGCAACATCACCCAGCGTCATCAGCCGAGGCCCTGTGACCTCGTAAACCTGTCCGGAATGCCCATCTTCCGTTAGGGCCAAGACTGCCACATCGGCGATGTCATCGGCATCAACAAACGGTTCTGGAGTGGCTCCAGCGGGGAGGGTGATGGCCCCGTTCAGGACCATGTCGATGAACGCACCTTCGGAAAAGTTCTGGCTGAACCAGCTGGCTCTCACAATCGTCCATTCAAGGCCGCTGTCCTGAACAATAGCCTCACAAGCCTGAGCTTCCGGTTCGCCGCGGCCAGAGAGCAAAACCAGCCGTTTCACACCATTGAGCTGAGCGCGCCAGACAAGCGCGGTAATCGCGTCAGTTGCGCCGGGCATGGCGAGATCAGGCGAATAGGTGATGTAAATGCTGGTAACGCCAGACAAGGCCGCGTCCCAGCCGCTTTCATTGTTCCAGTCGAAGGCGGGCACACAGCTGCGTGAACCGATGCGCACCTTTTGTCCTTTAGCGGCAAGACGTTCGGCAACGCGCTTACCGGTTTTGCCGGTTCCACCGATCACGAGGGTCAGTTTTTCAGTCAATGTGTCTTGGGTCATCTCTTGTTCCTTTTGTCTGGAAACAAGGCTGCAATAACCGGCCACCGCGCGTTGTTATTGCCTCACGATGCCAAGCTTTTTGCTGATCGCGTCAGCGGGTCTGACCTGCACCGATACGGTAAGATCGGGGTGTCTTACCCGACCAGCGTTTGAAAGCCCGTGTAAATCCGCTTTGCTCGGCAAAGCCCGTCAGAAATGCGATCTCCACCAGAGGGTAGCGCGTGGTCCGCAGCAGGCGTTCTGCCAACTCTCGGCGCGCTTCGTCGACCAGATCCTGAAAAACGGCGCTTTCTTCGCTCAGCTTGCGTTGCAGTGTCCTTGCGCTCATCCCGATGGCGCGGGCAACGTCGCTTAACTTTGGCACACCGCCGCAGAGGTTTTTGCCAATTTCCGACTTCACCCGAAGCGAGACGGGAATGTCCGTGTTTATCTCGGCGAGCATTTCTTCAATGCGCTGATCGAAAAAGCGGGAAATTGCGTCATCACCAACAGCGTTGGGGCGTTCAAGTTCGGCATTCTCAATCACAACCGCATTGAAACCGGCGCGATCCTGAACTTCGCAGCCAAGATAGTCTTCAAGGAAAACCTTGTCGCCGATGAATTCATGCGCGCATGTCGCGCGGGCCGGTTTGAAGTGACGGCCTGATGCTTCGCGGCAAATGGCTGTGAAGGAGGCAAACGTCGCCTCATTAGAAAGCTTTGCTCCCACAGGCCCTTCGTCTGTGAGGCGCAAGAAACGGATTTCTGTGTCAGTCTCGCCGCGTGTCAGCTCAAGGGCCCTGACACGAGTAACTACGCCAACAAATCGCTGTGCCCGGTCCCATCCATCGAGCAGGGTTGGAGAGCTTTTCCACGAAAGCCCCACAGCACCAAGATCCTCGCAACGGATGGATGCGCCAAGCTTTATATGAGCGCGCGGCGCGCCTGCTTCGGCGGCAGCAATCGTTTCCAGCAGCCTGACATAATCGGCTTCGGCCACCATGGTCGACAAGTCCGCTGGCGCATCGGGTTCCAGCTTGCACATCGCGAACAGTCGCGCGCGATCAAGCGAAGGCGGGGCCTGTGCAATTGCCTTGCGCGCATAGATGGAGGACGATTGTGACACGCTTCGAAGATAGGCAAATCACCGATCTGTTGGAAGCAGGTTAGCGTTCGCATGATTGAGAGTTTTCGCGACACTACAGGCGATGGGACAATAGCGTTGCCACCACAGTGATTCTGCGTTGCTTTTTTCGCAGCAAAACCCTGCGTCAAGCGGCGGTTTCAGACCGGGCAATTTCTTAGCTTAACAGTATCTGAGTTAACCGATTTTTCAGCCGCATCTGAGATTGCGCCAACATGCAATCGAGACAGGAAAAACGGGACGGGCGCGGAGCGAAAGCGCGCTTGAAGGCGGCAGGCCATTTGGCGCCTTCTGTTCTGATTGCGTTTTTCGGGCTTGCTGTTGCTGTAGTGCTGGCCGCGTCCGCTGAAGCTTTCCCCGTATTGGGCGCATTCGCTGCTGGCGCCCTATTTATTGTCGGGATTATCGCATTGTTTGCGCTGCAGTCCGGCCACTCATTCGATTTCCCCCTGCCAAGCATTTTTCCCAACAGGCATGCTGCGCGCCTCTCCAGAGCCACTCGGCATGCGGCCAATTCCAGTGAGGGAGAACTTCGCACAAGGGATGACCTCGCAGTCCTCGAAAACCTTGCGAAGACAGACTCTCTCACCGGTCTTACAAACCGTTCCCAGTTCATCGAGGTCGTGTCGAACTATCTCATCGATGCGCAGCCCGGTTCACCTCATGCGATCCTGTTCATCGATATGAACGGCTTCAAGAAAGTGAATGACTCTCTCGGTCACGCCATCGGTGATCAACTTCTCGTCGCATGTGCAGACAAACTGCGAAAGGCCGTAGAGCTTGGCACTGCGGCGAGTGAGGGGGAAGCATCAAGGCGGGTGGAAATAGCCAGATTCGGGGGAGATGAGTTCACGATATTCCTTGGCGATGGCGGTTCAGGTTCTGTCGCCCAGCGTTTGGCAAAACGAATTCACCGCGTCCTTTCTGATCCCATCGTGTTGGGTAATAAGTCAGTCACCATCGGAGCAAGCATCGGGATCGCCTTCGCACCCGATCATGGAACCACATGCGACGAGCTTATCAGCAAAGCCGACGCGGCGATGTATTCAGCCAAACGCGCAGGGCGTAATCACTTTGAGGTTTTCAGTGACCAGCTTTTCGAGCGGGCAAAGCTTCAGGAACGCGAGGAAATCGAGGTCAGAGAGGCCTTCGAACGCGGGGAGATGGAGCTGTATTTCCAACCTCTGTTCGACGCGCGAACAATGGAAATCATCTCTGCCGAAGCTCTGGTGCGCTGGCGTCACCCAACGCGTGGCCTGATTTCGCCTGGCGAGTTTCTGCCCGTTATGGCGCGCTGCAATATGAGCGCGGAATTCAGCCGCTGGGTCATTCACGAGACAACCAGACGGATTGCGCAGCTCGAACGGTCTGGCACGCCTTTGATGATCGCGGCGAACGTATCCCCCTCGGACCTTGCAAATGTCGAGTTCCCTTCACTCGTACGAAGCTGTGTAAGCCGGTGGAGCTGTTCTCCGCATCTGCTGCAATTGGAGATTACCGAGGACATCGCCATGCGCGATCCGGTCATGACGGCGCGCAGCCTTGATCAGATGAAAGATATCGGCGTCAGCGTTGCTATTGATGATTTCGGCACTGGATATTCAAACCTGGCGAACCTGATCACCTTGCCGATCTCCCGGCTAAAGATTGATCGTTCGCTGCTGGAGAAGGTCGAGGGATCACCGGATGCCTTTGTCCTTGTTCAGGGCATAATCAGTCTTGCAAACAGCCTTGGTTTTCACTCGGTTGCTGAAGGCGTCGAGACAGAGACCCAACAGAGCATTCTGCAATCCATGGGGTGTGATGTGCTGCAAGGCTTCCTGCTTTCAAGGCCGATTACGTTCGACAAGCTGCGATTGTTGTGCGGCAATTTCGCGAAAATTAACCCCCGACAGCTAACTGCGGGGGACAGTGATTTGGAGCGGTCGATCGAGGCCGCCTGATTTGTTTCAGGAAAGACCATGAAATTGAGTTTTAAGCATCTCGCTACGGCTGCGGTTTCGCTTGGCGTTTTCAGCACTCCGGCCTTCGCGTTGGAAAGCGGAGCCACCGAAAACGGTGCCGAGAGCCATGCGACGCCTTCGGACGAAAGTGCACCCGTCGCAGACCCGGCTTCAGACAACGATCTGCTTAATACCCCGCTTGAAGAATTGCTGGTTATTGAGTCGACCTCCGTCGCGAAGAAGCGTCAGAATGTCGAAGACTCAGCGGCTGCGGTTTACGTCATCACGCAGGAAGAAATCCGCAATTCCGCATCGAGCAACATTCCCGACCTGCTGCGGTCGGTTCCCGGTGTGGAGGTCGGCCAGCTGATCAATGGCGGCACAGCGGTTTCCATTCGCGGCTTCAACGGGCGCAACTCCAATTCTCTGCTCGTCATGGTGGACGGGCGCACCGTGTATGTTTCGACCCTGTCCGGTGTGTTTTGGGACCAGTTGCAGATACCGCTTTCGGACCTAGAGCGGATTGAGGTTGTGAGGGGCCCCGGTGCCACGTTGTGGGGTGCCAACGCTGTAAACGGCGTCATCAACATCATCACAAAGAACAGCGCCGATACTTTGGGTACCAGAACCGACGCGCGCATTGGCAACCGCCGTCAGGAAGGCTCACTTGCTTACGGCGCCAGGCTTGGTGAAACGGCCACCTTGCGCGCGCATGGCAGTTATCGCCGCGAGCAGGGGCTGCAGACTGCGGACGGTGTAGACCTTGGTACCACACAGGAAAGCGGTGATGTCGGCCTGCGCGTAGATTGGTCGCCGAGCGAGCGCGACAATCTGACTTTCCAGGCCGGGTACAAGATGGGATCGTTCGAATCCCAGACGCTGGATATCGATCCGGCTCTGATGAATCCCAACCCGATCCCGGTCAACTCGCCAGTTGAGTACGAAGAGGTTTATGCTCTTGCCAGATGGTCGCGGCGTCAGTCGGACAAGCTCGATCTGACGCTACAGGCCTATGCCGGCAATCTGAACAGAGAAGAACTTGGCTTTTTCGACTTCGGCTGGTCCATCGCCGATCTCGACTTTGGTGCCAATTGGCGACCGAACGAGACGCACGATATCAACTTCGGGTTCGGAGTCCGTGCGATCTGGGATGAGGTGAACGCGAGCAATCCGAATGCTACTTTCGACAAACGCAAAAACACTGATACCTGGATCAGTGCATACCTTCAGGATGATATTTCGCTGGTGAAAGACACCTTGCGCCTGACTGTCGGTGCGAAGGTAGAGCGAAACAATTTTACCGGCTTCGAATTCCAGCCGGGCGCCCGCATTTTCTTCCGTCCAGACGAGAACGTTGCGATCTGGGGCGCTGTATCGCGTGCGGTCAGAACCCCTTCGCGCTTTGAGCGTGGTGCAGATCTGACACTTACGGTTCTAAGTCCGCAGACAGAGTTCAACCCCACTCCCTTGCCGATTTTTCCGCGTTTGACCGGATCTCAGGATATTGAGAGCGAAAACCTTACTGCATTCGAAGCGGGCTTTCGCGCTGACTTGGGCGCGGGCTGGAACGTAGATGTCGCAGCCTATTACAACAAGTATAGCGAACTGGTGGAACCAACACCCGTCGGTTTTGCGCCCAACCTGTTTCCGGGTACCCCTTTCCCCTTCAGCTTCACCCAGACATCCGAATTCCAGTCGCGAGGCAAGGCTGAAACTTGGGGTTTTGAAGCGGTCCTGAAGGGCGAAGTCGTTTCCGGCTGGGATGCACAGCTCAGCTATTCAAATTTCAACTTTGATAATGAAATCGACCCGCTGACGGGCAGCCCGTTCCTTGGTTTTCTGCCGCTCAACGGTTCGCCGGAGCATCAGGCATCGGTCGAAAACACTTTCAAAATCAGCGACTCCATCCTGCTCAATACAGAGCTGCGATATGTGGATCACTTGCTTGATGGCAAAGTGCCGTCCTATGTCGATGGTGACGTGCGGCTGAGGTATGAAGCGCCGAATGGTCTTGAAGTTTCCCTGATTGGCGAGAATCTTTTTGAAGACCGTCGCATCGAGTTTCTTCAGCTTTCCTATCCCGCTCCGCCTTCTTTCAACCCTCGCAGTTTCTCCGTTGAACTGCGGTACCGGTTCTGAGGGGGAGGCGAGCCATGTTTCAATCCTCCTCAATGATCCGCAAAGCGATCGTTGCGCTCGCTGTGTTCGGGGCCGTCCTGCCATCGCAGGCTGCCGCGCAAAGCAGCAAAAGCTCTCAGCTTAAGGCGGCAATTGTCTTCAATATCCTGCGGTTCGTGGACTTTCCGGGAAGCAATGAAGGCGCGCTGACTTTCTGCGTAAGCTCGCGCGATCCGGATGCCAGCCGCTTCCGCGCATTCTCCGGTCGTACCGCAGGTTCGCGCCAGGTGTCTGTCCGCTTGCTCAGCAGTGATTCCTATGCCGGTTGCGATGTCGTTTATCTGGGTGATGCAAACGCGTCGGAAATTGCGAGCGCGAGCCGTCGCGGGACGCTGGTAATGGGAGACGGAAGCCGTTTCATAAATCGAGGCGGCGCAGTCGGTCTTGTGCGAACGGGCAGCCAGGTGCGCTTCGAACTCAATCTCAAGGCCACCAACCAGTCCGACATTGAAATGAGTTCGCGCCTCATCCGGCTGGCGTCGAGGATTACTCGATGATCAAGCGCAAAATCGCCAACAGCTTTCGAAACTTGCGCTTCAAAACGAAGCTGACCGTTTCCAGTACGGCGCTGGCGTCGATTGCACTGATCATGGCCTGTTTCGGGCTGCTTGGTTTGCAGTTTGTCACCGAGGAACGGCTTTCAGCCCAGCGGCACGAACAGATCATGCAGGTGATCGCCGCAAATAGCGGGCCAGCCATGGTGTTCGGAGACGATACGGCGGCGCGCGAAAACCTGATGTCGGTCGAAGGTATCGACGACGTCGTCAAAATTTGGCTTGAGGATGGCTCGGGCAATGAGTTCGCAAGCTATGCCAGCGCGAACGCTCCTGCGGCTGGAGCGGACGATTCTACCGCGATCCTTGAACGCCGCATCCTTCTGGACGACGATTTCCTCGGTACGCTTCGGATGGAAGTCGCGACACGGCAATTGTCCGATATTTTCGCAGACAGCTGGTTTGCGGTCGTAATACTGTTCTCCTTGTGCCTGTCGCTATCAATGGCGGCTGCACGGCTTTTGAACTCTGCTGCCTTTAAGCCGATTGAGCGCCTGTCCAACGCCATGAAGGACATCACAAGCTCCAACGATTACAAGATGCGCGTGTCTGAACAGCCGGACCCCGATTTCGCTGCCATCACGGACAATTTCAATGCGATGGTGGCCGCCGTTGAGGCGCGCGACAGCGAGCTGCGAAATGGCGCCGAAGAGCTTCGGGAAGCGAAGGAAAGCGCCGAAAAAGCAAACGTCGCCAAGTCACAATTCCTGGCCAATATGAGCCACGAACTGCGCACGCCTCTGAATGCGATCATCGGGTATACCGAGGTCCTGAAAGAGGAGCTTTCGGCAACCAAGAACACGCAATCGCTTGAGGACGTGAATTGGATTTTCAGCTCTGCACAGCAATTGCTGGGCCTGATCAACTCGATCCTTGATCTGTCGAAGATCGAAGCCGGGCGCATGGATCTGGACATTCACGAATTCCAGGTGGCGAAGATCGTCCGCGAGGTTGAAAAGATGCTGGCGCCTACCGCCGCCCAGCGAGGCAACGGCATTCAGGTTCAGGTCGCCGATGATCTGGGCTTTGCGAGAACTGACTCTGTAAAATTGCGGCAGGCGCTCCTCAATCTGGGATCGAATGCCTGCAAGTTTACTGAGAACGGCCAGATATTCCTGCTTGCCCGTCGCGAGGGTGATGATCTGGTCTTCAGCGTGTCCGATACCGGCATCGGTATGGATCAGCATCAGGTGGAAAGGCTGTTCCAACCGTTTAGCCAGGCAGATGCAAGTACGACGAGGAAGTTCGGCGGAACAGGTCTTGGCCTGACGATCACGCAACGCTTTGCGCAGATGCTGAAGGGTAGTGTCGAGGTTGACTCCACGCCGGGGGTCGGATCGACATTCACCATTCGTATCGCCGCCGACGTCAAAGATGCCGACACTGAGGAAGCCCCTCAGGTAGAGGCCGCGACGTTTGAAGATGAGAAATCTGACGCTCTGGACACGAATAAGCCGCTGGCTGTTATCATTGATGATGAGCCAAGCGCGCGGCAGCTGCTGCTTCGTCTTGCCAAGACCGCAGGTTACGAAACCCTTCTGGCGGAAAATGGCGAAGTCGGGCTTAGGATGGTGCGCCGTCACAAGCCCACGATCGTTCTCCTTGATATGGCAATGCCCAAGGTTGACGGTTGGGATGTGCTTGAGATCCTCAGAAACGATCCGAAGCTTACGTCAACTCCGGTAATTGTCGTTTCGGTCAGTGATGAACGGGCGAAAACAATCGCTGAGGGGGCGAGTGACCACCTGATCAAGCCAATCAGCCACCGTGAAGTCAGCAGCGTTCTTGCGCAATATGCGACAGCGCAAAGCGGTAAGGTGCTGGTTGTCGATGATGATGAAGCAACGGCAAAACTCTATAGCCGGGGTCTGTCGCAGGCAGGTTTTGCGACCCAGTTTGCGGGCAATGGCCTTGAAGCGAAGGCGCTGCTGGAAAAAGAGGCGTTCGAATTCGTGGTGACCGATCTGCGTATGCCCGATCTCGACGGTTATCAGCTGATCGATTGGATCGCAGGCAATGCTGCCGAAATTTCAAAACCGTCCGTGATTGCCGTCACTGGAAAGGCGATGGACGTGAAAGAGTTCGAGCAGCTGGAATCTAAGGTTTCCAAAGTACTGGAAAAGAACGGGCTGAGCCCGCGCAAGCTGGCCGATGCGATTGCCAGATCAGCGAAGGAAGATGGAGTGGTGGCATGATCCACGATGTAGATATGGCACGTGATGAAACCGTCAAAACCGTCCTTGTGATTGATGATATGCAAGCCAACCGCGCTGTCATGCAACGGCAGTTGGAACTGGCTAAATACGCCGTGCTCACGGTTGAAAGCGGTGCGCAGGCGCTGGACTTGCTCGCCACATCGCATCCGGACATCATCCTGCTGGATTACATGATGCCCGAAATGAATGGCGTGGAATTCCTCAAGCGGTTGCGCGACAATCCCAAGACGCAGCATCTGCCGGTCATCATGGTTACGGCGCGTGTCGAGACAGAGGCTACAGTCGAGGCCTTGGCTGCTGGCGCTGACGATTATGTCACCAAGCCGATTGATTTTTCCGGCCTGAAAGCGCGCATCGAACGCCATTTGGAACTGCGCGGCGATGCTGCTGATCTGGAACGCAGCAATGCCGCACTGGATGAGCGTGTGACGATGCGGTCGCTTTTGCTCGCGGATATGGAGACAGAGCTGCAAAAGGAAATCGCGAAGCGCAAAGAGCTTGAAAGCGAAATCGAGGCGCTGCGCAGAACATCGGTGCCGTCTGACGGCGCTGTCCCCAAGGAATGGATAGCCATCCGTTCCCAGTTCGACACCATTTTCGAAAGCGCGCTTGCCGGAAGAATGCCCAACATGGCGCAGATGTATTCACTGCGCGAAGCTTTGGCAAAACTGACCGCCAAAGACGGCTGAACCTGATCTTTGGCGGTCTGAATTTTTCCGGGTCTAACCTGCGGAATGCCGCACAGGCGGTGCTTTATGAACGCCTCTTTCGGGCGTTGCCTTTCGCGCCTTTAAAGGGCTTGCCCGGCTTTCTTGGCTTGCCACGATCGGATTTCTCGCCTTTTCGGAATGTGGGCCGTGCTTTGACATGAGGCGCGGACTTGTCTCCGCTGGCTCTGGAAAACTTGCGGTTGCCTTTCGCCACATCTCGCGGGCCGGTTTCCGACCGTTCAATCGGTAAAGGTTCATCATCGCCATCGCTGTGCATTGAACGCGCGGCGGCATCGGCAAAGTGGTCTGCAAGATTTCGGGGAATCTGGAAGAAGGTCTCGTTCTGTCCGATACGGATTGCGCCGATTTCGTTGCGGGTCACATGACCACGACGGCATATCAGCGGCAGTACCCAGCGCGGTTCGGCATTGTGGCGGCGACCCAACGGCATTCGGAACCAGACCGTGTCTTCAAAACCGGGGCGTTGACGGTCTTTCTGCGCCTCTCGGCGGGCTTCAGGAGTGTTTGGCGTCAGCTCTTCGGGGGCTGGCATACGCGAACGATGGGCTTGCACCAGCATGGCAGCGAGCTGTTCGGGGCTGCGTTCGGCCAGCAGACGTTCGGTAATCTGGGCGTCCGCTTCGTCAGTCTCGAACGGTGTCAGCAGCTTTTCAAGCAGGCGCTCGTTGTCTTTTTGCTTGATCGCATTGCTGTCGGGTGCGTCGGTCCAATTGGGTTTGATCTTGGCATGGCGCAACATACTCTCAACCCGTTTGCGGCGGGAGAAGGGAACCAGCAGCACGGCTGTGCCTTTCTTGCCAGCACGACCGGTGCGGCCCGAACGGTGTTGCAGCGTTTCCGCGTCGCGTGGAATTTCGACATGCACGACAAGGCTGAGTGTCGGCAGATCGATCCCGCGTGCAGCAACATCGGTGGCAACGCACACGCGCGCACGCCGATCACGCAGCGCCTGAAGCGCCTGGTTGCGCTCTGACTGGGAATGTTCGCCAGACAGCGCAACGACTGCAAATCCGCGCTCTTGCAGCGTCGCGTGCAAGTGCCTCACCTTATCACGCGTGGCACAGAAAAGGATCGCTGTTTCCGCTTCGTGATAGCGCAGCAGGTTCACTGCGGCTTTTTCGACCTCTGCGGGGGAGACGGTGACCGCGTGATAGTCAATATCGCCATGTCCGCGCCCTTCACTGATGGTGGCGATGCGTAGCGCGTTTTGCTGATACCGCTTTGCCAGCGCCTCTATCGGACGGGGCATAGTGGCGGAGAACAGCAGCGTGCGCCGGTCCTGCGGGGTCGCATCGAGGATTTCCTCAAGCTCTTCGCGAAAGCCCATGTCGAGCATTTCATCCGCTTCATCGAGGACAACGGCTTTCAGTTCGGACAGGTCGAGAGAGCCGCGTTCCAGATGATCGCGAAGACGTCCCGGTGTCCCCACCACGATAGCGGGGCCGGAGCGCAGGGTTTTGCGCTCTTGCTGCGGGTTCATGCCACCGACACAGGTGGCAATGCGTGCGCCGCTTTTCGCATAAAGCCAGCCCAGTTCACGGCTGACCTGAAGCGCGAGTTCGCGCGTCGGAGCAATAATCAACGCCAGCGGACGGTCAGAGAACGGCACTGTATCGCCACCGGCCAAAAGCTGGTCTGCCATGGCGAGGCCGAAAGCAATCGTCTTACCGGAGCCGGTTTGAGCAGAAACAATCAGATCGCGGCCTGTGGCCTGATCTTGCAAAACTTCCGCCTGAACAGGGGTAGCGGAATCATAGCCGCGTTCAGTCAGGGCAGCCTGAAGGCTGGAGGGGAGAGGGGGAAAAGTCATGAATACGCCTAAAGCATGTGAAGAGCCCAGCGTATCGAAGCTGGCGATGACGGCTCTTTGGGAATGGATCGCTACGGGGTTCTGAGATCTTCAGGCTTAGCCAGCTCTATCCTCTTCCCGAGGTCTGACATGCGAAAAGAGCGATCTGGTTCCCGTCTTTGCCCGATGCATTTAGACATTTCCGCGCAACAAACAAGCTTGGCGTTCGTATGCTCTTCATTCGGGGTGGTAACTTCACCTCGCGATAAAGCGACCGTTGTTTATCAGGGGCTGGCTGTTTACCCGTAATCGCAATGTTCAGAACGATTTGAATTGGGAATATGGCCGACATCGAAATCTCCTCCGCCGTGAAGCAGCTGGATGCCCATCTGGACGGCCTTTCAAAGCAATTCGTCGCCCGCCGTTCTTTGATGGAACTGGTGATGCTGGGCCTGATTGCGAAAGAGCACGTGCTTTTGATCGGGCCACCGGGAACGGGTAAGTCCGCTGTGGTGCAGGCGATTGCAAGGACGCTGGACGCATCCAGTTTCGAATATCTGATAGGCCGCTTCACAGAACCGGGAGAGCTGTTTGGCGCTCTGGACCTTGCCGGTTTGCGCGATGGTCAGGTTCGCCCTGTGACAAAAGGAATGCTGCCGGAAGCCGAAGTCGCATTTCTCGACGAGATTTTCCTCGGCTCGACAGCCATCCTGAACTCCTTGCTGAAAATCCTGAACGAGCGGACCTATCGCCGCGGGCAGTTCGCGACGAAGGTGCCTTTGATTTCGTGTGTTGCAGCCTCGAATGAATTGCCAACCGATGCCGCTCTTGCAGCGTTTGCAGACCGTTTTCTGCTGACGATGTTCGTCGATCCGGTTGGAGAAGATCAGCTATCCGATCTTCTCGATGCTGGCTGGGCAGAGGCGCATCGGGACGGGGCCGAAATGCCGCCTCTTGATCGCGCAGTGCTCGAAACACTGCAGGCGGCGGCTCTTGAAGTGGACGTGGCTGGCGTGCGCGAAGACTATGCCCACATCGTGCGCAAGATACGCCTGATGGGCGTGCCAATGTCTGATCGCAAGCTTGTGAAGGGGCTGAAGCTGATTGCTTCTGCGTCTCTGCTTCGCGGCAGCAATCAGGCCGGAGCCGAGGACTTGTGGCCGATCACCTATCTTGTCCAATCGCGCGAAAGGCAGGCTGACTTGCGCGATCTGCTGCATACCGAACTTGCGGAAAGCCGTAATCCCGTTCTGGCCAGCAGCGTTGCGCAGGCGACCCACGGCCTGTCTGCCCACGCAGCGTCTTTGAGCGCGCAGGCGCAAACCCTGCTTAATGCCAAGCCTTTGCCCGATGATCTTCGAGCAAACGAACACTGGCTGGTGCGGCTTGAAACGCTTCAAACGCGCATAGATGCTGCGTTTTCGGAAGTGACTATTCCCGATGATCTAAAACCATTGCGCGCCGCGATCGAGGTCGCTTTGCAGGATCAGGCAGTAGAGAATGAAGCCAACGGCGCAGCGTCCGAAAGTTCTGCCGGGTAGATCATGCGCTGGATCAATATTGACCCGATTCAAGCCGTGGACGCGTTGCTTTTGACAGGAGAGGGGGCTGCGGATCGGCTGGAAACTGCGCTTTCGCAAAAGCCATCATTCGCACGCACTCTGCCAAGAGCGCAGGGCGAGGGCTGGGCGGCGGTCTTTGCAAGGACACTTCCCGGAGAGCGGGAGGCGATGATCCCCAGCATAGGCGGGGCATTGCCATTATACGAAGCGGAGCGCGGCTGGTATTTTCCAGTCGGATTACAACTGGATGCGCCAGCGGACATGGTGCCGGAACTGCTGCAATATCTTGCAGAAGAAGCAGATTTGCGTCCGCCAGCGATCCTCGCGCCCAGAGATGACGGGCGAATTGATGCCTATCCCGTAAGACTGTTCCACCCTTCGGAACAGGCAGCTGGGGCGATGGCTGGCTGATGACTCAAGCCGCCGATATTAAGGAAGAGACTCGGCTGCCCGCCGCCTATGACCCGTTCGTTCCTGTTCTGGAAAAACTGTCGCCTGCGCTGGCAGAGGTGCTGCGCGGACAGCTTGCGCAGTTCGAAGTGTTCCTGCGTTCTTTAGAGCTGATCGACGATGCCCCGCATGGTGATTTTGAAGGGCTGAACGGGCTTACCAATCGCGGTGATATCGAACATATTCTGCAAAGCGAATTGCTTCTTCAGACAGAGGCCCCGCTCGAATTTCTCAGACGTCTTGCCGAGGCAGAGACGCTTTATCACGATCGCCAATATTCCGATCCGGGGAAAAAGCAGGTCTGGCGGGTCGTCGTTTCCTGCGGGCCGGAAATCATGGGGCACGGGAGGCTGGTTGCGCTGGCTGCGGTCTTTTTCCTTGCAAAAGTGGCCAGTGAAAGGGGGGGCAAGTTCGAGTGGTGCTTCCTCCCGACCCAAGGTGAAATCACCTGGTCAAAGGGGCTTTCTGTCAATTCGATCAAGCGGTTCCTTAGATCAGCCGCCTTTCGGGAGGCGAGTGTCGAAGATGTCGCTGCTGCGCGTGAATTGTGGGATGCTTCTGATAAGGATGAAGACGCGCGCGAGAGACCTTTGCCCGCGGACTGGATAATCGGATCGGCGCGACATGGCAGCCTGGAAAAACCGTCGATAGAGAGCGAACCCAACACACTCGCGTTCACAATGCTGCCGCAGATGCGCGGCGAGGTGCGCGAGGCGCGGATTTCCGTGCGTAAGGGCTTTCTTGAGCGCGGCGAGGGCACCGTGCAACTGGCCACTGACAAAGCAGTGCCTAGCCGCCCTCGAGAAGCCCTTTTCGACCCCCAAGAGGGGTCTAGGCGGGGTCGAGGAGCAGCAAGAGGCCCCCGGGATTCAGGGTTGGGAGCAACATTATCTATCCACTCCATCCGGAACCCATCAGATCATTCGAATGCGTGATGGTCTGCTTGTTCGTCAGCCAAGCCAATTTAAGAACGAACCGGATTACTGGTTCATTCCCATGCGGGAAGGGATGCAGATTGCCGGTATTGATATCGAGCCGGCCAACTCGCTCCTGAAGCTGTTGTTCGCATGGAAGCAGGGAGCAGATTCCTGGCTGGTCCATCAGGTTTTCAGCCTTATTGCCGGCCATTCGCGCGATGGTGGCTCAAATTCTGCGCACAAGGTGAGTTTGCCTGCGGGGTTGGATAAGCGGTCGGAATACGCGCTGCCGAGCATGCTGGACTGCGAATTCCAACTTCGCGGCTCGGTCGAATTCTTTGAGCCTTCGGGCGTCAGGCACCAACTGATCCATGATGGCAGTCTGATCCAGCCATCTGACCCCGCGATACTTCTCTCAACTGGAATGCAGCAGGTGGTTGGTATCGAGCGCGGGGGCAGGGCTGCGCTGGAGGTGATGCGGCGCAGCACGAAGGACACTATCCGCAGGTTTGAGCTGCCTTTTGAGCATTTTCCAGACAGGTTTCATGATATGGTCTGGTCTTCTAGCACCGGGTGTCTGGCCTATTGCCTGAAGCCAACCGAATGGACGGTGCTGGGTGGTACCGGGGCTGCGCACTTGCAGTCCGAAAGCGACTTCGACTTCCAAACCGAACCAGCCGAACGTGTGATCTCGGTCAATATGAAACAGGACGGCCCGCATGCGCTGTTGTGGTCCGATGCGCGCTATGGCGGAACAGGCATGATTGAGGCCGTACGTTTCAATCGCGGCGCACGGGTCAGGACCAAGCAGCCGATCGATCTTGGAGAGGATGCCAACCGCATTGTCCGGATTGAGGAATCGAACGCGAAGCTGCTGATGATTTCAATTGATGACGATGGCGCGCCTGCCAAGCTGATCTCTCTCCGTCATAAAAAGTCTGCATCAAAGCAGGCACGCGAAGAAGTCGATTTGAATGCTATCAAAGAGGCATGCCCGCGGCTCGAACCGGGGGAGATCGGATGAATACTCCCGCACACCCCCGAAACAGGTTAAACGGCGGCGAAAGCAGAGCGGAGACGCGGGCGAGAGCGTCCATGCCATCGCAGCCGCCTGCGATAATGCAAATCGGCACTGACAGGATATGTCATGGCCTCGCCTTGGTGCAGTCAGAGCACGCTCAATTGCCGGACCTGACTGCGATCAGGGATGCGATTGCCGATATCCGCATCGGAAAGATCGGCGCGTCTGAGCAAAGATCGCAGGTGATGATCGTTACTTTTCGAAAGGGCGAAACCGGCATTTCCTCGCGGTTTCCTTCGGCCTTGCCATTGGTAGCGACAGGGCCCGGTACGCTTTCAAGCTACCTGGCGCAGGACGCACCCGCATTCGACAATCACAAGACCGCTTTTCGCACCATCAGATTGTGGTGGCGCGGGCAGCCGCATCAATTGTGGCTGCATCAACTGGAAAGCGTATCGCGCAAATGGCTCTGGCAAGTACCCGCCATTATTGTTCATCCCTCCACCTCGCCTTCAAGTGCACACGCTCATTCAAAAGCGGACAGCATCAGAACCGACGAGGGTTCCGCGAGTGCTTCCCGAAAGCCTGCCAAGCCGTTTGGCAGCGATATCGCACAAGGTCTGGCCGCTCGATTGCTCGAAAGTGATGAAAAGTCCGCGCGCGATCCATTTTTCGACCTGCGTGACGGCCTGAACCGTCCACCTGCCTTTGGAGAAAGACTGCGCGGTTTTGCCTGGCATTTACCTGCGGTCTCTTCGGGCATTTGGGAGTTGGTGAAGGCGATAATACTGATTGCCGTCATTCTGATCGGCGTGGCATTTCTGGTCGCAATCGTGGTCAGCGGCGGGGGTGTGTTCATTCCTTTCCTGATCGGCTTCTTCGTGTGGCAATTCCTGAGAGGATTTTTCGGTGGCTCGAAAGAAGGCAACAACGCAGTCGCTCCGGCGCGATCCGGCGAATATCGCGGGCCCGGCATGTTTGAAAATTTCCTCGGCTGGCTCGCCTGGAAAAATCCGTTCAGCGGAGTTCACAAGCAGCTAAACCGCCGGGTGAAGCAGGTAGAGGGGATGATCGCGCGCGGTCAGATAGACGACGCGCTGAAACTTGCGCTGCGATTGGGCGGCCCGCCCGCTAACGACAGAAAGCAGAAGACGGTGTATCCGCGTCAGCTGCCCAGCGCGCGCGCCAGACTTGATTTCGAATATGGTGACAGCCCCTTTGCCTCTCCCATTCTGGGGGAGATGAATGACTGGGAGCTTCGCCAGAGCTACTACAATCTGGCGGACAAGCTGGAAAAAGAGGGCGATTTTCGCCGCGCCGCCTTTATTCTCTCTCAATTGCTGGGAGAGCATGAGCGAGCAGTCCTGCTGCTGGAAAAAGGCGATCTGGAGGACGAGGCTCTCCGGCTTGCACTGGGCAGCAAGATCAATCCCGTTATCTGCGTCCGCTTGCTGTATTCCGCCGGGCGCAAAGACGATGCACTGGCATTTGCTATGCGGGCGAATTGCTTTGAAGAACTGGTGGAGCAGTCGCGCGGCAAGGATGCCGAATTTCATGTCGATGTGGTCAAGGCGTGGACAGATGCCCTTATCGAAAGCGGGCAGGTGCTGCGCGCGGTTCAGGTGACGGACGGGCTTGCGAATGAGATCGGCGCGAATGCCACGCTGCTCTCGCTGCGCAAATCCTGGCTGATGGCGCATTGCCTGCAAAATGAGGGCAACGGCTTTTCAGCAGAACCCCTCGTCCGTGCGATATTGATGGGTTCCCTGACCGATGCGGGCATTCTGGAAAGCTATCCGGAACGCGCCATCGCCAGCGGTGACGATCTGCTTGATCTGGCGCTCGATCGGTTAAGAGAGCCATTGCTGAACGGTGACGGCGGCGACGAGCTTTTATCGACATTGGCTGCTTTCAAACGGCTTTCATCGCGCAAATCGCCAGAGCAGGAGGCTTTCTGGAGCGGTCCCGCAGCCGCCGTAATCGAATGTCTTACCAAAGGTCTGATCCGGCGGGCATCAGACCGGCTGCAGGCGCCGGATCTGGACGCGTTGGCGGACTTGCTGAACATGGCGGGGCATCGTGTTTTGGCGCGTGATCTGACGAAACTGACCAAGCTGCAAAAGGCAGGCAATGCGCCTTCTCGCGAATGGAGTGTGCCGGATGTTATGTCAGATGCCCCGCGCGCGGTGATCGGGTGTTTGATGGGCAATGGTGCGATGCTGGTCTGGCGCAGTACGGAAGTGTTGCAATTGCTCGACAGCAAAGGCGCCGTGCGCTGGCAGGAACGGCTTGAGCATGTCACCTCGATCATACCTGTAGGGCAGGGCGGCAAGGCGCTGATCCTGCGTAAAGGCGCGGGCAGTCAGACACGCATCAGCTGTTTTGATACGACAACGCTGGAGCTGCGCGACGTTGGCAGTATCGCCCTGTTTGCTTATCACGACATGACTACGGAACTGTCTTGGCTGGTGCAGGTGTCTGGCCGGATTGGCGCGCTGAACCTTTCGCGGCTGACTGGCAGCAATCCCGATTTCGAATTTCTGTGGTCCTGCGCGCTGACGGACAGGCTTCAGGTAACGGGATTTTGCCAAGGCAAATCCAGCGCATCATGGGCGACGGTTGATATCAGCCCTGATCGTCTGGGTGTGCAGGAAATCTGGACGCATCATTCAAACGGGGAACTCAATACATTCCTGCTGGAGCCGGGGGCGGATGCGCAAACGCAGCGGACTAACCGGCCCATGCTTTGGGCGTGGCAAGGCGATGCCGGCAATTGGCTCAGTTGTCTTGAGCCGGGCAATGGCCTGCTACTGGCGTGTCTGTGGAGCGAGTATCACGAAACGAAGGTTCGAGACGTCATGGCAAAGCGCGCTCGGGAAGAGGGGATTGACCAATTGGTCCCGTGTGATTTTGGCCGCTCTGCCGCGGTGACTTTGGGCGCAGGGCAGGGCGAAGGCGAAACAGCCCGCAAAACGACAGTTCGCAGCATAGATGTTTCTGGCCCGCAGATGACCCTGATTCACGATGAGGATATCGGACTTACGTGTCTGGCGCGCGCCGCGGTGGCCAATCCTGACAGGCTTGAGCCACGATCAAAACAGAACAAGGTTGTGTCCGGCAGGGTCTTGCTTGCGGACCGTCACGGGCGGCTGTTTCTGGTCGATCCGCGAACAGCACGGGTTACGCAGTTCTGACACCGGGAGCACCAACACCGCGCTGGCATGCAGGGTAAAGATGGATTAACCCTCAAACGCGGGGGGGTATCGGTGCTTTGAGGCATTTCTTGAAATTGTCGGCCGGGCTGGTGACGCTGGCTGTGCTTGGGGCTGGCTCTGCGGCGGCGCAGCCGGTGAAACGTTCCGCGCCGGTGTCTGGCAAGGTCGTCTCGAAAAGGGGTGGTGAAACGGCGGCTCTGGTTCCTGCGCGAACACAGAAACCGTTGGCCGTGCGGCAGGATCTGAAGGCTGGCGATGTGATCCGCACCAATGCCAAAGGTGCGCTGTCCATCGTGTTCGCAGATCGCACGCAGATACGGCTTGCGCGAAATTCAGTGCTGCGCGTGAAGGCTGTGGTGCGCGGTTCGCCTTCTTCCTTGCGGTTGGAACGGGGCAAGGCATGGGGACGCACCCCGCGAAAAGGGCGCGGTTCCAGCGGCGGCCTCTCTGTGGAAACGCCAGCAGCAACTGCCGGCATTCGCGGCACGGAATGGGCGCTGAGCGTCGAGGGTGAACGCACAACTCTCGAAGTGTTCGAAGGGGAGGTGGAGCTTACCAACGATTTCGGATCGCTTAGTGTTGCAGGCGGCGAGGCGGCCTCGGCACGGCTGGGGCAGGCTCCTGTGCGGATTGCGCTGGTCAATCGCGACGGGCGCGAGCAGATGCTCTATTTTTCGCGTCTGGAAGACGGAATTGATCTGTTTCCCGATCTTGATCCGGCGGCGAAAACGGCCTTGCGCGAAGGCGAATGGGACCGCGCGATTGGAAGGCTGGATACCGGCTCTGCAACCCCGCGTGAGGCGGAGGTCAAGCAGTTCGCCCGCTTCCTTGCCGAAGTGCGGCTGGGCCGTGATCCCGAACTTCCCCCGCTGAATGAAAGCGAAGCGGCAAGCTTTGCCGTGAGGGGGCAGATACTCAGCTATCTCTCTGAATCGGCTGACGCGCAGGCAGTCGTTGATCGCGGTTTGAAATCCTTCCCCGATGCGCGTGAACTGCACGAATTGAAGGTCCGGATCGCTCTGCTGAAAGGCGATGGCGATACCGCCCAGGCTGCCGTGGATACCGCGTTATCGCGTTTTGCCGGGGATGCGACTTTCCTCTCCCTTCGTGCCGAGATTGCTGCCAACTATTCAGGCGCGCCTTACGCGGCGCTCAAGGATGCCGAGGCTGCGGTTTTGCGGGACCCTGAAAGCCCCCGCATTCTGGCGAGTGCAGCGGCGATCCAGTTAGAGCGCGGGGCGGGGCGCGAGGCATTGGCCTCGATTGACAAAGCAATCGCAGGCGACCCGCAGAACGCGGCCTATCACGCGCAACGCGCCACGATCCTGATGGAGCTGGGTCAGGTTGAAGAGGCGAAACCTTCGCTTGATCGCGCGCTCCAGATTGATCCGTCGCTTTCGATCCTGCGAGCCAGTCTGGCCGAATATCACCTGCTGAAAGGTGATCTGGCCGCCGCCCTTGATGATGCACTGGCCGCATCGGCAGAAAATCCCGCCTATGCGCGCGCAATGCTGCAATTGGCGCAGATCAATTTCCGACTTGGCGAAAGCGCGGCTGCTGTCCAGCAGCTAGACGCGGCGGACCGGCTTGATCCGGCGAGCCCGTACACGCCGCTTGCGCGCACAGCGGTTGCGCTAAACCGCTTTGATGCGGACGGCGCGATTGAAGGGGCGGGCGAGGCGCTGCGGCGTTACCGCGCGCGTGGCGGAGACTATGCCAACCTGTCTGAAAACAGGGCAACGGGATCGCTGGTCAGTCAGGCCTTCCGCTTTCTGGGGATGGAGGGCTGGGGCCGGTATTACGCAGATCGCGTATTCGACAGTTTCACGCCGTCATCCTATTTTGATCAGGCGCTGAACCAGACGCCCGGACCGTTTGTAATCCGTGATGCGGACGGATCATTCGATACTTCGAATGCGGAAGATCTCGACCAGCTTTCCAGCTTTTTGCAAGGCCTCGCTCTGGACCCACTTTCGGTTGCGAACCCGGAGCGCGAATTGCTGTTCGACAATGGTGCGTTCGTGGAGCCGGAACTGCGCGTTTCCCTGCTAGAGGAAAGCCAGCGCGGGCGCAGGCAAATAGACGGTGAATTCGATGCGATTTTCACCGGTGCCGTGCCCGTAGGCATCGGTCTGACGGCATCGTTTACTGATGAAAGCGATGAGCGCGGGCGACCAGACATCGACTTTTTCACCAGCCGAGATGGTGGACAGGATATCGAAGTCGAAGGCTTCGTCGGCTTGGATGCCGGTGCTTTTGACCAGCTAGTGATTTCTGGCGCCTACAACGATGCAGAAACGCGGGCGTCATCCAACCAGTTCGCTGTGACGCCTGATCAGGCAAGCGAACCGCGTGAACTGGTCGAAGATGAAAACCGCTTTCTTTTCGGTCTGTGGAGCCATGAGTTCGGTCAGCGATCGCGCAGTACGCTTGCATTCGGCACTGGCCGGCTTGGTTCGGTTCGGGAGCTTTTCGATGATGACACGAGGCTGGGCGCGACCCTGCCCGATCGCATTTTTTACAACGCCATAGACTTCAATTTCGCCAGTGCCAGCTATGCGCATTCGATCGGTTTTGTCGATTTGCGCGCAGGGGGCGAATATGCGGATATTCTCAGCGACCAGCGAGATTTCCCCTTCGATGCGGACCGTCCAGAAACGCGCGATACAACAGAGGTTCCCAACCTCGAACTCGATATTATTGAGTGGCGGGCATTCGGTGACATACGCGCCCGCATCGGGGATGATCTGCTGGTGCAGGCGCATGCAGCCTATCTGGATATCTCTGCACAATCGCAGGTTGAAGGCGGGTTTGATCCGGGTTCCTCTTCGACAGGGTTTTTCGACTGGAGGCTGGCGGCCGCGTATGAGCCTGTAGCGGGACAGTGGATCAGATTGGCAGCGGAACGCGATACAGAAGGCCTTTTCGCCTTCACCTTCGCGCCGATCAATACGCTGGGCCTGAAGGGGAATGTTGCCCCCCGTTCAACCTCCACACGATCAAGAAGTCTGATCGCACGATGGGACGCGCAGTGGTCAAAGCGGTTCTTCACATCGGTAGAGTATCAGGACCAGCGCCACGATGTCCTCGATTATGAGATCCCCGATCTGACTGTGGATGTCGGCGGCGGGCCAGTCGATGTAGACAGAGCGACGGTCCAGGCCAATTACTGGGCGGGCGACAATCTCGGTCTTCGCGCCAGCTATTCCTATACCGATAGCTCCCTGCGCGGACTGTTTGCCAGCGGTCTTACCAGCAGTCAGGCGCTTGGCGGCGGATTTGGCTGCGCCAGTCCCGAAATCGACCCGTTTCTGGGCTGTGAGTATTCGCCGGGTCAGCAGCTGCCATTTGTGCCGGAACATATCGCGCAGGTGGGTGCGGTCTGGACTTTGTCCGAACCCGTTCGCCTGCGTGCTGAGTTGAGCGCGAACTATGTGGGCGGGCAGATTGACGACATAAACTCTCCGATAGAAGACTATGTCACGGTCGATTTGCGACTGCGTTGGGAGCCATGGGACCGCAGGGCGGTGTTCGATCTGGCTGCGCTCAACCTGTTGGATGAGAGTTATGAAAACGCGGCCTTGGTGCCTGCGCCGGGCTTTACTTTGATTGCTTCGGCAGGTTTCCGCTTTTGATGGCTTCCTTTCGGCAACTGATAGTCTCGAACTGGGCGCTGGCGGGGTTGGTTGTACTGGTGCTTGCCGCGGTGCGCACCAGTGACGTGTACACCGATTTTGCCGCACGCGGTTTCGATGTTCTTTCGACTTTAGCTCAACCGGTTCCGGAAAGCACGGATATCGTGCTTGTGGCGATTGATGAGCCAAGCATGGCTGAATTCGGGATGCAGTTCCCGTGGCCAAGGGCGATCCATGCCGATCTGATCGAAGCGTTACGGGGCGCGGGCGTGAAGGCAATCGGGATGGATGTCCTGTTCGCCGAACCGTCTGATCCGGACAACGATGCAGCGCTTGCAGCGGTTGCCGGACCCGATATCGTCTTTGCAGCCACGGAGGTTCTGGCACAGGAAAACTACGGTGAAGTTCTGTTGCGGACGGAACCTGTTCCGGAATTGCTCGAAACTGGTGCGCAATCGGGTTTGATCAGCGTTCCTCTGGATGGGGACGGGGTCTTGCGATCTGTTCCCGCCTATGAAGACGGGTTCGCGCGCAAACTGCTCGAAATATCAGGGGCAATGGCCGCGCCGCAGCCGGAGCAGGGACAGCGGATACAGTATCTGGGGCCAGAGGGCAGCTATCCGAAGGTTTCATACTATCAGGCTTTGGAGCCGGAAACCTACTTGCCACCGGGCTATCTGGAAGGGGCGGTGGTTATTGTCGGTTACAACCTTCAGGCAATCCCGCAGGTCGGTAGTGCAGCCGATGACGCGTTTGAAAGCCCGTACACTCTATCCACACGGCAATTGATGCCCGGACCAGAGGTGCATGCGACTATCTTCGATAATTTGCGCCACGGCCTGACGATAAACAGACCGGCGCGATGGCTGGGCTGGGCCCTGCTGCTGATGGGCGCGATTGCCGGGCTGCTGTCATCGCGGCCCGATGCCTTGTGGAAGCGGGCTGTTCTTGCATCGGGGCTTTTGATCGGAGCTGTAATTGCCAGCTGGATCACTTTGCGGTTCGGCCGGTATTGGGCGTCCCCGCTCGATCCGCTGCTCGCTTGTGCATGCACGACGCTGGCGATTGGTGTTCGCGATTTCGCCTCAGAACAGCGACGCCGCCGCGAAGTTCAGGGTGCGTTCGCGCAGTATATCTCACCCGTTATGGTGGAGCGGCTGGTCGCCGATCCCTCGCTTTTGAAGCTGGGCGGAGAGCGTAAGGAGCTGACGGTGATGTTCAGCGACATACGCGGCTTTACGACAATATCAGAGGCGATGAAGAACCGGCCCGAGGATCTGGTGCATGTGATCAATGACATTCTGACCCCCGTTTCGGAGATCGTGATCCGTCATGGCGGAACGATCGACAAATATATGGGCGATTGCATCATGGCTTTCTGGAATGCGCCGCTCGACAATCCGGATCACGCGCAGGATGCGTTGAATGCGGCGAGCGAGATGCTTGAAATCATGCCGGATGTGAACCGCCGGATTGCCCGCTTTCTCCCCGACGGGGCACCAGATGTGCGGATAGGGATCGGCATCAACACAGGCGAATGCGTCGTCGGGAATATGGGATCGGATCAGCGC
>JAXHVK010000008.1:0-52535 GCA_034211135.1 Pseudomonadota bacterium
CGTCGCGGCAAGAGTGCTGTCATTGGGCGCGCCCTTTTCAGGCTGGTTCGCCGAGAAGGCCGAATATGCGCGCATCGCGAAATATTACGCAACGCAAAGCATGCTGCTGATCGACCCGGAAACAGGCGATTACAGCGCGGATGCAACGCCAGAATATGGCAGCGATACCCTGCGCGATCACTATGCGCGATTGCTCGCAGACGAAGGCGGCGTTACCCCGATGCAAACGGGATAAAAGGGGCGCCGCGTTTTGGGAGAGGGAAACTGGGTCTTTACGGCTGTTAGCTGCGCGGCCTTTATGGCGCTGGTTGGCTGGATCAGCTGGCTCAAGACACGCGGCACGGCTGAAACAAAGGAAGGCTATTTCCTCGCCGGACGCGGACTGGGCGCGACCTTTATCGCGGGTTCGTTGCTGCTCACCAACCTGTCAGCCGAACAATTGATCGGCCTGAACGGTTCGGCCTATGGCGCGAACATGTCGAGCATGGCGTGGGAAGTCACCGCGGCCATCGCGACTGTGGCGATGGCCCTTGTATTCCTGCCGAAATATCTGGCCGGAGCCTTCACCACCCTGCCGCAATTCCTGAATGACCGGTTCGATCCGGGCGTGCGCCGCATGTCGGTGGTGCTGTTCATGCTGGGATATGGCCTCGTTACCATTCCCAGCGTCCTGTATTCGGGCAGCCTCGCCGTAATCGCCCTGTTTGATATCCCCGCGCTGACGGGTCTGGGGGAGTATGAATCGCTGGTCGCGATGGTTCTCGTGATCGGAGTGATCGGCTCGATTTACGCCATTTTCGGCGGGCTGAGAGCCGTGGCGGTGTCCGATACACTGAACGGTATTGGCTTGCTGATCATCGGCGTGGCTGTGCCTGTGTTCGGCCTGATCGCTTTGGGCAACGGAGATTTTGCCGCGGGGCTTTCACAGCTTGGCACGCAGCCCGAAAAGCTGAACGCAATTGGCGATGCCGATGCACCCACTCCGTTCGGCACGCTGTTTACCGGCATGATCTTCGCCAATTTGTTTTACTGGTGCACCAATCAGTATGTGATCCAGCGCACACTGGGCGCAAGCAGTCTGGCGGAAGGGCAGAAAGGCGTGCTTTTCTCCGGCTTCTTCAAAATCCTTGTACCGTTCCTGATGATGATCCCGGGTATCATCGCGTTCCATCTGTACGGGCCGGGGCTGGGTACGATTGACGAAGCGTATCCGCGCCTCATCCGCGATGTACTGCCTTTCTGGATGAGCGGTTTCTTCCTTGCCGTGCTGCTTGGCGCGGTGTTTTCATCGTTCAACTCCCTGCTGAATTCAGCCGCCACACTGTTTGCGCTGGATGTGTATGCGCCAGCGATGAAGCGGGAGGTATCGGATGCAGAGCTGGTACGGATCGCCAAATATGCAGGGATCGTGATCGCGCTTGCCTCTTTCGCGATTGCCCCGATGCTGCGCGACGCGCCGGAGGGGCTGTTCCAGATTATTCGCAAGTTCACAGGCTTCTATAACATCCCGACGATCGTGATTGTTGTGGTGGGCTTGTTCACCGCGCGCGTTCCGGCACTGGGCGCGAAGATCGTGATCGTCTTTCACGTGGTGACCTATGCCCTGCTTACCTTCGTATTTAATGAGCAGGTGACGCTGCATTTCATCCACCAATACGGGGTGCTGTTCGTGGTTGAAGTGGCAATCATGTTGATCTGCGGGGCGCTGCGTCCGCGTGCGGAGGCATGGCGGTTCACCCGCAATGAAAAGGTCGACATGACGCAGTGGCGCTTTGCCAAGCCGCTGGCCTTCACCCTGCTTAGCTGCGTCGTCGCAACCTATCTGCTGTTCTCTCCCATTGGAGTTGCAGGGGCGGACGGGATCAGCGCATGGTTTGCACCGTTAATGGTCGCGCTAATCGCGATTAATGCAATTGTCTGGGGGCTGTCCGCACGTCGTCAGACCGCCTGACGGATCTGATTAGGCGATAAGGCTGGCGAGGACGCGACGCTTGCCTTCAAACGGCCGGCGGCCATGCATGACAGTGAAATTGTCGATCAGCGCAACATCGCCAGCCTGCCAATCGCAATTGACCGTAAGCCCGTCCGCAATCGCGATGGCGGGTGCCATGTCCTGCGACGTGATCGGATCGCCTGCGCCAAAAGTGATGGCCTTGTTGGGATCGTTGCGGCTGTCTGACCATCCACGAAAAGCGGCGATCAACTGGTTGAAGAAGCTGACGCGTCCGTCTGACACTTCACGCACAGCGGGCAGGGCAGGGGTGGTCGCCCGCAAAGAGCCATCCTCGCGCCATTCCCAGCTATAGCCGAGATCGGACAGGCGGGCCTCTGCCTCCTGACGGGTCGAAGCGCTCAGGGTCGATTTCCACGACCTGCCCTGACCGGAACCGGCATCGTCATCACCCGGCATCACATTGGTGTAGCGCACGCCTTCTTCCCTCAACCGGGCGACGAAATCGGGTGCGATTTCCTCCAGCTTTTCCAGCGTCAGGTCCGACCGGCAAAGTGGCGTGGCCCCGCCCGATTGCGGCGCGATCTCGCAATAAAAGAACAGCTTTGACGGGTAGATCGGCGTCTGCGCCATTTCGTGGTGGAGGAAGATTTCCGTCGAAGGCGGCGCTTCGTTCGCGGTGAAGACGCGCGCGGTCACATTGGTGCGGACCGCGTTGGACAACGAATCCTCATAAGTGAAACCGGCTTCGCCATAGGCTTCGACAGCAGCGTCGAAGGCGTGCGGATCAGGCACGTCAAAGCCGCGAAACAGCAGCGCGCCCGCATCATTCAGCGCGGCATCCACCGCAGCTTTGTTAGCGCGAAGAAACGCGGCAAGGTCGCCGCCGCCTGTGATAAGTGCAGGAAAATCAGTCATAGATCGGGTGGAACGTGTTGAAGGCCGCTTCGGTGAAGGTGCCCGGGTCATTGAAACGGCGGTTCTGGTTGAGCGAGGATATCGCTGCCATTTCCACCGCGCTCAGCTCGAAATCCATGATATCGAGATTTTCGCGCATTCGTTCAGGCTTGGTCGTCTTGGGGATGATGGCCGTGCCGCGCTGAATGCCCCAGCGCAGCAGCACTTGCGCCGGGGTTTTGTCATGCGCCTGGGCCGCGACCATCACCGGCGCTGCGCCCAATAGGCTCTCTTCCTTGTTGGCCATGTCGAGTTCAAAATAGCTTTGCGCGCCGAGGGGGGAGAACGCGGTGACATCCACGCCGTAATCGCTGGCCAACCGGATCAATCGCTCTTGCGTGAGATAGGGATGCGCTTCGATCTGGAGCATTGCAGGCTTGATCTTCGCATAGGCCATCAGATCATGCAGCAAGCCGGAATTGTAGTTGCAAACGCCAATCTGTTTGACGAGGCCTTTCTCCACCAACTGCTCCATCGCCGCCCAGGTTTGATACAGCGGCACTGGCGCGGGCTTCATCACCGGATTTTCCGCAGCCGGATCGCGCAGCCATTCGGGCGGATAACGTTCTGCAATCGGGACATATTCCAGCGCGATGGGGAAATGGATCAGGTAAAGATCAAGGTAGTCGAGCTGCAAATCGGCCAGCGTCTTGCGGCAGGCTTCCTCGACATGTTCGGGCGCGTGGAAGGTGTTCCAGAGCTTTGACGTGACCCAAAGATCGTCGCGTGTGACGAGGCCCTGCTCCATCGCCTGCGCTAGACCATCGCCGGTTTGCGCTTCGTTGCCGTAGTCCGCCGCGCTATCGAAATGACGGTAACCGGCGCGCACTGCTTCCACGACGGCAGCTGCTGTGTCTTCCTGCGGAATTTTCCAGAGGCCAAAGCCGATGCGAGACATCTGTTGGGACATATCCGATCCTAATCCTCGAATGCGATATCGACCGGCTTGCCGGTCTCGATGCTCTGTTGTGCAGCAGCGCCGATTACAACAGAGCGATAGCCATCGCGTGCGTCAATCAGTGCTTTTCCATCACCTGTCAGAGCGACATGAAAGTCGCGCAACTGAAAGTATGTCGCGCCATGGTGTGAACCGGCCTCGAGCGCGTCTAGAGGCACTTCGACATGCTCTCGGGTCGGTTCGACCCCGTCTCGGGGTGACCACGTAACGAAGCCGCTTGGCAGCTTTACTTCGAGCTTTCCGATAGGGCCGACTGCGCTGATTTCCTCTTGTTCTTCAGACCCTTCTGCAAACATGCATAGGTCGAGAACCGCGCGGGCACCGCGTGCGAAATCGACAATCACAAAAGCGTTGTCGATAATGTCGGGAGTTTCCCCATCATAGCTTTCGTCGAGATGGTTCACATCCTGCGCGCCGCTGGCGAAGACGCGCACAGGCTCATCGCGCAAGATATGGCGCATCAAGTCGAAGAAGTGGCAGCATTTCTCAACCAGAGTACCGCCCGTATTGCGGTTGAAACGGTTCCAGTCGCCGACCTTTTCGAGGAATGGAAAGCGATGCTCGCGAATGGCCAGCATCTTGATATCGCCCGCTTTATTGGCTTGAACCCGCTCAATAAAGTCGGTGACGGGGGGCATATACCGATATTCCAGACCGACCCAGAACAGCCCATCATAATTGGCCGCCGCCCTTGCAAGCGCGCGCGCATCTTCGACGGTGGTGCACATCGGCTTTTCCAGCAGAACTGCGCAGCCTGCATCCATTACAGGGCGCACAGCGTCGAAATGGGTGAAATTGGGCGAAGCGATTATGACGGCGTCCGGCTTTGCCTCTGACAGCATTCTTCCACTGTCTTCAAACAGTTGCACTTGCTGTCCGAGCCTGTCTGCTTCTGCCTGCGCTTCGTCACGAGAGCCCGCGTCGGGATCTGCGATAGCGACAAGTTCGGCCCCTTCAACAAGGGCAAGATTGCGCATGTGTTCGCGGCCCATCATGCCGCATCCGATGATGGCGTAGGTCTTTGAATTGGTCACAACAGCGCCTTTGATTGGCAATTCGATATTTGGCAAGCGCTTGTCATGTCAGTGTCCAGACACAATAGGCGGCCGGTGCCAGTCGGGCAGAGCCCACCACCGGATCGCCAAGACCCAATGCCGCAGCGTCAATCGGCTTGCCTGAATAGTTGAACGCGAAAACATGGTCTTGCGTCCGTCGGATACGCAGGCCTTCGGGCAGGTCCATCAATGCAACGCCTGCCTCTTTTGCCATGCGGCCCACCAGATCACCGATCAGCGCGGCATCCGCCCAGCCCGAGCAATAGCGCAGATTGCCGGTGCGGTAGACAATACCGCTTCCATCCTCGCCTTTGATCTCCGCGTCTTGTTCGCTTTCAATATCTTCCCGCCAGCGGCTGATAGAGCCGGTTGCGGCCGGAACGCTGATGCCGTCGCGAAGGCTTTCCACCCGCGTGATTGTGAGGCCCAACAGGTCGGAAAACAGGCCTGGCGCAAGGTTTTCAGGGATGCAAAGGCTGTCCGTCTTGCTGCCAGTGCGCGGGCCAAGCAATACGGGTACTTCCAGCGCGGCCAGCCTATCGGCGAAGCCATCCGGTACGATTGGCAATGTCGGCACGAACACCATCGCATAGCCGCCAAGATCCGCATCCGGCGCAACCAGATCGACGTCAAGACCGCGCTGGCGCAGCGCCGTGTACCATTCGAAAACAAGCTCCAGATATCGGAAGCTTTGGCCTTGTGGTTGAATGCCGCATACCCACGCGGCCTCATAGGAAAAGACGATTGCGGCAGGTGCCTTGGCAATCGCGCCTTCGCCCAGAGTTGCAAGGTCACGCGCAGCGGCTCTTGCTTCGTCCGCGGCTGGCGCATCGGCGCTGTCGGGGCGCAAGAGGCCTGCGTGCATCTGCTCTTGTGCAAAGGGCGCCTGACGCCAGCGGAAATAGGACACAAACTCCGCCCCGTGGGCATATGCCTCCATCGTCCACAGTGCGACCATGCCGTCCAATGGTGCGGGATTGAACCGCGCCCAGTTCACCGGGCCGGGCTGCTGTTCCATAACCGCCCAGCGCCCGCCCCTTGTCGTTCCGCGATAGATATCGTGGTGAAAGGCAGCGATATCGGGATGTCCCTGTCGCAGATACTCACGCTTTGTCTGCTCATCGAACCAGAATTGCTCCAGAAAGCCGAGCGGATAGCTGTCCCATGTCGCCACATCGAGATCGCGGCCAACATCATGGTGATCGAACTCGGTGAAGAAGCCCATGAAGTTGTGCGTAATGTCGCGATCAGGCGAGTGGGCGCGCAGGATATCGGCCTGCTCCCGATTGAAGCTGACAACCTCGTCCGAGGCGAAGCGACGATAATCCAGCCAATGCGCCGGATTTGCTTCGGTTACAGTCAGGTTGGGAGGGTCGATCTGCGCAAAGGAAAGGTACTCCATGCTCCAGAATCCATTGCCCCACGCCTGATTGAGCGCCTTTATCGAAGGGTAGCGCGCATCTAGCCATTTGCGAAACCGTTCGGCTGCGGCATCCGAGAAGCTGAGAACGGTATCGTGGCAGCCATATTCATTGTCGGTCTGCCACCCGACGATCGCGGGGTGCTGACCATAACGTTCTGCGATAGCGAGGGTGATGCGGCGCGATTGTTCGCGATATCCGCCATGGCTGAAGCAGTAGTGACGCCGCGACCCGAACCCGCGCGGTCGGCCCTGTTCATCTATGGCGATCATGTCCGGCATTTGATCGACAAGCCATTTCGGCGGGGTTGCTGTGGGCGTGCAAAGGATGATCTGCAGCCCCTCCTTGGCGAGCGTGGCAATCGCCGCGTCTAGCCATTCCCATTCAAACCGGCCCGGTTCCGGTTCGATCTTGCTCCACGCGAATTCACCGATGCGAACCAGCGACAGGCCCATTTCGCGCATCCGGCGCGCGTCATCGGCCCAGATTTCCTCGGGCCAGTGTTCCGGGAAATAGCAACAGCCCAGCTTCATGGACGATCACCTGCCGCATCAGCGCTGTCCCGCATTGAAGGAGCGCTTGTCCCATTTTTCCTAGCTCTCAAGCCCAATTCCCACCCTTCCTAAGTTTTACATCGTTGTTGAAAACGCCATGCGCGCTTGCTGTCTGTTAGGCAATTGGTTGTAAGGTGAAACCTCACGAATAGGCGGTTAATGTTAGCTAACGCACGATCTGTTTCTAAGATGCTGGTTTCCCGAGATAATGGTGCATTCGCGTCCGTAATCAGGTGCCTGCCGTGATTGGCGGGCTGGACCGGCGTGAGCGTCTGATTGCGCGGGCGAGGCAGGGTTTCCGCCTTACTTTCGGCAATGAGAAGTCCGATCCGGCGCGTTTTTTTGCCGCTCCCGGCCGGATAAATCTGATGGGCGATCTGGTGGACTTCAGTGGCGGATTTGCCCTGTCCTGCGCCATTAATCGTGAAACAATCGTCTCGCTCAGTCCAAGTTCGGAAGTGGGTGGCCGCGGCTTTATCGAAGCTGTCGCAATCGACATGGGGCAGGCGCGCGACAAGTTCGCTTTGAACGAACCGATTGTGCCGACGGGCACCGGCTGGCAGGACCTGTTGCGCGCAATCGTCATGTGTCTTCAGGCTGACGGGCACGAGGTTCTTCCTGCGCGCCTCGCCATTGCATCTGACGTGCCTATTGGTGTGGGGCTTGCCTCTTCTGCTTCTTTGGCGGTTTGTCTGACGCTGGCACTGGTTCAGCACAGCCGGATCGCTTTGGGCCCGACTGATATCGCTTCGATTGCGCAGCGTGTTGAACGGTCCTGCTCCGCTTCGCAGCCTGAGCTTTTCGATCATGTGACATCTGCATTGGCTCGAAAGGCCCACGCATTGCTTGTCGATTGCGCGACTATGCAGAGCATGCCGATCCCTGTGTCGTCCGATCTTGACCTGGTGATTGTGAACACCGGAACGCGCGAAGATCAGGCGAAGAGCGATCTTGCCGAAAGACGCAAGCAATGTGAGCATGCCGCGCGCAAAATCGGGGTGGGTAGCTTGCGTGATGCGACGCCGGAAATGCTTGCTCAGGCGCGGGACGGGCTGGACCGGACCATTTTTTCCCGTGCGCGCCATGTGGTCAGTGAAATTGCTCGGGTTGAACCCTTCGCTGTGGCCTTGGCGCAAGGCGATGTCGCCACGCTCAACCAGCTGATGCGCGATAGCCATGTGTCGATGCGTGATGATTTTGAAGTGTCCACGCCCGTCATTGACGAGTTGGTTGAAACGATCGGTTCGGCGCTCGGTTCTGGCCAGAATGCGGTTGGCGGTGTGCGGATGACCGGCATCGGATATGGCGGCTGCATTATCGCACTCACACAGAAAGATGCGGCAGAGGTCGTGATCGAAGTGGTGGAGAAGCACTACAATCCCAAGGCTGATCGCCCCGTTTCAGCCGGGGTTTATGCCATCGGCGGCGGCGCACGTGAGGCAACTCCGCGCACATAAGGCGAGGCAGGCGGGTTATGGCTGTGTGATAGCCCAAGGGCATTTACACATATAAAAATATCTTTATATCCTGCGCGGACCATGCCTGTGAATGTGACCATTGATGCTGTTTTCAAGGCGCTCGCCGATCCGACTCGTCTGCGGATCGCGCGGCTGCTTGCCACGATGGAACTGGCTGTGGGCGAATTGGCGCAGGTATTGGGGCAGAGCCAGCCGCGTGTCTCGCGTCATGTCGGGATTTTGTGTGACGCAGGCCTTGCCGAACGCCGGCGGGAAGGAAGCTGGGTCTTTCTGCGCGGGGCTGGCACGGCGGAGGATGCGGCACCTGTAACCGCAGCGATTGACCGCCTTTTGGCGATAGCCGAGGCGCAAGAGCCCGCCTTTGCCAAAGCGTGCGAGGATGACCGGCGAAAACTGGCGGCAATCCGTGATGCGCGCGCCGATGCCGCAGGCGAATACTTTGCCCGCCATGCCGGTGAATGGGACGAATTGCGCGCGCTTCATTCGTCTGACGGCGAAGTCGAGGCGCAATTGCTCGCCAGCCTTGAAGAGCATGATCTTGGCGCTGTGCTGGATATCGGCACCGGCACTGGCAGGATTGCAGAACTGCTGAGCGAGAGCGCGGCGCGGATCGTGGCGCTTGATACCAATCTCGAAATGCTTCGTGTTGCGCGGGCCAAGTTGCAGCATTTGCCGACTGCACAGATCGAACTGGTGCAGGGCGATTTTGCCGACCTGCCATTCGATGCGGGCATGTTTGATACGGTGTTGTTCCATCAGGTGCTGCACTTTGCTCAGGATCCCGCCATTCCGTTGGCAGAGGCTGCGCGGGTAACGCGTACGGGTGGCCGTATCGCGATTGTCGATTTCGCGGCGCATGATCGCGAAGAACTGCGCAGCCGCCATCAGCACGCGCGGCTTGGTTTCTCCGACCGCCAGATGCGCGACCTGCTTCGCCGTTCGGGCTTTACCGCGCGTGAGCCGGTTGCGCTGGATGGTGGTGAACTCATTGTCAAAATCTGGATCGGACAGCGCAAGCCTGCGTTGGAACACGCGCCAGCCCCTTCTTCTTCTACCCCCGCTCAAAAGGCGTCTCAATGAACCCGACTTTCCAAGAACTTCAGGAACATCGCACCGCGCTGGATACGCCGCTGTTTTCCGGCCTACCGGGCGATATTGATGTGAGCTTCGAATTCTTCCCGCCGAAAAGCGAGAAGATGGAAGATCAGCTGTGGAAGGCCGTGGTGGAGCTGGCGCCGCTTGCCCCGCAATTCGTATCCGTTACCTATGGCGCGGGTGGTTCAACGCGTGAACGCACCCATGCAACCGTAGCGCGGATCATCCGCGAAGCGAAACTGCCAGCCGCAGCCCACCTTACCTGCGTGGGAGCCAGCAAGGCGGAAATCCGCGAAGTGGCAGAACAGTATTGGGAAGCAGGCGTGCGGCACATCGTCGCGCTGCGCGGGGACGCAGGCGAACCGGGCGCGCCGTTTACGCCGCATCCTGAAGGCTATGCCGGCGCGGCAGAACTGGTGGCCGGTCTGAAAGAGATTGCCGACTTCGAAATCTCGGTCGCGGCCTATCCCGAAACGCATCCCGATGCCGATTGCCCGCAATCCGATGTCGATCATCTGAAGCGCAAGCTGGATGCAGGCGCGACGCGCGCGATCAGCCAGTTCTTCTTTTCGCCTGAAACATTCTTCCGCTTCCGCGACAAGCTCGCGGCGAGCGGGATTGAGCAGAAGGTGCTGCCCGGTATTCTGCCGGTGACTAATGTTGCCCAGGCGCGCAAATTCGCAGGTGCCTGTGGGGCCAGCATTCCGGCGTGGATGGACGGCCTGTTCGAAGGGCTGGATGAACGCCCCGCCGCGCGCCAGCTGGTTGCTGCGACGGTCGCGGCTGAATTGTGCCGCCGCCTGTATGCCGGCGGGGAGCGCGATTTCCACTTCTACACCCTCAACCGGCCCGATCTCGCTTACGCAATCTGCCACATGCTGGGTAAGCGCCCCGCCGCCCACGAACCTTTTGAGGATAGCGAATAATGAGCCTGCAACCCTCCACCGCGCGCGCCGCTCTTCAGGCTGCCGCTGCCGAACGCGTGCTCATCTTTGACGGCGCATTCGGAACGCAGATTCAAGAGCGCAAACTGACAGAGGAAGATTATGCCGGTGATCTGGCGCTGAATGCCGATCAGAAGGGCAATAACGATATCCTCGCCCTGACGCGCCCCGATGTCATTCGCGACATCACGCGCAGCTATCTGGATGCCGGTTCGGATGTGATTTCGACCAATACCTTTTCGGCCAACCGCATTAGTCAGGCCGATTATGCAGCGGAAAAGACCGTGGCGGATATCAATATCGCCAGCGGCAAGATCGCGCGCGCACTGGCTGACGAATACGAAGCAAAGGATGGAAAGCCGCGCTTTGTCGCTGGAGCAATCGGCCCGACGAACAAGACGCTATCGCTAAGCCCCGATGTCGAGGATCCGGGCTATCGCGAAATTGATTTTGACGAATTGGTGGCCGTGTACAAGGAGCAGGCTGCGGCACTGGTCGAAGGCGGGGTGGATTTCATCCTGATCGAAACCGTGTTTGATACGCTGAACGCAAAGGCCGGTGTGATGGCGGTCAAACAATTGGAGCAGGACATTGGCCGTGAAGTGCCAGTGATGATCTCCATGACGCTGACTGATCTTTCCGGCCGGAACCTGTCCGGGCACACGGTTGAGGCGTTCTGGTACGCGGTGCGCCATGCAAAGCCGGTGACAATCGGCCTGAATTGCAGCTTTGGCGCGGATCAACTGCGCCCGCATATCCAGTCACTTTCGGGCATCGCCGATACGCTTTTGATGGCCTATCCCAATGCCGGACTGCCGAACGAGCTGGGCGAATATGATGAAATGCCCGAAACCACGGCGGGCCTTGTGAAGCAGTGGGCGGAAAACGGACAGGCGAACATTCTGGGCGGCTGTTGCGGTTCCAGCCCCGCACATATCGCGGCCATCGCCACGGCAGTTTCGGGCCTCAGCCCGCGTAAAGTGCCGGAACCCGAAACTGCAATGCGCCTTTCGGGGCTTGAGGCGTTTACGGTCGCATCATGACGGGCGCTTCGCCAGATTACGAACAGGTAACGATCCGTGCTGCTGGCGTGGAAGATGCCGCGCGTCTTTCGCTGATTTCGGATGCCACGTTTCTTGAAACGTTCGCCGGTCAGATCGCAGGCGATGCTCTCGTCGAACATTGCAGGGCGAAGCATGCTCCCGTTTATCTGGCAAGGTTGCTGGAGCAGGGGGCAAAAGCGTGGCTGGTGGAACTCGATGATGCGCCTGTCGGCTATGCATTGCTGACCCCTCCAGAGCTTGACGCTGCGCGCGATGGCGATGTTGAGTTGAAAAAAATCTACCTGCTTTCCCGCTTTCACGGCGGGGGTATCGCGGCTCGGCTGTTTGACGCTGCGCTGGAAGGGGCGTCTGGTCATCAGCGGCTTCTTCTGGGCGTAAAAGACGACAATAGCCTCGCTATCGCATTCTATAAGAAACAGGGCTTCCACCAGATCGGCACGCGCCAGTTCGATGTGGGTGGCAAGCTTTATGATGACATCGTGCTTGCGCGCGATCTGGTTCCGGAACTGACACAATGACCGAAAAATCTGCTGCCGAAACAGGCGCCCGCTTCATCAATATCGGTGAACGCACCAATGTGACCGGCTCTGCCCGCTTTAAAAAACTTATCATGGCGGATGATTATGCCACCGCTGTCGAAGTCGCGCGCCAGCAGGTCGAAAACGGTGCGCAGGTTATCGACGTCAACATGGATGAAGGTCTGCTCGACGCGAAACACGCGATGACGACTTTCCTGAAGCTGATTGCTGCTGAACCCGATATCGCACGGGTACCGGTGATGATTGACAGTTCCAAATGGGACGTGATCGAAGCGGGCCTGAAGTGCGTTTCGGGTAAACCAATCGTCAACTCAATCAGCATGAAGGAAGGCGAAGAGCCGTTCCTTGAACAGGCGCGCAAATGTATGGCCTATGGTGCAGCCGTGGTGGTGATGGCGTTTGACGAGGTAGGGCAGGCCGACACGAAAGAACGCAAGGTCGAAATCTGCAAGCGCGCCTATGATTTGCTGACCAGCATCGGTTTCCCGCCCGAAGACATCATTTTCGACCCGAACGTCTTCGCTGTCGCCACGGGGATCGAGGATCATGATCGCTATGGCCTCGATTTCATTGAGGCGTGCACCGAGATCAAGCGGCAATGCCCGCATGCCAAGACCAGCGGCGGGCTGTCGAACCTCTCATTCTCTTTCCGTGGGAATGAAACGGTGCGCCGCGCGATGCACTCTGTTTTCCTTTATCACGCCATTCCGGCTGGCCTCGACATGGCGATCGTCAATGCCGGCCAGCTGGACGTGTATGATACGATTGATCCGGTCCTTCGCGATGCCTGTGAAGACGTGATCCTCATGCGTCCGGTAGAGGGCGATGAGACCGCGACAGAGCGGCTGATCAATCTCGCGGAAAGCTTCAAGGGCAAGTCCAAGGAAGACGACAAACAGGCCGCCGAATGGCGCGGCTGGGATGTCTCGCGCCGGCTGGAACATGCTCTGGTCAAAGGGATCGATGCGCACATCGTCGATGACACCGAAGAGGCGCGTGCTGCTCTGGCCGCATCGGGTGGCCGACCTATCGAAGTCATCGAAGGCCCGCTGATGGACGGTATGAATGTCGTCGGCGATCTATTCGGCAGCGGTAAGATGTTCCTGCCGCAGGTGGTCAAATCGGCGCGTGTCATGAAGAAAGCCGTCGCCCACCTGATCCCCTTTATCGAGGCGGAGAAAGAAGCGGGGGCAAAGGCCAAAGGCACGATCATCATGGCCACGGTTAAGGGCGATGTGCACGATATCGGCAAGAATATCGTAGGCGTGGTGCTTCAGTGCAATGGCTATGAAGTGGTGGATATGGGCGTGATGGTGCCGTGGCAGGACATCCTCAAATCCGCGAATGACAACAATGCCGACATGATCGGGCTTTCCGGCCTCATTACCCCTTCGCTGGACGAGATGGTGACTGTGGCTGAAGAAATGCAGCGCGCGGGCATGTCGATGCCGCTGCTGATTGGCGGGGCGACCACTTCAAAGGTGCACACCGCGCTGAAGATTGATCCGAACTATGATGGCCCTGTAATCCACGTGCTGGACGCCAGCCGTGCTGTGGGCGTCGCCTCGAAATTGCTGTCCGATACGCAGCGGGATGACTTTGTTGGCGAAACCGCTTCGGACTACGAGAAGGTGCGCACCGCGCGCGAAGGCAAGACGCCAAGCGTGCTGCTGAGCCTGGAGGATGCGCGGGCGAATTATTACGACGCCTATCTCAGCGACAAACCCGCGCCGCCATTGCACCCGGGGGTTCACACCTTTGACGATTGGGATCTGGCTGACCTGCGCGATTACATCGACTGGACGCCGTTCTTTCGCGCCTGGGAATTGCACGGCAATTTCCCCGCTATCCTGAAAGACGAAGTCGTCGGCGAAACGGCAAGCCAGTTGTTCGACGATGCCAACGCCATGCTCGACAAGATCATCGAGGAAAAATGGCTGACGGCTAAAGGTGTCGCGGGCTTCTGGCCCTGCGCGCGCGACGGCGATGATGTCACGATCCACCGTGTGCGCCGCGAGGAGCATGTGACGCTTCCCTTCCTGCGTCAGCAAGTGAAGAAAAGCCGCGACCGCGCCAATATGTGCCTTGCCGACTTTATTGATCCGGCTGGCGACTGGATCGGCGGTTTTGCCGTCGGTATCCACGGCATCGAACCGCATATCGCCCGCTTTCAGGAGGATAAGGATGATTACTCCGACATCCTTCTCAAGGCGCTTGCCGATCGTTTTGCGGAAGCCTTTGCCGAGCGGCTTCACCAGCATACCCGCACCGATCTGTGGGGATATGCACCGGGTGAACAGCTGACCAATGAAGCACTGATCAAGGAAGAGTATCGCGGTATTCGTCCTGCGCCAGGATACCCGGCATGTCCGGACCATTCGCTGAAGCCGATCCTTTTTGAATTGCTGGAAGCAGAAAAGAATGTCGGGCTGTCTCTGACGGAAAGCTTCGCCATGTGGCCCACGGCTGCGGTGAGCGGTTTCTATTTCGGCCATCCCGAAAGCCAGTATTTCGGTGTGGCTCGTATCGGGCGTGATCAGCTTGAAGATTATGCGAAGCGTCGCGGGGTAGACATCGAAACAGCAGAGCGCTGGCTGCGCCCCAATCTCGACTAACCTGCCGGGTGAGCGCCGCTCCGCATCTTTCGCGCCTCCTGTGGCTTGGATTTATGGTGCTGGGCGCTGCCTATGTCGCGACGTTCCTTTCGGTCGAGAAAAATCTGGCTGCATGGCCTGATCTGTTCTTCGTGCCGCTTGTGGGAGTTGTGGGTGCGATTATCGCAAATGCCAGCGGCACAGGCGGGGGTGTGGTCTTCATCCCCGTTTTCAATGCTCTGCGCGAGATCGGAGAGTGGCAATTCGATCCGCTGCGTGTGACGGCAATTTCGATGGGGATTCAGGCATTCGGGATGAGCGTCGGCGCGCTGCGCTGGACGGATCGCGTTCTGCATCAGCCTCTCGCTCCAGCACATGTGAACGAAGCGCCGGTCCGCTATCGCGATTATTGGTTGGTCTGCCTGCTGGCGCTCGCAATTTCACTGCCGATCCAATTGCTGACGCAGGCTTTTGTCGAAGTGGACGGGCGAATGGTCCTGTTCGCATATAAAGGGTTTTCGATCCTGCTGGGCATCGCGCTGATTGTTGCGACATGGACTGTGAACCGTGATGTGCCAGAGCGCGGCGCGCTAACGCGGGCGGACTTTGTGATTCTGGCGGCGCTTTCCATTCCGGGCGGTTTTGTCACCGCCCTGTTTTCCGTCGGGATCGGGGAACTGGTCGCTTTCTACCTGTTCTTGCGGCATTTCCCGATGGTGCTGGCTGTGGGGACGGCTTGCGTCATTTCATCCGTCAGCATGATCGCCGGAACCTTGATGAACCAGCAGGCGGGTATCATCGCGTGGGACATTGTTCTGCTGGCAGCCCCCGGTGCGATGCTGGGCGCTGTGCTCGCCCGACCAATCGCCCTGTGGCTCGGTCCGCGCAAGCTCAAGACGTTGGGAGGCGCATGGATCGTCGCGTCTGCCCTGTATCTGCTGATTGTGAGTTAGGCGCGGGATTGCCATGGAGGATATTCGGGGCAAGGATGCAGGCCATGATCCGCACAACAATCGCCGCGCTGGCTTTGGTTAGCCCCTTGGCCGGCTGTTCCGCTCCCCCCGCTGATAATGCCGCAGCCCAGCAGGCTATCCCCGCCGCCGTTGTCGTCGCGTTTGATGGCGACAGCGTCACGCCGCTGATTGCCGAAGGAGTCAGGAATTTCGAGACGAATGAGCCGGTCGAATTCAATGACCCGGTTCGCATAGCATCTATTTCCAAGCTGATCATGGCGCTCGCTGTTTTGCGCCTTGTGGATGAGGGAAAGGTCGATCTGGATCGGGATGTTTCAGACTATCTCGGCTTCGAGGTGCGATCACCCAACTTTCCCGATACCAAGGTTACGCTGGTTCAATTGATGAGCCACCGCGCAGGATTGCGCGACAAGGCGGGCTACATCATCCCGCTTGGCGAAAGTTTGGCGGCGAAGCTGGCCGATCCCGAAAGCTGGTATGCCGATGCCCCGCCGGGGGAGGCTCCGTTCGAATATGCCAATCTCGGTTCACCCGTGGTTGCGACTGTGCTCGAAGCCGCCACAGGCGAAAGGTATGACAGGCTGCTGGAGCGTACCGTCTTTGCTCCACTGGAAATCGAGGCTTGCGTTAACTGGACTGGCTGTTCGGACGAGATGGTATCGCGCGCTGTCGCGCTTTACCGCGATACGGGGGAGCCGGCGCGCGATTATCCTTCAGACTTGCCGCCCCAATGCTCAATTCCGGTGGCTGAGGGGGTGGAGTGTTCGCTTGAAAACTATGTGCCGGGAACCAACGCCTCGATCTTTTCGCCTCAGGGCGGGGTGCGGATCGGAATGCTGGACCTTGCGAAAATCGGGCAGGCATTGATCGCGGCAGAGCAAAAGCAAGCCGGTTTTGTTTCGGCCAAGGCCATGCAGACGATGGCAACCTCAATCCTGCGCAGCGACACGGGCGATCAGGAGTTTTTCTGCACTTACGGACTTCATGTGCAGCTCATCAACCTGCCGGAGCGTGAATGTCTGGATATGCTGTTCGCCGGTGAAGAGGGATATTACGGCCATTCCGGTCAGGCCTACGGGCTTGAATCCGGTCTGTGGATGGTTGCGGGCGGCGACACCGGATTCGCATTCTTCCGCACACAGGCTCCGCCCCCTGCCGGTGGCGAGGATACGGGCGGCTTCACACAGGGTGAAAAAGACCTGCTGAAGCGCGCTCAGCAGCAACTCGCGAAACAAGTAGGCGGGTAAGCGCAATGATGTTTCGCGTGGTACAACTCGACCTGTGAAAAGCTGCAAAAAGCCTTTCGAAACCGATTGACGCAGGCCTTCGCATCCGCAACATCGCGGTTGCCTACCGGAAGTGATTCCGGTGTCTTTCGCGGGAGAGACTGGCCTCCGTCAGGAAGCCGGCGCCGAAGGAGCAACCGCCCCGGAAACTCTCAGGCAAACGGACCGCGAAAAGGACATAGGCACTCTGGAAAGCGTGCTGGCGCAATCGCGTTTGCACCACCGAAGGGGAGGCGGAACGTGCCATCGCGCGCTGTCTGCTGAAGCTCTCAGGTTTCCCGACAGAGGGGGCAGGAACAAGGCTTCGTTGCGGAGCTTTGAATACCTGTTCGGGGAAAATGATTGAGCGACGAAGCCACTTTTGAAGATCCGCCGCTGGCGCAATTGCCGCTGGATGCATGGCATCGCGCAAAGGGTGCCCGCATGGTCCCGTTTGCGGGCTATGAAATGCCGATCCAGTACACCGGCGAACATGGTGGCATTGTCGCCGAGCATGAATGGACACGCAGCAGCGCGAGCCTGTTCGATGTCAGCCATATGGGCCAGCTTGCGCTGAAGGATGCCGATGGCGACCCGGGCAGCGCTGCGCGGGCGCTTGAAAAGCTTTTGCCGGGCCTGATCACATCCCTGAAACCGGGCAAGATGCGCTATTCGCTGCTTCTTACCGAAGCGGGCGGGGTGATTGACGATCTGATGGTCACCAACACCGGCCCGCATCTGGCGCTGGTCGTCAATGGCGCGGTGAAGTGGGACGATATCGGCCATTTGCGAGAGCATCTGCCAGACGAAATCACTCTCACCCATTTCGACGATTTCGCCCTGCTTGCCCTTCAGGGGCCCAAAGCAGGTGATGTGCTTGAGGGACTGATCCCTGGCACGGGCGAGCTTACCTTTATGACTGCGGGCCTGTTCGAATGGCAGGGCGCACACCTGTGGGTCAGCCGTGCTGGTTATACCGGCGAGGATGGCTTCGAAATCGCCGTGCATGAAAGCAAGGTCGCTGCTCTCGCTGACGCGCTTGTTGCTGACGAACGCGTCCGGCCCGCTGGCCTTGGCGCGCGCGATTCACTGCGTCTGGAGGCGGGTTTGCCGCTTTACGGACATGATCTGGACGAGAACATTGATCCGGTAAGCGCGGATCTGACCTTCGCACTATCAAAAAAGCGTCGGGAGGCTGGCGGCTATTTCGGTCACAAGGCTGTGGCTGCGCGTCTTGCCGATGCAGAAGCGGGCACGCTGGCTCAGCGCCGCGTTGGCCTGGCTCTGGAAGGTCGCATGCCCGCCCGCGAAGGCGCGGAGGTTTATGCTGGCGATACCAAAGTCGGCACCGTCACCAGCGGCGGGTTTTCACCCACGCTCGGTCATCCGATTGCGATGGCCTATGTCGATACCGCTCATGCTGCCGATGGCACGCAACTCGAAATCGCAGTGCGCAGCAAAAGACTGCCTGCCACTGTTTCACCCATGCCTTTTGTTCCGCACCGCTATTTCAGGGGGAATTGATCGAATGCCGCGTTACTTCACTGATGAACATGAATGGATCGACATTGAGGGCGAAACCGCCACAGTCGGGATCACTGATTATGCTCAGGAACAATTGGGCGATATCGTCTTCGTCGAACTGCCCGAAGTCGGGGCTGCACTGGACAAAGGCGGCGATGCCGCCGTGGTCGAAAGTGTGAAAGCGGCAAGCGATGTCTACGCGCCGATCACTGGTGAAGTGACTGAAGGAAACGCGGCTCTCGAAGATGAGCCTGCTCTCGTCAATTCTTCGCCCGAAGAGGATGGCTGGTTCTTCCGCATGACCATCGGCGACAAGGACGAGCTCGAAGGCCTGATGAACGAGGCCGCCTACAAGGAATTTGTCGCAGGGCTTTAAACCTGCCTGACGCCAAGGAAAAACAATGCGTTACCTCCCTCTCACAGATACTGACCGCCAGGAGATGCTTGCCAAATGCGGTGCGTCTTCGATTGATGACCTGTTCGTGGATGTACCGGAGGTGGCGCGCCTTGACGGCCCGATCCGCGATCTGCCGATGCACGCGGGTGAAATGGCGGTTGAACGCCATATGAAATCGCTCGCCAGCAAGAATCTGGCCGCCGAAAACACGCCGTTTTTCCTTGGGGCAGGGGCGTATCGCCATCATATCCCAGCAAGCGTTGATACCGTCATCAGCCGTGGCGAGTTCCTGACAGCCTACACGCCTTATCAGCCCGAAATCGCGCAGGGCACTCTTCAAATGCTGTTTGAATTTCAGACGCAGGTTGCACGGCTTTACGGATGCGCGGTTGCAAATGCCTCTCTCTATGACGGTTCAACCGCCTGTTGGGAGGCGGTTGCAATGGCAACCCGCGTTACCAAGCGTAAACGCGCGGTTCTTTCCGGTGCTCTCCACCCGCATTACGCGCAAGTCGTCAAGACTATGGCCCAATTCACCGGCGATGAGATTGCCGATAGCGCCCCCGCTATTCAGGCAGAGGCTGACCTTGATGGTTTGATCGCACGCATTGACGATGAAACCGCCTGCGTTGTGGTGCAGTATCCCGACATTCTGGGGCGTGTTTCGGACCTCACGAAGATTGCGGAAGCCGCCCATGAAAAAGGCGCTCTGCTGGTTGCTGTGAATACAGAGCCTGTGGCGCTGGGCGCGATCAAGTCGCCGGGTGAGATGGGCGCGGATATCGTTGTTGGTGAAGGGCAGTCGCTGGGCGTAGGCCTGCAATTTGGCGGCCCGTATCTTGGCCTGTTCGCTGTGCGCAATCCGAAACATGTGCGCCAGATGCCGGGCCGTCTTTGCGGCGAAACCGTTGATGCCGAGGGTAAGCGCGGTTTCGTGCTGACGCTTTCCACCCGCGAACAGCACATTCGCCGTGAAAAGGCGACATCGAATATCTGCACCAATTCCGGCCTGTGCGCTTTGGCGTTTACAACGCATATGACCTTGCTCGGCGAAAAGGGCCTGCGCCAGCTGGCAGCTGAGAACCACCGTCTTGCGTGCCTTGCTGCGGATCGGCTTGAAAAAGTGCCGGGCGTCAAACTGCTCAACAATTCGTTTTTCAATGAATTCACACTGATGCTTGACGGCAAGCCCGCCCGCGAAATTGTTCGCGACCTGGCTGATCGGGGCGTGCTGGGCGGTGTTTCGCTTGGCCGCCTGTATCCCGGTGTCGAAGCGCTTGAACATGCGCTTCTTGTTGCAGTCACTGAAACGACGACAATGGACGACATTGAAACTCTCGCTTCCGAACTCGAAGCGGTTATTGCCCTGGAGCCTGCACAATGAACGCGCCCAACAAATCCGGCTGGAAGCCGCAAATGGAAGTCGCCGACGCAACCGGCGAAATGGTGACGACGACCGGTAACCGTGCTCTGATGCTCGAAGAACCGCTGATTTTCGAGATTGGCCACGCAGAGACGACTGGCGTTGATCTTCCGGAAGTTGATGTCAGTGCGCCTAACCGTCTGGGCGGTTTTGAACGGACGGATGAGATCGGGCTTGTCGGCCTCACGGAACCGGAAACTGTCCGCCATTACACGCGCCTTAGCCGTCAGAATTACGGCATTGATCTGGGTTTCTTCCCGCTTGGTTCGTGCACGATGAAGCACAATCCGCGCCTGAATGAGAAGATGGCCCGTCTGCCCGGTTTCGCGGATATCCACCCGCTCGCCCCGCAGAGCTCGGTGCAGGGTGCGCTTGAAGTGATCCACCAGCTGGGCGACTGGCTGAAGAAGCTTACCGGCATGCCCGGAGTCGCCATGAGCCCCAAGGCAGGCGCGCATGGGGAGCTTTGCGGTATCCTCGCCATCCGCGCTGCCCATACGGCCGCCGGAAACCCGCGCGAAGTCGTGCTGGTGCCCGAAAGTGCGCATGGTACCAACCCTGCGACGGCAGCATTTGCCGGCTATAAGGTTGAAGACATCCCCGCCACGCCCGAAGGCCGCGTGGATGTAGAGGCCCTGAAAGCGCGTCTTGGCCCTGATGTGGCTGCGGTGATGATCACCAACCCCAACACTTGCGGCCTTTTTGAAAAGGATTTCCGCACGATTGCCGATGCCGTCCACGATGCGGGTGGTTATGTCTATTGTGACGGGGCGAACTTCAACGCGATCGTCGGTCGTGTGCGCCCAGGCGATCTTGGCGTCGATGCAATGCACATCAACTTGCACAAGACTTTCTCCACCCCGCATGGCGGTGGCGGTCCGGGCTCTGGTCCGGTGGTGTTCTCAGAAGCTCTCGCACCATTCGCTCCGCTGCCCTACGTGGTGGAAGAAGGCGGCGAATACCACCTCGTCGAAGAGGAGAATTCGGGCGAAAGCAATGATGCCTTTGGCCGGATGACAGCGTTTCATGGCCAGATGGGCATGTTTACCCGCGCGCTCACTTACATGCTCAGCCACGGTGCTGATGGCCTGAAGCAAGTGGCTGAGGATGCCGTTCTCAACGCCAATTATATCCTGCGCTCGCTGGAGGATATTCTGCACGCACCGTTCGCAGAAAGCGGACCGTGCATGCATGAAGCGCTGTTTGGCGATAAGGATTTCGGGGGCGGTCTTTCCACTCTGGATCTTGCCAAGGGGCTGATCGACGAAGGGTACCACCCGATGACGGTGTATTTCCCGCTGGTGGTTCACGGCGCGATGCTGGTTGAACCGACCGAGACGGAGAGCAAGGCATCAATCGACCAGTTCATCACTGCATTCCGTCATGTGACGCAGCGCGCGCTGGATGGTGATGAAAGCCTGAAGCAAGCGCCCTACTTCGCGCCGCGCCGCCGGCTTGATGAAACGGCGGCGGCAAGAAAGCCGAAGCTGGCGTGGGAAGAACCTGAAGCCTGATCGTTCAGGAGTTTTCGGGCGGTGCCTTGGTGCCGCCCTCAGGCTCCACTTCGAACCTGATCTCGCTCATGTTCAGGATCGCAACGTAGAAACCGACTACGGCAAGGCTGCTTGAACCAAGCACCGCGAACGCAGCGCCTTTCGCGCCGTTCCATTCGATTGCGGTATCAAGCAGAACCAGCGCCAGCACTGTCGGTACAGCTCGGACGATGAAGGCTGTGCCTGCGCGACCGGCGGAAACCAGCAGTGATTCAAGGCTCGCGCCGATCAGTTCGACAGCGCCCGCAATGCTGAGGATCACCATCGCCCAGTAGAATGCGCTGAAGTCTTCCTCCGCGATTACAGCAAGCGCCCAGCGTCCGCCGAACAATGCGATCAGCACAGCGACCACGCCTGCGACAAGGGCGATATTTGCCATACGGCGGGCCATCACCAGGGCATTATCCTTTGCGTGAACCAGTTCGGGGAAGATCGCCTTGGACACTGTCTGCGCAAGACTGACGAGGGCCTGACCCAATTGCGAAGCGACCCGGAAACCGCCGGCCAAGGCCGCGCCTCCAAAAGTACCGACGAGCAGGATCATCACCTGCTTGCCAGCAATCGTAAGGCTGCCTGACATGTTCGTCGACCAGACAAAGGCCCAAGCGTCCTTATATCGGGCGGGTATTTTGGTGAGGCTGATGCCGGACAACCGGATCCGGTCCGTCTGCCCCGCTGCGATCCAAAGCGCGATGGCAACGGCCACTTCGGATGCCGCCCACGCGATTATAAAGCCCGTTACGCTTGGCATATAGAATACGGCCAGCACCGCTCCCGCAGCGCGGATGGCAGGTTGCACTGCCTCCGCCGCAGTTGCGGTTGCGAATTTAAAGCGCAGCCGCAGTAAACCGGTTGGGGTGGTACGGATCGAAAGAAGCGATACGACGCAATAGGCAAAAGTCAGCGCATACAATTCGGTTGGAAGGGGGAGCCAGTAAACTGCGCTCCAAATGACCAGCGCGGCTGCTATCGTTCCCATGACGACCGAAATCAGATCCAGTGCGATCGCAAATCCGGTGGCATCGCTCACTGCCTGCTGGTCGGGGGCTTCGGGCGTTCCACTGCCATTCGCGCCCCAACGCACAATGAATTGCCATGTCTGGAAATTGGCAAAGCCGGTAATCGCCTGACCCAATGCGACGATCAGTGCGAAATGGCCGAACCCCTCCAGACCCAGCGTGTGCGTCGCAAGGTACAGGTAGACAAGGCTCATCACGGCGTTGAAGCCGCGACCGCCCAGCAGCCAGCCAATATTGGAGAACAGGCGCTTCATCGCCTAATCAGCCGCGCCGCTTAACCGGCGGAGCGTTCGCCCTCTCGACGTTTGAGGATTTTTTCAGTGATCTCATGCGTGCGGAAATTGTCGACATCGATCGCGTAGTGGCCATCGCTGAGCTCGATCGGCACAAGTTTAAAACCGAACCGCTTGGAAATCTGATCGAACAGCTTCTCTTTCGACCCGGTACCGAGGCGGAAACGGATCAGGTTCATCAGGCCGAATGCCTTTATGATCCGACGCGGAAACTTTACGAACTGACCGCCTTCACGCATGATTTCGGCGGCCGAAAGCGCCTGCGCACTACCAAGCCAGTACATGTTGCAGTTCGAAAAGCCGCCATCCTTGAATTCGTAAAACTTCTTCTGGCCTTCAGGGTCGGCTGCCTTCACTTCTTCCTTTCGCGCCAGTCCGGCAGCGCCGCCGGCCTGCGCAGCCAGAGCTTTCCCGATGAACTCGGAATACCCCTCTGGCGTGACGAGGCAGTTGTCAGCCGTTGTGATCAGAAGCGGGAAATCGGCACCTTCCGCACCGGAAAAGACGCTGTCTACAATGTTGAACTTGCCTTCGGCAAAAGACAGGCGGCCCTCTTCTATCAGTTTCGCGATATTGGGCTGGGCGGCGATTTCGTCCGGTTCATGCGCGACAATGCGGATTGCGCCGACTTCGGGGCATGCAGCGACGGCATCGACAACCCGTGCGACCATCGGCACGCCATTGACCGGGACAACACATTTCTGCGCCACGCCTGCACGCTCTGCCAGCGGGTCGAGTACGCCTGAACGTTTGCCTGCCATGATAAGCGCGGTAACTTTGGTATCCTGTGTCATGCGTTAGCCTTTAGCGGGAAACGGGATTGCGGGCAAAGCAAGGAAATGTGCCTCTTGTGCAACCAAATGTCGCACGCCAGACAGGATGGCGATGAAGATCGTTTTTTCAAGGAAGGGCTTTGACAGCAGCGCGGGTGGAGGCTCTTCGCCGATTATTGACGGCGCACCGATCAGCCTGCCCATTCCTGATAATATCGGAGCATCGCGGACGAGTTATGACGCTCTGGGTCTTGGCGATTTGGCGAGCACCGCAAGCCGCGGGAAGATTGTCGCTGACGATCTTTGCCATCATGATCCGATGTTCCTTTCTGATGGAACGTGCGCCTTCGGTCAGCACAGTGCCGCGCAAACGCATCTGGAGGGGCAGGACGTCGGGACCGGCGATGTGTTTTTGTTCTTTGGTTTGTTCGATGAAGTTCAGACGAAGCAGCCGCATCACCGGATATTCGGATATTTGCGTGTCGAAGAAGTGATACCGCTTTCGAAAGGAGCTCCCGCCGACCTTGTCAGTATCGCCCATCCACATGCTCTGAAGATGCATAGCGCGAATGACGTAATCTGGCGGGGTGAGGGAAGGGTCGCATCCCATGCGAGCGAGATGTTGCGCCTGACAATCCCCGAGGGGCCGCCCAGCCTGTGGAAGCGCCCCGATTGGCTAAAGCGAGGAGGGCTGAGCTACCATGATCGCGCCGAGCGCTGGATACGCGGCGGGCGATTGCGGTCGGTTGCGCGGGGGCAGGAATTCGTTGCCGATATCGGACGAAGATCTGCCCCGCGTGCGTGGCTCAATGCGATTATCGAAGAGATCAATAGGTCTTGATAATCGCCGAGAAATCGAGCGCTTCGTTGCCTGCGCCCAGAAAATCCTCGTAAAGCGCCGCCGCTCTTGATCCCAGTGGTACCGCCGCATCGGCAGTGTCGGCCGCTTCCATGGCGAGCCGCAAGTCCTTCACCATCAGCGGTGTCGCAAAGCCGCCCGCATAGCCATTGTCCGCCGGGCTTTCGACCCCCACTCCGGGCAGCGGCGTATAAGCGTTCAGCGACCAGTTATAGCCGCTCGATTGAGAGCTGATTTCGTAGAATTTCTGCGGATCAAGTCCCAGCTTTTCCGCCATCTTCATTGCTTCGGCGGTTCCGATCATTGTGATGGCGAGCAGCATGTTATTGCAGATTTTCGCTGTCTGTCCTGCGCCAGCATCGCCTGCATGGATGACAGCTTTACCCATCGCGGAGAGGATCGGCTCGGCCCTGGCGAAACCTTCCTCCGTGCCACCGACCATGAAGGTTAGAGTCCCGCCATTGGCTGCGGCAATGCCTCCAGACACAGGTGCATCGACCATGGCATAGCCCGCTGCTTCGGCTGTGCTCGCCACGTCCTTCGCGGTTGCCACGTCGATGGTCGAACAGTCCAGGAGCACCGCACCGGCGGGGGCTGCGCCAATCACATCGCTTTCATAAACCGACTTCACGATGGCACCATTGGGTAACATCGAGACGACCGCCTCGGCCTCCGCGCACGCCTCAGCAGCGGTCGCAAAGGTGGTGCACCCGGCCTCTTTTGCCGCTGCTAGAGCTGCTTCGCTGAGATCAAAGGCGCGCACATCATTGCCCGCTTTCACGAGGTTCGCGGCCATACCGCCGCCCATATTGCCGAGGCCGATAAAGGCGATTTTCATGTTTCTCTCCTGCGTTTAATGATGCGCGCAAGACCCGCCGAAAGAAACGCCGGGATCGCGGCGAGGCACCCGATAAGGGCGGCAACCTGAACGTTTTCAACCGTCAGACCAGGATTGGCTGGAGGGTTCTGGGATTCCAGGAAAGCCCACAAGGCAAAAACCACCAGCCCGATAACGATGGCGAAGGCCCAAACACGAGCGCGCGTAAACCAGCCAGTCGACAGGCCAAAGACGAGGAACAACCCGACAAAGATCTCAAGGAAGGGAGATACTTGCATCGCGTATCCTCACCGCCCCGTCCACTGACCTTCACGCTTCTCGATAAACGCAGCCATGCCTTCCGCCTTATCCTCGCTTGCGGTGAGGATTTGGAAGATGCGGCGCTCCATGATGACGCCTTGCTCGAGCGTCATCTCAAAGGCGGCGTTGACCATTTCCTTGTTCGCGATCGCTGCCATTGGCGGTTTGCTGGCGATAGTGGCTGCGGTCTTGAGCGCTTCGCTGAGCAGGTCGGCTTGAGGCACAACGCGCACCACGAGGTTAGCGCGTTCCGCTTCCTCAGCGCCCATCATGCGGCCTGTCAGGCACATTTCCATCGCCTTGGACTTGCCAATCGCGCGGGTAAGACGCTGTGATCCGCCCATGCCGGGTGCGACGCCCAGATTGATCTCCGGCTGGCCGAATTTGGCGTTGTCCGAGGCGATGATAAAGTCCGCCATCATCGCCAGTTCGCAACCGCCGCCAAGGGCAAAGCCGTTCACCGCTGCGATCCACGGCTTGCGTGTCTTCTTCACGATTTCGCTGGTCCAGGGGGAGAAAAAGTCGTCGAGATAGAAATCGGCGGCGGCCTTTTCGCTCATTTCCTTGATATCAGCGCCAGCGGCAAAGGCTTTGTCTCCCGAGCCGGTGAGCACCGCACAAAGCTGGCTATGATCCGCGCTGTAGGCGGCAAAGGCATTGATCAGATCGTCAAGAACCTGTGAATTCAGCGCATTCAACGCCTTGGGCCGGTTGAGCGTGATAAGAGTAACGCCCTTCGTGCCTTGTGCATCGGTTTCGACGGTGATGGTTTCGTAGGTCATTTGATCGGCTTCCATTCTTCATCAGCGGGCAGCGGGGCGAAAATCTCGTCCAGGAGTTCCTCGCTCACGTCTTCCGGTGTTGCAGGCTTCCATTTCGGGTCGTGGGTCTTGTCGACGATCACTGCGCGGACGCCTTCGGCAAAGTCGGGGCGTGTCAGCACGCGGCTGCCAATCCGGTACTCCATCGCCATATTGTCGGCAAAGGTCGGCAAAGTGGCACTGGTGGCAAGCTGACGGAGCGCCACCTTGCAGGTCTGCGGGCTTTTGGTGCCCAGCGTGTCGCGTTCCTTCACAGCCCAGTCATCACCGGCTTCGATAGCAGTTTCGAGGCTGGCGAGGATATCTTCATAGGTGTCGCTGGCAAAATGCTTCGCAATCTTGAGCGCATTTGCTTCGATGCGAGCAGGGGGCGGTGTGCCCACCGGCTCTGACAGAATGCCCGAAATGCGGCCCGGACGTTCTACAATCCGGGCTTTCAGGTCATCAATCATCTCACTGGGCACGTAATGGGTGGCAAGGCCCGCCCAAAGCGCTTCGGACCCGTCCAGTCGCGCGCCGGTCAGTGCGAGGAACTGACCAAGCCGACCGCCCAGTCGCGAGAGATACCAGCCACCGCCGACATCAGGAAACAGGCCAATACCGGTTTCCGGCATCGCGAAGCGCGTATTTTCTGTGGCGACACGGAACTTGGCGGGCATTGCGATCCCGACGCCGCCGCCCATAGTAATGCCGTCCATGAACGCGACGACCGGCTTGGGATAAGTGAAGAGCAGGTGGTTCAGTTGATATTCGTCGTGGAAGAACTTGCGGCCCGATACACCGCCATCGTTCAGAGCAGATTCGCGAAGCAGGTTGATGTCTCCGCCCGCGCAAAAGCCGCGCGTCCCTTCGACATGATCGAGGATCACCGCTTCGATCGCATCATCATCGCGCCACTGCTGAAGAGCCGCCGTCATGGCGTGGCACATGTCGAGTGTCAGGGCGTGGAGCGCTTTGGGCCGGTTAAGCGTGATATGACCGATCGGGCCATTGGTGCGCGCAATTACGTCTTCGGTCATTCTATTCTTTCGATTCAATCAAATCCCAGCGATTTCCGAACGGATCGCTGAACACCGCGACTGTCCCATAAGGCTCTTCACGCGGGTCTTCGAGAAAATTCACCTCGCCTGCCATGAAGCGGGCATATGTGGCGGCGAAATCATCGGTATGCAGGAAAAAGGAAACGCGCCCCCCGGTCTGGTTGCCAATCGCTGCGATCTGAGCATCGTCAGCCGCCTTTGCAAGCAAAAGCGATGCGCCATTACCCGGCGAGACCACAACCCATCGCTTACCACCACCGAGGTCGGAGTCCTCAATTAGCGTAAAACCCAGTGTGTCGCGATAGAAGGCAATGCCAGCATCATAGCTGGGTACGACGAGAGTGACCGTCGCGAGAGAAAGGCCATTCACTGTCGGAGCAAATCCCGCCCGACAATCATGCGCATAACCTGATTGGTGCCTTCGAGAATGGAATGGACGCGCAGATCACGCCAGAACCGTTCGATCGGGTAGTCTTTCAGATAACCATATCCGCCAAACAGTTGCAGGGCATCGTTTACGACCTTGCTGCCATTGTCTGTCGCCAGCCGTTTCGCCATCGCGGAAAAGCGGGATTTGTCCGGCGCGCCATCAGTCACCTTCGCAGCGGCGAGATAAAGAAGTGCGCGGGCCGCTTCCAGATCGGTTGCCATATCGGCAAGCATGAACTGCGTGTTCTGGAAGTCCGCGACCGGCGTATCGAACTGCTTGCGATCCTTTGTATACGCCACAGCTTCATCAAGGCAGCGCTGCGCACCGCCCAAAGAACACGCACCGATGTTCAAACGGCCCCCGTCCAGTCCCATCATTGCGAAACGGAACCCTTCGCCTTCATCGCCAACGCGATTGGCAACGGGCACTCTGGCATCTTCGAAGATCACCTGAGCGGTGGGCGATGCGTTCCAGCCCAGCTTCTTTTCCGGAGCGCCAAAGCTGACGCCAGGTGTATCCTTGTCGATGACGAGGCAGGTGATGCCTTTCGTTTTATGCTCACCGGTACGAGCCATGCACACATAGACATCGTTCACACCGCCGCCGGAGATGAATTGCTTCGTCCCGTTCAGCACGTAGTGGTCGCCGTCCAGCTTCGCCGTTGTCTTGAGCGCCGCTGCGTCAGAGCCGCTTCCCGGTTCGGTAAGGCAGTAGCTGGCGATCTTGTCCATGGTCACAAGATCAGGAAGATAGCGTTCTTTGAGGTCCTGCCCGCCAAATTCATCAATCATCCACGCGGCCATGTTGTGGATCGAGATAAATGCGCTTGTCGTTGGGCAGCCATAGGCCATGGCTTCCATGATCAGTGCAGCCTCCAAACGGCCGAGCCCGATGCCTCCGCTGTCTTCCGATACATAGATCGCGCCAAAGCCTAGCTCGGCGCTTTCCTTGATCACGTCCTTTGGAAAGATGTGCTTTTCATCCCACTCCGATGCGTTTGGAGTGATGCGGTCCGCTGTGAAGCGTTCTGCCGTCTCGCGGATTGCGAGCTGGTCTTCGGTGAGTTGAAACTGTCCGGTCATGGGCTGTCACTTACCTCCACATTTGGCGCGCGAAAAGGGTGCTGAGCAATTGGCAACAGACGCACTTTCTGGAGCGTGCGACTGGCAAGGAAATAAGTCTGAGGGCAACCTGCACGCAGCAATCTGTGCGCGGTTGTTTATGGTGATGAACCGGATTTATCGAACTACCGCTTCAGCCTCGATTTCGACCTTCCAGTCCTCACCACAAAGCCACGCCACACCCGCCATCGTCGCAGCCGGAGGCGCCGCCCCGAAGTAGTGCGCATGAACCTTACCCACTTCATCCTGATCGGCAGGGTCGGTCAGCAGCATGCGGGTGCGCACGACATCCGAAGATTTACCGCCCAGATCTTCAATAGCAGCGAGGATCAGATCAAGGCAGCGGGCAGCCTGTGGTCCTGCGCCACCGGGCGTTGTGGTGCCGTCCGGTTCAATAGGGCCGGTGCCTGCGACGACGATCCGGTTGCCTTCACGAATGGCCCTGCAAAAGCCAAAGCGTGCTTCATAGGGTGAGCCGGAGCTGGTGCGCGCCCTTTCACTCATGCGTCGCACCTCTTGCTTGGATATTCGTCCGTGGCTGCGGGCTTCTCACCGTCTGTGGAGTGAAGCCGTTCTTTGTCATCGTCGCCTTTGATTTCCAAGCGGATGGTCTGGACCCAGGTGTCACCTTCGCCTTCCATATCGAGCGTTACCAGCGTGCTGGTTTCCTCCTGCGTCACGGCTGTGACCGTCCCGACCGATTCGTAGAAAAGCACTTCGCGGCCCGATATCTCCATGCGCGCGTCGCTCTCCCTTGCACAGGTGCCGCCTTCGTAATCCCAAACCCCTTGGAAACGAGCCGGAATAACGTTTGCCTGGGCTTGCAATTCATCGAGCGGCTGCACGCCATCGCCGATCCCTCCATCCGGTTCGACCGGCATCGGTTCATCGGTGGTGGAAACTGTCAGTTCCACATCTGCCGGTTCAGCCGGGGCTTCGTCAGCGGGACCGCCACATGATGCGAGAATGGCTGCTGGTATCAGGATCGGGGTAAAGCGCATTCTATTCGTCTCCAGATTTTCCGATGACTTGGTCGTTAAAGCGTTGCTCCAGCAATCGCGTGTCATTGCCGGGATACCAGCGTTGCGAGGCGATGCCTTCTTCCCAGGCGACCAGTTCCGTCAGAGTCCCTTGCGCTGATGGCACATCCGGTTGAACGCGATAGGCCGGATCGGCGAATGCTTCGTCGCTCGTCACAATGACCCAGCCTTCAGCCTGCAGGCCTGCGATCAGGTCTCCGATAAACATCGCAGACAGATCTGTTTCATGCAGCAGGATATTATGGGCGATGGGCCGTCCAAATGCCTCTAGTGCCAGTGCGTGGTAGAATTCCGCCGCTTCCACATGCGTTTTGACAAATAGCTGGCCGGCTGCCGCCTTGTCATACGGGATGCCGTTTCGCTCTGCTTGATTAAGAGCATTGTCCAGCCACCAGTCTGATGCGTCGATTGTCGGGCTGGCGTTAAGCAGTCCGCGCTCTATTAACGCCGCGCGGACGGTGTCGCGCTTCTCCTTATTGGATCGGCCTTCGTCGAGATACGGAAAGCGGAACCACGGACGTGCGCCGACGCGCCCTTTTAACCAGGCACCAGCCGCATCAAGATCAGCCAGATACTGGGTCGTGTCGGTTTGCGACAGGCGCGGATGCGTCGAGGTGTGATTGGCGAGCACATGCCCTGCAGCGACATAGGCTGCAATACGCGCCTCGGCACCAGCGCGTTTGCCGGTTTTACCGGGGTTTACGAAGAAAGTTGCCTGCTCGACGCCAGCCTTTCTCAGCTCCTCAATCAACAGGGTGGCGCGCTCATCTTCCGTCAAGAACGCGCCGGGGTGGCGGGGAGTGTCATCAAAAGTGATCGCAATGCGCTTTTCCGCTTCGCTACCATCGCCAGCCAGTGCCAATGAAGCGGTCAGCAAGGCAAAGGCTGTGACGATGGCTCGAAGCAGAAGCATTGCATTACCCCATGGTTGGAATGACGAAGGCGTTCGATCCGTCCCCGCCGCCATCGGGCCAGCGCTGCGTGACCTTCTTGCGCTTGGTCCAGAAGGCGAGCCCTTCCGTGCCATACTGATCGATGTCACCAAAGCCGGAGCGTTTCCATCCGCCGAAGGAATGATAAGCGACGGGGACAGGGATTGGTACGTTGATGCCAACCATGCCGACATTGACACGCTGGGCGAATTCGCGCGCTGCATGGCCATTGCGAGTGAAGATCGCGACCCCGTTACCGTATTGGTGTTCACTGGGCAGGCGAAGCGCATCTTCAAAATCATTTGCGCGAACGATTTGCAGCACAGGACCGAATATCTCTTCCTGGTAGCTCTTCATCGTCGGCGTCACATTGTCGATCAGAGTAGGCCCAACAAAAAAACCTTCTTCGTGGCCCTGAAGCGTGAAGCCACGGCCATCGACGACGATTTCCGCGCCTTCCTCTTCTGCCGTGGTGATCCATTGTTCGATCCGGGCCTTATGCTCGGGTGTGACAACCGGGCCGTAATGCGCATCCGGGTCAGTCGAAACGCCGATACGCAGGGCATTGATCGCGGGGATCAGTTTCTCTTTCAGCTTTTCTGCCGTGTCTTCACCAACGGGGACCACCACTGGCAGAGCCATGCAGCGTTCGCCGGCAGAACCGAAAGCCGCGCCTGCCAGATCATTCACGACCTGATCAAGATCGGCGTCAGGCATGACGATGCCGTGGTTCTTGGCACCGCCCATGGCCTGTATGCGCTTCCCGTTTTCAGCACCGCGCCGATAGACATAGTGCGCGATATCGGATGAACCGACAAAGCTGACGGCGCTGATCGCAGGGTGGTCAAGGATCGCATCGACCATCACCTTGTCACCATGGATGACTTGCAGCAGACCTTCTGGAGCGCCCGCTTCGACGAAAAGCTGCGCCAGTCGAACGGGCACGCTGGGATCACGCTCTGACGGTTTAAGGATGAAGGCATTGCCCGCAGCAATCGCCATGCCGAACATCCACATCGGGATCATTGCAGGGAAATTGAACGGGGTAATTCCGGCACCAATGCCAAGCGGCTGGCGAACCGAGTACACATCAATGCCAGGGCCCGCACCTTGCGTGTATTCGCCTTTAAGCACCTGAGGGATGCCGCAAGCATATTCGATGACTTCCAGACCGCGCTGAACATCGCCTTTTGCATCGTCAACGGTCTTGCCATGCTCGCTTGAAAGCAGTTCTGCGAGGTTCTGCATTTCTGCTTCAACCAGTTCCTTGAACCGGAACATCACCCGCGCGCGCTTTTGCGGGTTAGTCGCCGCCCAGGCGGGCTGCACCTGTTTCGCGGTTGCGACGGCCTGTTCGAGCAAATCTGCATCACCCAAGGCGACTTCCGCCTGTACTTCGCCGGTGGACGGGTTCCAAACCTGATGCTTGCGTGATGTTGCGGGGCTGGTGGTCGGCATGAAATGGTCAATTTGACGCATGGCCAATGGGTATCCTCTCAATTCCAGATCACGGCTATTTGTGGGGTGCCGTTTGAATGCGCCTCAACTGCCCTTACGGAATGGCAATAGCAAGCTTTGTGATAGCGCAATCGCATGTCCAGTTTTGCGGCTTTGAGGATTGTCCAAAATTCTGTACACATGCGGTGTCATGGACCTCTTCACGATCCTCGTAATCCTGCATGTGATAGCCGGAGCGACCGGTTTGATTGCCTTCTGGGTGCCCATCGTGACGAAGAAGGGCGCGCAGAACCACCGTAAGGCCGGGCGGGTGGCTACCTACGGCTTTATCGCGGCGGGAGTGCTGGCTGTGATCATGGCGGTGCTTTCCATGATGATGACAGATCGCCATCCGGAAATTGCTGACCGGGAACTTTATATCGGTCTGTTCGGCTGGATGATGTTGTATCTGGGACTGCTCACAATCGGTTTCGCCGATTACGGACTGGCGGTTGTCAAACACTCACGCAACCGGAGCGCGCTGCGAAGCGTCCGCTATCAGGTGGTGATGGGGGCCGTAATCGTCTCAGGGGCGTGGTGCGGCATTTATGGCGCCCAGGTTGGCCACCCGCTGATGATGCTGGTCGCCTTTATCGGTATCGTAGCCATGATTTTTCAGGAGATCTTTGTGTGGCGGTCTCAGGCTCCGATGCGCGATGCTTATGTCGGGGAACATTTTCGCGCCTTGGTCGGCATGGGAATATCGGCCTACACGGCGTTCCTGTCCGTTGGCCTGATCCGATGGGTGCCGGAAGAAGTGTTCAATCCGCTTGTGTGGGCAGGGCCCAGCATTGTCGGTGTTGGCCTGATCATCGGCTTTACCTTGCAGCGAAAGCGTCAAACCGGTTCCAAGCCAGCGACCAGAGCAGCGATTTAAACCCTAATCGCCCATCAATTCCCGCACGAACGGGATAAGCCCCGTCTGGCGCGTTCGCCGCATACGCTCTGCGTCCAGGATTTCGCATACCCGCTCGAAACACTCATTCACATCGTCATTGATGACGACGTAATCATATTCGGCCCAGTGGCTGATTTCCGCGCGTGCGCGTTCCATTCGGGCGTCAATGACTTCGGAACTGTCCTGAGCGCGGCTTTCGAGCCGACGGCGAAGCTCATTCAGGCTGGGTGGCAGAATGAAAACGCTGACAACGTCCTGCTGATCTTTTTGATAAAGCTGCTGCGTGCCCTGCCAATCGATATCAAACAGAAAATCGCGCCCGTCTTTCAACGCGTTTCGGATAGCGCCTTTGGGCGTCCCGTATCTGTGGCCGAAGACATGCGCCCATTCATAAAAGTCGTCTTCCTCGACCATAGCATCGAATTTCTCGTCCGACACAAAGTGATAGTGCTTGCCGTCTTCTTCGCCCGGTCTTGGTTTGCGGGTTGTCGCAGACACTGACAATTCAATTGCATCATCTGCCTGAAGCAACATCCGCGACAGCGTTGTTTTGCCTGCCCCGGAAGGGGAGGACAGGATGAACAGCAGACCGCGGCGTTTCAGCCGATTGGTCTGGATCGGGCCGTCTGGATTTGAAGTGTGTGCGTGGTCAGCCATGCGCCCCGATGCTTCAGGTGGGGGCGCAAATCAAGGGGGGTATTCAGTGACGCTATTGTTTGGTCAATTGTCGCGCTCTGTTTCAATCGCGCGCCGTTTCTGTCGCGCCTTACCGCGATCGTAGAGAGTTTTGACCGCAAGCCCGCCGATCACCACTCCGAGCCCTGCACGCGACCGGGTCGCAAGCTTGCTTGCTCCGTATAAGCCCAGAGTGGTCAGCAGAGTGCGGCCATCCAACAGATCCTGCGCCTCTTCTTCGGTTTCAAGGCTAGCTTGAGCGACACGTTTTTCGATGCCCTGCCGAAAAATGGTGGAGGCGCCGCGGACAATGATATCGACAATCAGCAGATTGGTGACGGGGTTTGGGCTGGGAAGCAGGCTTTTCGACTGCGCGTCATCCTGCGACCGTTGTTTGGCGAGTGTCCGCTCTACGCGATGCGGTCGCCTTGGGGAGGATTCTTGTTTAGCCATCGGAAAATCAACGCCTTTATAACGTGAATGATCCGGACAAAGTTATTTCTTCCGCCCGAAATCCACGGTCACGACATTAGAGCCATCATCGCTGCCATCCTCTTGCGGGCTGGCTGATCCGCTTTCCATACCGTCATTTTCGGCGTCGTCGTGTTCTTCCGGCTCCATGTCCGAGGCAGCTGCCTGAAACTGCAGGCCGAAATCCACTGCCGGATCGACGAAGGCCGTAATGGCTGCAAACGGCACATCCAGCTTCGCAGGAATCTGGTTGAACGACAAACCTACTGAAAAACCGTCATTTCTGACCTCCAGATCCCAGAACTTGTTCTGGAGCACTATGGTCATTTCATCTGGGAAGCGTTCGCGAAGATGCGGAGGAATGGATACGCCCGGCGCACCTGTCTTGAAAGTGATGTAGAAATGATGGTTGCCAGGCAGCTCTCCGCCGCCTTGCTCAATCTCACCCAGCACACGCCCGACTACTGCGCGCAGCGCTTCCTGCACGATTTCGTCATACGGAATAAGGCTATCGGGGGTTTCGTCACTCATAGCGTGTTCTGTCGTGGGCCTGACAGCCTCGCCGGTCAAGAGTTTCGTGCGAGGAAATGCAAAACAGTTTCATCGCAGCGTTTTACCTTTGCCTTGCGTTCATTCTTCCGGGTAATCTCCGCCACATTCTATCTGCCCCTTGGAGCGTTCGCCCCTTGCGTGCACGCCCGTTGCGCCTATAGCGCGCCCATGGCCAACTCAGCTGTCCCCCAAGGTGAGCCGCGCACAGGCTCCGTCAGGCGCAATACCGCAGAAACCAAGATCGACATTGCCGTCAATCTCGATGGCACTGGTGTCTACGATGTTTCTACCGGGATCGGTTTCCTCGACCATATGGTCGAGCAGTTCTCCAAACACTCACTTATCGATGTGACCATGAAGGTCGAAGGCGATTTACACGTCGATCAGCACCATACGACCGAAGATTCCGCCATCGCGCTGGGTCAGGCACTGTCAGATGCGCTGGGAGATAAGGCCGGCATCGGGCGATATGGCGCGGCCTATTCGCCCATGGATGAAACTCTGGCGCGTGTTGCTCTCGATATTTCCGGGCGCCCCTACATCGTTTGGAAGGCGGGGTTCACGCAGGAGAAGCTTGGAGAATGGGATACAGAGCTGATTGAGCACTGGTTCCACTCTGTCGCCCAGAGCGCGGGGATCACTCTGCATATCGAACTGCTTTACGGCACCAACAATCACCACATCTGCGAGGCGATCTACAAGGGCTTTGCCCGGGCCATGCGTACCGCGGTTGAGCGCGATCCGCGCAAGGGTGGCGCAATTCCAAGCACGAAGGGCCAGCTAGGTGGCTGAGGTTATCGCGCTAATCGATTACGGCGCGGGCAATCTTCACTCGGTGCACAACGCTTTGAAAGCGGTGGGCGCGAATGTAGCCGTGACGGCAGATGCCAATGTCGTGCGCGCGGCGGACCGTATTGTCCTGCCCGGCGTTGGCGCTTTCAAAGCGTGTGCAGACGGCCTCAATGCCGTGCCTGGTATGGTCGAGGCCATGACTGAACGCGTGCATGTCGGCGGAGCGCCGTTTCTTGGCATCTGCGTCGGGATGCAATTGCTGGCTGATCGCGGGCTTGAATATGGCGAGCATCCCGGACTTGGCTGGATTGCCGGCGAAGTCCGCCGGATTGAGCCCAGCGATCCCGCGATCAAGGTCCCGCATATGGGCTGGAATGACGTGGCTCTGTTGCCGCATGCGCGTGGCCATCCTGTAGTCGAAGCAGGCGAGGCCTATTTCCTGCATTCCTACCACTTCGCGGCTGGACGTCCGGAAGACATCGCCGCGATGACAGATCACGGGGAAGGGCTGGTCGCCGCCGTTGCGAAAGACAACGTGCTTGGCGTTCAGTTTCATCCCGAAAAAAGCCAGGCCTTTGGCCTCGAATTGCTAACCCGTTTCCTGGAGTGGAAGCCTTGATTATCTTTCCCGCCATTGACCTGAAGGGCGGCGAAGTCGTGCGCCTTGCCGAAGGTGATATGGACCGCGCCACGATCTATGGCGATGATCCCGCTGCGCAGGCAATGATTTTTGCCGGCGCCGGTGCTGAATATCTGCACGTCGTCGACCTCGACGGCAGCTTTGCTGGCGAAGGCCGCAATGTCGATGCTGTTAAAGGCATTCTCGACCGGTTCCCGGGCCATGTACAACTGGGCGGGGGTATCCGCGATGCGAAAGCCGTCGAAGGATGGTTCAACCTGGGTGTCGCGCGCGTCGTCATGGGGTCTGCTGCGCTAAAAGATCCCGAATTTGTCAAAGACATGGCCCGCGAGTGGGAAAACGGGATCGTCGTCGCTGTTGACGCAAAAGATGGAATGGTCGCGACGGAAGGATGGGCAGAAGTGTCCGATGTGCCTGTCGTCGATCTCGCCAGACGGTTCGAAGATGCGGGCGTTGCTTCGCTGCTGTTCACCGACATCGGGCGCGATGGTCTGCTGAAGGGCGTGAATATTGACGCCACGGTAGAGCTTGCCCGTCAGGTTGATATTCCTGTGATCGCCAGCGGCGGGGTAAAGGGGCTGGATGACATCCATGTGCTTTCCATGCATGCGAAGGAGGGGATCGAAGGCGTGATCACGGGCCGTGCCTTGTACGAAGGCAAGCTTGATCTTGCTGCCGCAATCCAGATGGGATTGCGCGATTGACCTTCTCGGAAATCGGCTTCCTCGCTAGCGGGTTGATGCTGCTTGCCGTGATAGTCGATTGTATCCGCGGTGTTACCGGCGTTGGCAAAAGGCGCTTCACAAAACAGGAAACGCCGACGCAATATTGGGCTGGGATTTGCCTGTATCTCAATATGACGTTCTGGATGTTTTGGCTGGCTGGTCGTGCTTTTGAACCGCCGCCTGTCATTTGTAATCCGAAAGACGATGCATGCGAATTCGTTTTGGAAGGCAAATCCGAATGATTACGATTACGGCATTGTGATGCGCTTCATCGGAACTCTCTTTTTGGGGCTCGCCTTTCTGGCTGGCATAACCGTTGCCAGCCTGCCTGTGGCGCTGGTCAATGTGATTATATTTATCCTGCTGGCCCTGTTTGTTGTGCGTTTTCTCGCCCCACGTTTCGGGCAGCAAGGGGTGGTCTATGGTATGGCCGGAGCATTCTTTGCGAGCATTCTCTGGCCGTTTTTCCTGATCCCTTTCATTGGCAGTGAGGATTGCGAAGGGGATCAATGCCTGGCTGGGATATTCACAACTCCGGGAACACGGCAGGCGGAGGAAACTGCGCGTTGATCGGGTTTCTTAAAAATGCGCGGAAGGTGATGTTGGCGTTAGTGTTCGTCACGGGGATTTCGGCGCTGCTCTCGCAGCTGCTTTTACCTAATCGCGATTTCCCGCCGCTGGTTCTCGCGACGTCATTCGTTTTTGTAGGCTTGCTGTTTTGGGTGCACATGCTCCTTGGAGTGATGGTCGGTGAAATCACCATGCGCGGCGCAGTTGCGAAATGCGGCGATCCTGACTTTGTTACTCTTGGCATCATGTATTCGTTTGTAGGGTTTCTGTTCGCAGCGATGGGCATTTTCATGATTGTAAAAGAGGTTTTATCGTGACGGTTCGTGTTCGGGTTATCCCGTGTCTGGATGTGGCTGATGGCCGCGTGGTGAAGGGGGTCAACTTCGTCGATCTCAAAGATGCAGGCGACCCGGTGGAGCAGGCCCGCGCCTATGACGCGGCGGGCGCGGATGAACTCTGCTTTCTTGATATCTCAGCCAGCCATGAAGGGCGTGGAACCTTACTGGATATCGTCAAGCGTACAGCGGAGGTGTGCTTCATGCCGCTGACCGTCGGTGGCGGAGTGCGTAGTGTTGAGGATGCACGCGCCCTGTTACTGGCAGGTGCGGATAAGGTCGCAATCAACTCTGCAGCGGTTGCGCGCCCTGAACTCGTCAGCGAAATCGCCGAGCGGTTTGGCAGCCAGTGCGTAGTGGCCAGCGTCGATGCGAGACGGGTTGCGGACGGGAAGTGGGAAATTTTCACCCATGGCGGCCGCAAGCCTACCGGCATTGATGCAGTCGAATACGCTATGAAAGTCGCTGAATTGGGCGCAGGCGAACTGCTCGTCACCAGCATGGACGGCGATGGGACGAAAGCAGGCTATGATCTGGAGCTAACGCGTACGATTGCCGACCGGGTGAGCATTCCGGTGATCGCAAGCGGCGGTGTGGGAAATCTCGATCACCTGGTCGAAGGCGTACGCGAAGGCAGGGCGAGCGCGGTTTTGGCAGCGTCCATTTTTCACTTCGGCACCCACTCAATCGCAGAGGCTCATGCTGCCTTGCGAGAAGCAGGCTTGCCCGCACGCGGGGTTTAGGCAAGAGATTGACCATGACCACTCTGGAACGCCTTGAAGCCACTATCGCTGCGCGCCGCGCTGCATCGCCTGATGAAAGTTACGTCGCCAGGCTCAATGCCAAGGGCGTGTCGAAAATGGCGCAAAAACTGGGTGAGGAAGCGACCGAGGCTGTTATCGCCGCAATCGGCGGCAGTAACGAAGAACTCGTTAGCGAGAGCGCGGACCTGCTGTTTCACCTGATGGTTTTGCTGAACGCGAAAGGCGTTTCTTTCGATCATGTCCTTGCCGAACTTGACCGGCGCGAAGGGCTTTCGGGCCTTGAGGAAAAAGCGAGCAGGAGCGAATAGCCATGCCGATTGACGCCACGCTGCCTTATGATGACGACAATATCTTCGCGAAGATCCTGCGCGGGGAAATCCCCTCGACCAAGGTATTCGAGGATGAGTGGGCCTATGCCTTTGAGGACATCAATCCTCAGGCGCAGGTCCACACGCTGGTGATCCCGAAAGGCAAATATGTCAGCTGGGACGATTTTTCGGCCAAGGCTTCGGCGGAAGAGATCGCGGGCTTCATTCGCGCAGTCGGGCATGTCGCTCGTGAAAAGGGATTAGTGGAGCCCGGCTATCGCCTGCTGGCGAATATCGGTGCACATGGCGGGCAGGAAGTGCCACACCTGCATGTTCACATTCTGGGCGGTCAATTTATCGGACCGATGGTTGCGCGATAGATTGCGCAAAACCGCGCGGTTACTGAACTGTTCACAATCAAGCGACGAAAGCGGCTGGCATGGTGCATTCCGCTGCGTTAAGTCCGCCTTCGATGGTTAATCCAAATCCTCCCGGCGGTGTTTTCGATGGCTCGCGCCATCTCTATGCTGTGCGCGTCTACTACGAAGATACCGATCTTTCCGGCATAACTTATCATGCCAATTACCTGCGTTGGTTTGAGCGTGCCCGTTCCGATCTGCTGCGCATGCTGGAAATTGACCAGCGTGCAGCGATAGAAAGTGGCGGCGGTGCCTATGCGGTGTCAGAGGTCAACCTCAAATATCTTAGCCCCGCGAGGCTGGATGATGACGTTGTGATCGAGACAACCTGCACGGAACTGGGCGCGGCGAGTTGCCGGATGCACCAGATTGCGCGGCGCAGAGAAGATAAGTTGTGCGAAGCCACCTTGCGCGTCGGCTTCATTTCGCTCGAAGGCCGTCCCAGGCGTCAACCAGCTGAATGGCGCGCGGCGTTCAGACAATTCATGGAACAAGATAACTGATGACTATCGCCATAGACATGCTTGCCGCAGGCGCAGCTCCGACACGGCTGAACCCGCTCGACCTGTTTCTTGATGCGGATATCGTGGTGCAGGTCGTAATGATCGGCCTGATACTGGCCAGCATATGGTGCTGGACGATCATTATCGGCTTTTCCTTGCGTGTTTCAGGTCTTGAGAAGAAATCACGCAGCTACGAAGGTGATTTCTGGGAGACCAAGGATCGCGAAGCTCTGTTAACCCGCAATATCCGCAACACCGTGCCATCTGCGCGAGTTGCGGCGGCGGGTCTGGACGAATGGCGCCGCTCGACTTCCGGTGGGCGCACAGTCGATCGCGCCGCTGCGCGCGAACGCATCAATGCTGCGATGGAAAGTCAGGTTGCGGCTGAATCGGATGAACTTTCCGAAAAGCTGAATTTCCTCGCGACGACCGGATCGGTTGCACCGTTTGTGGGGCTGTTCGGCACGGTATGGGGGATCATGAACAGCTTTTTCCAGATCGGCGCTCAGGCCAGCTCCAGCCTTGATGTCGTTGCGCCCGGTATCGCAGAGGCGTTGTTTGCCACAGCAATCGGGTTGTTTGCCGCCATTCCGGCCGTGATTGCCTACAACCGCTTTTCCGCCCGTGTGAACCGGTACGAGGCGAAACTTCAGCGTTTTGCCGACAAAGTCCACGCCGGTTTGAGCCGTGAACTGGATAAGGCCTGATGGCAATGAATGTCGCCCCATCCCGCAATGGGCGGCGATCACGCCGCGCTCCGATGGCGGAAATCAATGTCACACCGTTCGTCGATGTAATGCTGGTGCTGCTCATCATCTTTATGGTGACGGCACCGTTGCTGGCGACTGGCGTTCCAATCGAACTGCCTGAAAGCAGGGCCAATCCGGTCGAACAGATACCTGAGCAGATTACCATTTCCGTCGACGGTGATGGATTGATCTATATCGAGAACGAAGCCGTTCCGGTTGGCGCTCTCCCCGAAGCTCTCGCCGCGATTGACCGTAACGCTGACGGGCAGCAACCCGTCATAGTGTTCCGTGGTGATACGTCGCTCGATTACGGACGGACTATGGCTGTGCTGGGAGAATTGAATCGGGCTGGCTTTACCTCAATCTCGCTGGTCACCAGCGGTTCAGACAGCGCGCCATAGCGAAACATCAGCATGGCAGACACCGCGACATTCCGACAGGAGGACAGCACCGGTTTGGTGATCGCCGTCGCGTTGCATGCCGCCGTGATTGCTTTGTTGTTTTTGCAGCCTGCTGCTGAAGAAATTTCGAGGCTGCCGGACAGAATGACGGTTAGCCTGGCCACTGAGGTGAGTCTGGAAGCTACGGCGCCCGAAGTAATCCCCGAGAGCAGGCAGGCATTGGCTCCAACGCTTTCGGATGAACAGGCTCCGGTTATTGAGGAAACGCTGCCCGAACCGGCGGTAGAGGCGCCGCCTGTTCCGACGACCCCGTCGCCTCCGCGCCCGAGCACCCGTACCCAAACCACCCGAACGCCACCGCCTGAGCGCCCGCGCAGCCGCCCTGATAGAGAGGTCGCTCCAAAGCCGCCAAAGCCTGCAGAAAAGAGGGGCGGGGGCAGTCGGATTGGCGATGATTTTCTGGCCGGGCAGGGCAGTTCATCCCAAACCAACGAAACCCGCGCTCCCGCCCCCAGGTTCGGCCGGGCAGAGCGTGCAGCACTGGCATCTGCAATCACGCGTCAGCTGCGCCCGCACTGGACTGCGCCAAGCGGCGCTGATGCGAACAAGCTGGTGTCGATTGTTAAGTGGAAGCTCAATCAGGATGGCAGTTTGATTGGTCGGCCCACTTGCGAGAATGTTCCGAGCAGCGTCACTGCCAGCAATCGCCCGCAGGCGGGGCCGCATTGCGAGCGTGCAATTCGCGCGGTTCAACTTGCCGCGCCTTTCAACTTGCCTGAGCAGTTCTATAGTCGGTGGGACGATCTCGAATGGCAATTCGACAGAAGGCTTTAGATGAAACGTAGCTCAATCCTGATTTCCCTGTTTGCGCTGATCGCAGGCGCTCCTGTTATGGCTCAGAACCAAGATCTGGGAGAGCCGCTGGCAGAGGGCGGCTCGGTCACGAATGTCACGATCGGTGATGAGGTTGAGGAGGACGATGCCGGGCCATTGCGCGGAACCGTCACCGATGAAAGCGACTGGAGCGATATTGGCATCGCCATTCCCGCTTTCGCGACGGACCGTGATCGTCCCACGCCCGCGAATGCCGATGGCACTGGCGCGCTTGGCCGGGAAATCGCTCGCGTCATTACAGCGAACTTGCGCAATAATGGCCTGTTCAAGCCGACCGGCCCCGATGCTTTGCCCCGCCCTGAATATGCGAATGTTCGCGGCCAGTCGCCCCAATTTGCAAACTGGAGCGGACGCGGTGCGGAAATGCTGGTTCACGGCTATGTGAACGTTCTTGATAATGATCGGCTCGAAGTCGGCTGTTTCCTCTACGATGTCGCATTGCAGAACGAATTGATCCGTGAAGGGTATCGCGTACGCCCCGCAGACTGGCGACGGGCGGCGCACAAATGCTCTGACCTGATTTACGCACGTTTGACGGGAGAGGATCCTTTCTTCGACAGCCGGATCGCATACATCGCAGAGACGGGGCCGAAGGATAATCGGGTCAAACGGCTTGCCGTCATGGACAGTGACGGCGCCAATCACCGCTTCCTGACATTGGGCAGCGCGACTGCACTCACGCCGCGTTATTCGCCCGATTATTCCAAGATACTCTATCTGTCATATGTCGACGGCAATCCGCGCATCTATGTCTACGACATCGGCACCGGCAAACAGACACTGGTAACAGCGAACAAAAACCCGACCCTCGCCCCGCGTTGGTCGCCCGATGGAAAGTCTATCCTGTATTCCATGGCGGTGGCCGGTAACACGGATATCTACCGGGTTCCGGTCGTCGGCGGTGAGAGTGTCCGCCTCACCAATACACCCGGGATCGACATTGGCGGAAGCTATTCGCCAGATGGATCAAAGATTGTGTTTGAAAGCGATCGTTCCGGTTCGCAGCAGTGTTACGTCATGGATGCCGATGGCGATAATCAGCGTCGCATCACATTTTTCGGAGGCCGATGCGCAACACCCGAATGGAGCCCGCGCGGGGACCAGATTGCGTTCACGCGTATTGCCGGTGACTTTAATGTTGCTGTCATGACGCCTGCCGGGCGTAACCTAAAGGTCCTGACCAACGGATGGCAGGATGAGGCACCAACATGGGCACCCAATGGACGCATCATTCAATTCTTCAGGACCACCCGAAATTCGGGGCGCTCTGCGCTTTGGCAGGTGGATCTCACCGGTCGTAACGAAAGAAGACTGCCGACGCCGGTTGATGCATCGGACCCTGCATGGGGACCCATTCGCCCGTAAATCCGTTGTTTTGCCGAAATCCGATGGCCTTATGGCCGCATAAAAAAAGGATAATGCCATGACCAACCGTATTGCTGCTATCGCACTTCTTGCCGGGGTCAGCGCACTTGCTGCCTGTTCGAAAGAGCCGCCAGCGGAGCTTCCGCCCGAACCCATTTCGACGCCGACACCAACACCTGCCCCGGTAACAAATCCGACAACGGGCATTGCCGGTCTTGGCACGCAGGAACATTTCCGCAATGCGGTGGGCGATTCCGCCATTATCTACTTCGATACGGACCGCTTCAATATCGACAGCGCAGACGCGGCCTCTTTGCAGGCGCAAGCGCAGTATTTCGCTCAATACCCGTCGCTGACCTTCACGATTGAAGGGCATGCAGACGAACGCGGAACACGTGAATACAACCTCGCTCTGGGTGAGCGCAGGGCTAATGCCGCCAAGAACTATCTGGTAAGCTTGGGAGTTTCAGCCAGCCGCATCACGACTGTTAGTTTTGGCAAGGAACGGCCCGTGGCGTTGGCATCCACGCCACAGGCGTGGGCGCTCAATCGGCGTGCTGCAAGCATTGTAGTCAACTGACCGTAAAAGCTGCGCGCGGGGTTTCATTGGCCTTGCGCGCGGTTTCTTCCTTGTAGCGGATCAGAGGCTGAACAGTTCGACTGAGCCGGCATTTTCAAGCACGACCGTGCTCAGGCACAACAACGTCATCGCGAGTGATGAAGCGAGGCTTGAAACGGTCAGCTGGAGGCTCATTCGAATTATCCTTTTGCCCGTAATCGTAAGATTGCGGGGTTTTATCCTGCCGCAATGCAACATTTCAGATTGCAACGCGTTCCCTATGTCTCGCACTGTTTAAAAATTTCACCACAGCGACTAGGTTAGGCGGGCAATGGCATCGACCAACGACTTTCAACGCCGCCCAACGGCACAAAGGTATCGAGCAGTGGGATATCGATATGCCTAAGGCCCGGCGATCCAACGATTGGGGCTTTCCCCGCTGGCGTGGTTATGAAAGCTCTCGTGAGGCTACAAACATCCGCCTGTGCGATCGCCACGGGTGCGAAGAACCGGGCGATTGCCCAGCTCCCAAAGCGCCGAATAGCCCGGATCGCTGGTATTTCTGTCAGAAACACGCTGCGGAATACAATTCGAAATGGGATTATTTCGAAGGGCTGGACAAGGCTGAAAAGGAAGAGCGCGCAAAGGCAGAGCGGCAGCAGTCGGAAGGCTATGCTGAAAGCTCCCACTACGGCTGGAGCGGTTCTGGCGATGGCTCCCGCAGTGCTGACGAAATGCGGGCGCTGGAATTGCTTGAACTGGAGGCGGATGCCGATTTTGCGGCGATCAAGAAAGCGTATCGCGCCCGCGCCAAGGAAGTACACCCTGATGTAAAGCCGGGTGACAAAGAAGCCGCCAAGGAATTCCAGAAACTGCAGCTTGCCTACGAAGTGCTAAGAGCGGCTGAGGAACGTCGCGAATGGCGCGGCTAGCCCGCCGTCTGTAAAGAGGAACATCGAAATGCGTGTCTTGGCGTTTGCTGCGAGTAACTCCTCGCAATCCATAAACAGGCAACTGGCCGAATACGCAGCAACGCTGGTGCCGCACGCCGAAATCGAGCATCTTGATATCCACGATTACGAGATGCCGATTTATCGCATGGATCGGGAGGAAGAGAGCGGTATTCCGCAACTGGCGCATGACTTCCTCGCCCGCATAGGCACCGTTGATGCGGTGATAATCTCCTTTGCCGAGCACAACGGCAATTACACCGCCGCCTTCAAGAACCTGTTCGACTGGTGCAGCCGGATCGGTCGTGATGTCTGGCAGAACAAGAAAATGGCTCTTCTGTCGACATCACCCGGAGGCCGTGGCGGGATGAGCGTACTGGAAATCGCAGCAGCCGCCGCACCGCGATTTGGCGGCGACGTTGTCGGCCATCTATCAATCCCCAGCTTCGGCGAGAATTTCGATACCGGAGCAGGCAGATTGGCCAATGCGGAACTGGACGCGCAGTTGAAGGCTCTAATAGAGAAGCTGGCCGAGGGCTTTATCTAGGCTTTACGTCAATCGCGGCGTGCGGATTGTCATTCCACCACGCCACATCTGTCCATGGCCGTGCATCCACTTCATGCGTCCAGCAATTGCGTGGCTGTTGAGATAGATGCCAATAAGTCTCTGCAAGATCGCTCGGCTCGATCACGCCGTCATCGCCTTTTGATGCTTTGAAGGCTTCGAACTTGTCACCGATCATTTTGCCGAGCGTGTCCGGTGAGTTGACCGCGCCATCCACCACTACGTGCGCGACGTGAATGCCCTGAGGCCCGAATTCGGCATTGAGTGTCTGGCATAGCATCCTGCGCCCGCCCATTGCAGCGGCATGACTGTGTTGCCCTGCATTGCCGCGGACAGCAGCGGTTGCCGATGTTACCAGCAACGTGCCGTTGCCGCGTTCGACCATTGCAGGAAACATTGCGTGGGCAAGGCGGAAAAGCCCGAAACAGCCAAGTCTCCAGCCAAGCTCGAAAGTCCTGTGCGGGGTATCATGCAGGCTGCGATTACCAATCTGCGCGCCCAGATTGTACAGCGCGGTATCAATCGGGCCGATATCGGCTTCCACCCGCTCTACCAACTCCTCGATCGAACCGTCTTCGCTGGCATTCAGCAGTGTGCCACTCGCGCTTCCACCGGCTTCTTCGATCTCGCTGACAAGACGTGCCAAGCCATCAGCATCAGACCTGCGCGCGAGGACTGCGTGATATCCGCCCGCGGCAAAGCGTGCCGCAGCATTTCCGCCAATGCCCGCACCGGCGCCGATGACCAGAAATACCGGTTTTCTCGTGTCATTCATTGGTGGTGCTCCTGTCCGCTATGTCTGGTGGCCGCAGCAGCAGAATTTGCTCTGCTTTGCTGATTATGCAGACGCAATAGACCACGGCTCCCCTCCCATAGGGAAGGGAGCCTATGTCACCTCTCAGACGTGGTCCAGTGCCTGTTCAAAATCGGCGATCAGATCATCTGCATCTTCAATTCCGATGCTGATCCGGACAAGCGCATCGGTAATGCCAAGAGCAGCGCGCCGTTCCTCTGGCACAGAAAGGTGCGTCATGGATGCGGGATGGCTGGCGAGCGTTTCTGTGCCGCCGAGGCTCACAGCCAGTTTCGCAATCTGGAGATTGTCGAGGAACCGGAAACATTCGGCTTCGCCGCCTTTGAGAAACACGCTGAAGGTTGATCCGGCACCTTTGCAATGGCGGGCGTAGATGTCCTTCTGGCGTTCGTCGTCAATGAAGCCGAGATATCCAAGACCATCAACCTTGGGATGCTGGCGCAGGAATTCGCACACCTTGGCTGCATTCTCTCCTGCGCGCTGCATGCGCAGTTCCACAGTTTCAAGCGAGCGCAGCAGCATCCACGCGGTGTTCGGATCGACAATCCCGCCCATCGTATTGCGCAGGGCACGTACCGGATCCATCCATTTCTTCGCGCCGGCGATGGAGCCAGCAACAAGATCGGAATGGCCGCCAACATATTTGGTCAGCGAATAGGCGACAATATCCGCTCCGTGATCCAGTGGCCGCTGCCAAAGCGGGCCGAGGAACGTGTTGTCGATGGCAATCGGGCATTCTTTCCTGAGCGTCGCATCACGGGCGGCCTTCACCGCTTCGATATCGACCAGCGCATTGGTGGGGTTGGCCGGGCTTTCGAGATAGATCATCGCAACCTTGCCGCCATTTTCGCCCGCCTGGCATTTGGCCTTGGCCAGCACTGCGTCCAGTTCTTCACGGCTCGCACCGGCGGGAAAATCGACATAGGTCACGCCGAATTTGGACATTACCTTTGCAACGAAACCTTCCGATGCAGCGTATAGCGGTCCTGAGTGCACAATCACATCGCCAGCGCTGGCATAGGCCATCATCAGTATGCAGATTGCAGTCATTCCGCTGGAGAAAGTCAGCGCATCTTCGGCGCCATCCCAAACGGCAAGCCGGTCTTCGAGAATTTCCTGATTAGGCCCGTTGAAGCGCGAATACACAAGCCCTTCGGCCCCGCCTTCGCGTTTGCCGGTGATGCCTTCGAAGTGTCGCTTGCCAGCCGCCGCATTCTCAAACGCAAAGGTAGAAGTCAGGAAGATCGGAGCTTTCAAAGACCCTTCTGACAGTGCGGGGTCAAAACCATGCCCCATCATGAGAGTCGATGGCTTCAGCTCTCGCCCGCCGATACTGCGTTTTTCCGGTTTTGGTTTGCGCCGAGGGGTTGGGGTATCAGTCGCGTCAATAGCGTCGGTCATTGCCGATTACCTTCCTATAAATGCCCCCAGGAAGGCAGGAGCTTAATCCCGATACAAGCCCGTCCGGCCCCCGCTTCTAACCTCCGCAGAAACGCCTCTCCGACCGTGCTCTCTCGCATATCGGGATAAGCAAATCCGGTTTCAGGTGCAACCGGATTTGCATCACTTTCAGGCGATTTGCACAATGCCCCAGACAATCCCCACGATCATGACAATGCCAATCAGATCAAGGACCAGCCCAGCGCTCACCAACTTCCCGATCCGCAGCTTGCCCGTACTCCAGGCGATAGCATTGGGTCCCGTTCCGGCAGGCAGGATGAAGCCCCAGCTCGCCGCCAATGCGGCAGGCATGGCGATCAGAATAGCGTCTTCACCCAGTCCAAGAGCCGCTGCAAGGCTCGCAACAACCGGCATGATCGCGCTGGCTGTGGCCACATTGCTCGCAAATTCAGTGACGAGCACAACCATGGCCACAATTGCCAGCGCGATAAGTATCAATGGCACAGCCTGAAGCGGCAGCAGCGCTTGACCAAGCCAGTCGGCAAGGCCCGATGCTTTCATGCCAGACGCCAGCGCCAATCCGCCGCCGAACATCATTATAACGCCCCAAGGGGCCCGGTCCGCTTCGCTCCATTTGAGCAAGGGACGACCTGTCCCGTCAGGCAAAAGGAAAAGCGCAAGGCTGGCAATCACCGCGATGGTTCCATCGGTCCAGCTCGCCTCTGGCAAGTAGGGTGCCACCCACTGGCGGCTCATCCAAAGGGCAAACGTGATCGCTATTATGGGGACAAGACGCTTTTCAGCGCTCGACCATGGTCTGGCATCGTCGATTGCCTCACGTGCTTGCGAAACATCGAATGGGTGGTGTGTAACCCGCTGCACCCGCCCGATTATCGCGGCGGCCAGAGGTATCCCTACCAGCACAATCGGCAGGCCGAACCCCAGCCACATGGCAAAACTGATTTCCAGCCCGATCATCGTATCGAGCAATTGGACAGCGATCCCGTTTGTCGGGGAACCGACAATCGTGCCCAAGCCTCCGATAGTAGCGGCAAATGCGATGCCCATCGGCAATGCGCCATATAACCCGTCTGTTTCGGAAGAGTCCTCTTCCCCGCCCGCTGACAGAACCGCGAGAGCCATCGGCATCATGATCAGAGCGGTTGATGTGTTCGAAATCAGCATCGAAAGCAGAGCGGCCGAAATCATGAAAGCCAGCAACAGGCGCGTCTGACCGCCGGACGTCCCGATGCTTTTGAGTATGGCAAGGCTCAACCGCTTGTGCAGGCCAGTCCTTTCGATAGTCAACGCTATGAACGCACCACCGAGAAGAAGGAACAAAATCGGTGCGTAATACGCGCTTGCCGCCTCTGGTGCGGTCATAATGCCGCCCAGCGGCAACCAGATGAACGGCAAAAGCGCTGTCGCTGTCAGCGGCACCGCCTCCGTCATCCACCATGCGGCCATCCATGCGACCAGCCCGGCCACCATCCATGCCTGAGCACTCATGCCTTCCGGAGGCGCGCCAAAGGCGGTGAACGCGAAGGCGAGCGGTCCCAGAACAAGGCCAATTGTGCGCGCGGTCATGATCTTAGGCACCCTCATATGTCTTCGGGCCATGGCCTATCGTCATCGGGCGGGGAGGGCAAAGGGTCGTGTTGCCAGAGGACTGGACAAACTTGCCTGCGGCCCGTTCGCTGTTAGCGTATGGCCATGGATAAGGAGCGCCCGATCGAAGTGCAGCAAGGCACGCATGCTGGCGATCGGGTGGTCCAAACGCTGGCAGCAGCGTTTCAGAACGACCCTGCACTGGCGTGGCTGTTGCCGGATCCTGTTAAACGCAAGCGAAAGCTGGTACCGTTTTTCAAAGCGATGGTGGGGCAATCCATGCGAAATGGGCAAGTGCTGGCGTCCCGTCAGGGGGAGGCGGCATCGCTCTGGTATCCGCCGGGAGATGTGAAAGACGGGTTCGTCGCGAGCCTGCGAGATAACCTGTCGATGGTCGGCGTGTTCGGCGCTTCCTTGCCAAAGGGGCTCGCAATGGCAAAGGCGATGTACGATCACCATCCTGTCCCTCAGGCTGATCTGTATCTGCGCTATGTCGGGATTCGACCGGATGAGCAGGGAAAAGGCTGGGGCGGCAAGGTCATCCGTGCGGGCATCGAAATCGCTAGGCAGCAAGGTGCGGGCGTCCTGCTGGAGACTGCGGAACAGTACAATGTTGCGATCTATTCGAGGTTAGGCTTCGAAATCATAAGCGAATGGGAAGTACCCGATTGCGGGCCGAAATTCTGGACGATGCGACGCCCGTTTCGCTGAGTGTCGTTCAGCTTGGGTTATACTTTCAGGTTGCAGCCTTCAAGCTGACGGGATTCTGATCTGCAAGGTGGGAGCAAGTTATGAGCCAATCACGTTCCAGTTTCACTTTCAATCTCAGCCGTACAACGGCCCTTTCCTTGGCCGCGGTGGCCTGTGCCCTTGCCGCGTCGCCGCTTAGCGCGTCTTCCGCTGAAATGGCTGCCGGTTCGAAGCGGGATGTCCAGGCGAGTGTCTATGTTCCGGCGAACTCGCTAGAGCAATTCCGCCCTGCGGCGGAACGCAATCAGGACCGGATAGACTTTACCTATCTGGATAAGGCGCTGGGCTGGTTCGTGATACCCATGGGCCCCTCCACCCGTGACGGTGCCGGCAGGGTTGATCCGGAAATAGGGACGCGGCGCATTTACGGGCATGAATCCCGTTTCCGGCTGGAAGGCAACCGTGTCGCATTTTCATATTTTACGGACGATGTGCGCGCCTCCCTGACAGAGTATCGACAGGATCTTGAGCGGGTTGGCAGTACGCTGGATCTGACCCGCCTGCCACGTAATGAACAGCTCGCCTTCTGGCTGAACCTGCACAATGTCGCGGTAATTGAGGCACTGGCTTACGAATATCCGCTCAGCCAACCTTCCGAGCGAAAATTCGGCAGCAATGGCGCGCCTTTAAGCGATGCAAAGCTGGTTACTGTGCGCGGCATAGAGCTTTCCCCGCGCGATATTCGTGAACGGATCGTCTATCCCAACTGGCGCGATCCCAAGGTGATTTACGGCTTTTGGCGCGGCGAGATTGGCGGGCCGTCGATCCAGCGTCTGGCGTATTCAGGAGGGAACCTTGATGCCCTGCTCGCTTTGTCAGGCGAAGAGTTTGTAAACTCCCTGCGGGGCGTCGAGGGGTATGGCGACCGCCTTTTAGTCAGCGAGATCTACCGCGAAGCGGCCCCGTTCTATTTCGAGAATGATACAGCCTTGCGCAGCCACCTTTCCGCTTTCGCGGGCGAAAAGGTTGCGAAGCTGATCACGAAGACTGATGAAACTCGGTACAATATCTACGCGAGGGATGTCGCTGATCTGGCCAAGGGCGAACGCGATCCGGGGTATAGCGAAGTTACCACGCAGGCTGGCGGATCAGTTGGCGCATTGGGACTGTCTGTTGGTCCGGGCGCTTCCACTCCGCGTGCAAGCCGTCCGAACCTCGCCATTCAACGCTTGCTGGAGGAGCGCCGCGTCAAGTTGAACCGCGCGATCAAGCAAGGCATTCGTACCGGACAGGTCATCTATAATGATGGCGAATACAATTCGGGCGAAACTGGCAAGGAAGTCGAATAAATTGCCCGCATCGGGCGCGTTATTCGACTTCGTTCTTCGCGGGTGGATCGCCAGGAAGAACAAGTTCGGTGAAGAAAACGCGCCCGGTGCGGATTTCCTTTCGTTCCATCCGGTCAAATTTCCGCGCGCGTTGTGTTAGCAGTTCAGCAACGCCTTGAGAGATGCGGACGCCGGCCGCCTGTTGGGCGATGGAACCGCGGCGTCCACCGGCCAGATCCGCAATATCCCATTCGGAGATGCGCGCCTCTGTTTGAGTTGTCTTGTCCAGGATTTTCATCACGTCCTCCGACGCAAATTCGGACATGTGCTTGCGCAAATCCGCTTCGAAATTCGGGAAGAAATAGGGGCGGGCATCTTCATAAATGGTCGACACGTCGAGCGTCTTGCCGCGCTTCTGCACGCCCCGCAGTGAATTGATGAAGTCTTCGGCTTTGAGGCTGAGAAGGGAATTCACGTTCCCGCCTGTGAATGCGGACCGTTCAAGGGCCGGGCTTCCTATCTCACCGAGCCAGAAACCATAGATAACGCGCGGGTCGCGCCAATTGGAAAAGACTATTTTTTCCCGAATGTCGCGCAGGCTCATATTGATGCCGCGAATGGTGATGAACTTCGCATCGTTCAGGGGAACTCCGCCGACTTCAAGCGTGCGGGGCTGGCGGACCGGCCATGCGTTTGAGATCTGTTCGACCATCGCGACGTTATGCAGGTTGAACCAGAACGCGAGCTGTTCGTTGCGGGGCAAAGTCGAGATGTCGAGAGTGCTGGCGAGCTCCTGTAATTCCCGCCGGTATTCGCCGAAAGAATCGATTGCCCGTTTGTCTAGGAACGA
>JAXHVK010000009.1:0-50149 GCA_034211135.1 Pseudomonadota bacterium
GACATCGGCGACCGACAAATCCCGCACGGCAAAGCTTCTGGAAAAGCGCGATGATGCGCTGGTGGGTATGTTTTATGCGCCGGATATCGGCTCTGTCGCGGCATCGGTACGGGCCATGGCGGACACTGCGGGTCTGCGGCTGAATGGTGATCTGGCGGAACGAATTGCGCGGGCGGCCGGGCTGGATGTGCGCCTCGCCCAGTCGGAGGTCGAGAAGCTCGCACTGTACTGCGATGCCGGCCCGCAATCACCCAAGGCCGCGAGCGTAGAGGATTATGAGGAAATCGGCGCGGCGACTGAGGAAGACGGTTTCCAGCCACTGGTTAACGCTGTGATGGGAGGCGATCTGGGCAAGCTCTCAGCCGAGATTCACCGCATGAGAGAACTTGGTCTGAACCCGGTCGGGCTGCTTCTGGCCATCGAACGGCGGGCGACCCAATTGACGCAGATCACCGCCAAGCTCGGCCCGCGCGGTAGTCTTGATAACTTGAGCAAAGGCGAAAAAGCGCAGCTCGGCATTTTCTGGCGGGAAGAGCGTGATATCCGGGCGCAGGTCAGCCGCTGGAGCCGGGTCAAACTCAACCGGCTGATCCCCCGCCTGATTGCGTTGCACCGCAACCTGTTGGCCAACAGTCAGGCTGCGGAGTTATTGCTGGCACAGGAACTGGCTGAAATAGCACGGTTTGCCGCAAAACGTGCCTGAGCGAGATACAATTTTCATTTCGCACTCGCAAAAAACTGGCCTTTGCTGATAAATCCTCACATACGGGAAAACACATAAGAAAAATTCGGGTTGCCCGAACCGGGGAATCAAAATTGATGAACAAGCCTAGTGGGATCATGCTTGCTACGGCTCAGCCGGATAAGGTTGAGCGGAAGGTCGTAGCGTCCCTCGAACGTCGCCGTCTGCGCGCATACATTTTGATGCTGTTGGCGGACGCGGCTTTGCTGCACGGTTCGTTCATGTTTTCCTCTCGGGTTTATCTCGGTCGTTGGTGGGAGCCCGAGATTATGCTGGCGGCCCAGGCGCTGCTGCCTCTGTTCTTTACCATCTCGCTCTACAATTCGAGTTACGGTGTCAAAGCGCTGCAGGACTGGGTGTTCGCTTCCAAGAAAGCGTTAACGGCGCTGATTATCTCCGCCGCGTTGCTCAGCTTTTTTGCCTTTTACACCAAATCGACCGCTGACTTCTCCCGTGTTTCAGTCACGTTGGGGTTGGTGTTTTTCGCGGTTTCTCTCGTCGCCTTCCGCAGGACGATTGCTGTGTTGATCGAAGGGGTCTGGGGCGGAAAGGTCCGCAACCAACTGGTCATCCGCGATGGCGGCCCGGAATTTGAACTGGATGGCTCTGATTCGATCTCGGCTGCGAAATACGACCTTGATCCTACCGCACATGATCCTTTCATGCTGGACCGGCTGGGCAAGCTTTTGCGCAATCAGGATAAGGTGGTTGTCAGCACCCCTAGGGAGAGGCGCGAGAACTGGGCTTTCCTGCTCAAATCCGCCGGTGTGCAGGGAGAGATCGTCAGCGAGCCCGCTCACTCTTTGGGTGCGTTGGGTGTGAACCGTTATGAGGATCAGGGACGCACAACGCTGGTGGTGTCGACCGGTCCACTGGGCCTGCGCTCTCGCATTACAAAACGCGCATTTGATATCGTCGTTGCGATTGGCGGGTTGATTGCTCTTTCGCCCTTGCTGGGCATTGTGGCACTGCTGATCAAGATGGAGGATGGCGGGCCGGTGTTCTTCGTCCAGCGTCGCCTCGGGCGGGGCAACCAGTTCTTCGACATGTATAAATTCCGCTCGATGCGCGAGGAGAAACTGGATCACGATGGCAACCGTTCTGCCTCGCGCGATGATGATCGCGTTACCAAGATCGGTGCCTTTATCCGTCGCACCAGTATTGATGAATTGCCGCAGATCCTGAACGTGCTCTTGGGCGACATGGCCATTGTCGGGCCGCGCCCTCATGCCTTGGGCAGCCGCGCGAACAACAAGTTCTTCTGGGAAGTGGATCAACAATACTGGCAGCGTCACTGCCTCAAGCCTGGCCTGACTGGGCTGGCGCAGGTGCGGGGCCATCGCGGGGCGACCGAGCAGGAGAAGGATCTTACCGATCGCTTGCAGTCAGACCTTGAATACATTCAGGGCTGGTCGCTGCGCCGCGATATCGAAATCGTGTTCAAGACCGTTTGGGTCCTGCGTCACGACAACGCTTATTAAGGTTCGCCGGTTCAGTCCTGCGGGACGGTGAAGGTTCCGCGCACCCTTCCGCTATCCGATCCTGCCGCCGCCGGAGCGCCGCCAGAGGCGCGTCCGTCAACGCTGGACACGCCCGTGTCCAGATCAATAACCAGCCGGCCGCCGGACAGGTTGTTGCTGCCCTGACGTAACTGGACGTTGCCGGACATTGTGATGATCCGGCGGTTAAAGTCGTAGATGGCGGTGTCGCCGGTTGCGCGCTCGTTCCCGCGACTGACGGTAACACCGCCGGTTGCGGTGATGCGTTGCAGTTCAAGGCTTCCTGCATCGACATAGTTTAGCAGCATTCGCTGTGAACGGACGGTCAGTCCGGCCTGAGTGACCACAACATCGCCCGAAAAGCTGACCCGGTTCGCGCGTTCCTGCACATCGATCCGGCCTGCATCCACACTCACAGGCGCACGTGTGTTGTGCGAGGCAATACCCTGCGCCTGCGCGTGAATTCCGCCCATCAAGGCTAATGTCAGGGCAAAGCCGCCTGCGGCGTAACCCAATGCCACAGCGCCGAGCGAGGATTTGCGGTTCGTCATCATTACGGAATACTCACTTTCCCCGGCACCATGCGCAGCCGCGCATTGCCCTGCAGTGTAAGAGTGCGTGCAGAAAGGTCTGCCCGCATCGAATTGGCGGAAAAGGTGCCTGCGGGAATTTCCCCTTCGACGCCTTCGTCGCCCTTCATCTCGCGTTGTTGGAGATTTACCGATACGCCCTTTGCCGTCATCCGGTAACCGTCTGCGGCATCAAGCATCACGGGGCCGTCAACCGACACGATCTCTTCATCAATATCGTAGATGCCGCCCTGCGCGCTCAATTTCGCCGGGCCATCGGGTAACAGCAATTGCGCGATCAGGTCTTCCATACGCACCAGACCTTCGGCGCTGGAACGTTGCACCGCTTCACCTGCGATGATGGAAAACGGCTGCCCTTTGTCATCGCGACCGCGATACATGGCGTTGTCGACGCTCAAACGCTCGTCAATCATGGCCACCTTATTGCGATCCAGCAGGAAGCTGACCTCGCCGCGAGGGCTCAAGGGCGTGATAATCATCAGCGCTGCAAGGATGCCGACACCGATCGGCAAGACGCGGGCCAGAAACGCAACCAGTTTGTCATGACTGCCGCCCGGCGCAGCAAAATCCTGCCGCCGGCTTCGTAAAGCCTTCGCTTCGCTGGTTTCGATGCGGCGTTTGATGACCATGGCGGCGATCACAGATTATTCGTGGCTGAAAATGTCTTTGTCCGCCCAGCCCGCAATATCAAGCAAAGCGCGAGTGGGCAGGAAATCGAAACAGGCCTGTGCCAGATGCATGCGGTTTTCACGCTCCAGCCGCAGAGTCAGCTCATCACGCAGCCTGTGGAGATAGCGTACATCCGATGCGGCATATTCGCGCTGGTCATCATTCAGCACAGGGCCGCCCCAGTCAGACGATTGCTGCTGCTTGGAAATGTCCACGTCCAGAAGCTCTTTCGACAGGTTTTTCAGCCCGTGGCGGTCTGTATAGGTGCGCACCATCTTGCTGGCGATCTTGGTGCAGAACACCGGGCCTGCCATGACGCCAAGGTAATACTGGATCGCGGCCAGATCGAAACGGCCATAGTGATACAGCTTTACCCGGCTTTCATCGGACAGGATACGGCACAGGTTCGGCGCATCATAATCGCTGCCGACGCCGAACCGGACGAGGTGTTCATCCCCTGTACCATCGCTGATCTGAACCACGCACAGGCGATCACGCGGAGTGATAAGGCCCATGGTTTCGGTATCGACCGCCAGATCGCTTGTGCCTTCCAGCACGCCATCGGGCAGGTCTTCTTCATGAAAATGCACTGTCATATTGGCCGCGCTCTTACGCGCATTGGGGATAGAGGGGAAGGGCTGTGTGGCGGGTTGGTGCATCCTGCCTTTAGGATGCCTTGTCATGGCGAGCGAGGATATACCCGAAAGCTGGCGCGCAGCGCTTGAACCGGCGCTGACTACGCCCGAGGCGCGCAAACTTGGCGGATGGCTGCGAGCTGAAGAGAATGCAGGCAAAACAATCTTCCCGCCAAAGGGGCAAAGGCTGACCGCGCTGGCGCTGACCCCGCTGGACACAGTAAAAGTCGTGATCCTTGGACAAGACCCCTATCATGGGCCCGGACAGGCGCACGGCCTCGCTTTTTCGGTTCAGGACGGCGTTAAAGTGCCGCCGTCACTGGTGAATATCTATAAGGAGCTGGAAGCCGACCTTGGCATTCCTCGCTCGACATCCGGCAATCTTTCGCATTGGGCGAGCCAGGGCGTATTGCTGCTCAACAACACGCTGACGGTGCAGTCGGGTCAGGCGGGGAGCCACGCTGGCAGAGGCTGGGATGCAATCACGGATTCAGCAGTAGAAGCGGTCGCGGGGCGCGGTGTGCCGACGGTGTTCATCCTTTGGGGCAGCCATGCAAAGAAAAAGGCTGGCCGACTGAAAGGATTGGGCGCAGGCGATCATCATCTGATCCTGACCAGTCCGCATCCAAGCCCGCTTTCCGCGCATGGCGGGTTCTTCGGGTCAAAGCCTTTCAGCCAGACCAACGAATTTCTCGAAGCCAACGGGCTGGAACCCATTGATTGGGGCCTTGCATGAACGAAGCCCGTGCGCGTCAGGCTCTGCTCGCTAGACTGGGCGAGATCGCTCAGGAAGACCGTATCAGCGAAGAAGGGCGCGCGCCCGTCAGGCTGGCGCAGGATAGTGTCGGGCGCCTGTCGCGGATGGACGCGATGCAGCAACAGGCGATGGCGCAGGCACAGGAACGGCGACGGATACAGGAAAAATCACGCATCGCGGCAGCGCTTGCCCGGATGGATGAAGGCGAATGGGGCTTTTGCATCCAATGCGGCGACAGCATCGCCCCAAAACGGCTCGTCCACGATCCCAGCGTGGCCGTCTGCTTCGAATGCGCCTCGGCTGAGGGTGATTAGGGTTTTTCTTGAGAGCGAGGGCGCTTTCGCACGAGTTCCATTGGTCCCGGAAAGTCTCTGCGGCCTACCGGGCGCACATCGAAGACGATCCTCTCACCTTCAAGATAGCCGGTGACGCCAGTGAAATCGAGCGTACCCAGATCGTTCGAATGGAAAGCGAACACCGCTGTCTTTCCCGGTTTCCAACCCAGTTTCTTCAGGTCGAACGGCTTTGATCGGACCGCATGGTTGCTTTGCAGCAGGGTAACAGTTTCCGGCTCATCGCATCCGACAAGCGGATCATACTCGCTGTCGCGCCGATCATCATATTCGCGAGCCGCGTTTGAAGGGTAGCCGTCGCGGTGGACCTGTCCGCCAAAGCTTTTCCCGTTTCGGCAGGTGATGCGAGCATCGGCCCACTGAAATTCACGCCCGCTTTTGGCTAGAATGACGCGAAGATAGGGCGCGCCCTCATATGTCTCGATCCGCGCAAACCGGAATTCTGGTGCCACTGGCTTGGGGTTGCTGGTCAGATAGATAAAATCGCCTTCCTGACGCCACGTTCCCTGCGCGCGAAGATCAAGTCCGCCAACCGAAAGGCCCCATTGGAAGGTGCCATCAGGCCGGATAACCATGCCTGAGGCAAGCTCGAACGAGCTGCCATCATAGGTGCCGACAAACGGGCTTTCAGATGATGCGTTTTCGGATGGTTGCGGCTCCCCATTGGCCATTAGCGCAAACGCGGCAACAAGGATCGCAGATCGTTTCATCAGAACCCCGCAGTCAGCCGCAAGCCAGCGATTACACCTGTGTCGCGAAAGGCAATGGCGCTGTCCACCACCTGCACGTTTGCGGTGACGCCGAGGCCTTTGGCAAAGCTGTAGGTGTAGAATGCTTCTACACCCTGTTCGTCTTCCAGCCCCAGGCGAAAAGCGATGTCGTCCACCAGTTCATCGGTAATGGAGTAATGGAAATAGGCGATGCCGAAACGGTCCTGAGGGCGCTTTGCCGGATTGCCTGCAATCCCGAAATAGCCGGAGTAATCAAGAAAGGTCGGATCGCCCAAAGACCCCTGAATGCGCGCGACAATGCCCCAGCCTTTGCCCCTTTGCCGCGGGTTCATCTGAAGGAACTGATACGCCGACAGCTGCAGCGCAAGCTCCCCCTTTGCGTTGCCGAAATTCCCGCCCGGCGGCGGTGTCAACGCACGCGGAAGGATGTCGGTCGCCGGTCCCGTGCGGGTCGAACCAACAACAGCAGCGGTGTAGAAGCCAGGCTTGCCACCGATGCGCGCGATTTTTGTCGCGGCGCCGAGAAACGCGACGCCGCTTTCAAACGCGGTCTCAAAGCCGGTGCGTTCATATTGGGAGGCCGGATCGTAAACCCAGACGCGGTAAATCCAGTCATCACGGGGCATTTCCAGAAGCGCCCCAACCCAGGTATTGGGGATCACCGCGGTCGGGGGAAAAGCCAGTCCCAGATTCTGGAAACCGTAATGTCCGTCACTCCCGACGATGGGCAAAGTACCAACCAGGTCGAGGGAATTGATCTTGCCCACTGTCAGATTGGTGCCGTCCTGCCAGGTCTTTTTGACATTGATCCCGAGGTCAAAATCGCCGGCCCCTTCGGGCCTGAAAAGTGCGGTATTGTTAGGGATAAGGCCGACCGTGCCATTCGAAGTCTCTCCCCATGTGAATTCCGGGCGCAGATTCAGCTGAAAACTGTCATCAAGGCCCCATTGGCTTCCGCCGACGGAGATATAGGCATCGGCGCGGCCTGAATAACGCACAGTATCCGCTGCATCGCCCGCGACAGGAAGGTCGAGGAATTGCGACACCACAAGTCGGGCCTTGATCGGCTTACTTGGCGGGGGTGATGTTGGCGGTGCGTTGGCAGACGGCGCGCTTTCCGACGCGCTGCCATCGCTTGCTTCGTCGGGCGTGGTGACCACCAGCCGGCCAGTCGCAGAGGCTGACGCTTGCGGGGCTTCATTTGCGGGCTTTTCCTGCTCGGCGAGTTCGAAGGTCGCAAAAGCCTCCTCAAAACCGGACGCATGGGCAGCGCTGCTTCCACAGGCGATTGCTGCGCTGCAAATGGCCCATCGCAGGCCAGCTTTTCCCGATCCGCTGCTGCGCGGCGCGTTCTTTGGAACAATCATGTCTACCCCGAAGGCTGCGGACAGGCTCGCCGCAGTCCTTTCCTCTTTTATCGTGCCGCATGCGTTGCGCCTTCGTGGGCGCAGCGTCATCGCCGCTTTGTCGCATGAAATTCCTCAAGCTCGAAATTTCAAAGCGCAGTTTTGCTGACAAGTGGCAAGAGCGCAAAAGCGCTACCGCGGTGAAACGGTGCACTTTTGCGGGGATAAGCGTCTGATTAAGCGCCCTTTATGATTAACGCGGAAGTTCCGTCACACCCATCAGCGCTTCGTCAACACTGCGTGCGCACTGGCGGCCTTCGCGGATGGCCCAGACGACCAGGCTCTGGCCACGGCGCATATCACCGCAGGCAAAGACGCCCGGAATGCTGGTGGTGTAGCTTTCGGTGTCGGCATCGACATTGCCGCGTCCCGTCAGCTCCACGCCAGCCTGTTCGAGAAGGCCCTTCTTCTTGGGCCCGACAAAGCCCATTGCGAGGAAGATCAGATCGGCCTTCAGCGTGAATTCACTGCCGACAATCTCGCGCATTTCGCCATCGACCCACTCAACACGGGCGCATTCGAGACCGGTCACCGTTTCGCCATCGCCGACGACACGCTTGGTAAGCACGGCCCAATCACGGTCCACGCCCTCTTCATGGCTGGAAGAGGTGCGCAGCTTTACCGGCCAGTCGGGCCATGTCAGTGCCTTGTCTTCCTTTTCCGGAGGCTTGGGCATGATTTCGAGCTGGGTCACGCTGGCTGCGCCCTGACGGTTTGAAGTGCCGACGCAGTCGCTGCCGGTATCGCCGCCGCCGATCACGATCACGTGCTTCCCGGTTGCTTTCAGAGAACCGCGCGGTGCCGCGCGTTCTTCATCATCGCCTGCATTGCGTTTGTTCTGCTGGGTCAGGAATTCCATCGCGAGACGCACGCCCGGCATTTCTGCGCCGGGGATCGCCAGTTGGCGGGCATCTTCCGAACCGCCCGACAGGACGACGGCATCGAAGTTTTCCTGCAGATTCTGGAACGAGATATCAACGCCCACTTCCTTGCTGGTGCGGAATTCGACGCCTTCGGCCTCCATCTGCACGCAGCGACGGTTGATGAGGTGCTTTTCCATCTTGAAGTCGGGGATGCCGTAACGCAGCAATCCGCCGACGCGGTCGCTCTTCTCGAACACCGTTACCGAATGGCCCGCCCGTGCAAGCTGCTGGGCGCAGGCAAGGCCTGCAGGACCGGAGCCAACCACAGCGACCGATTTGCCGGTGCGCTTTGCCGGGATCTTGGGTTCGACCCAGCCTTCTTTCCAGCCACGATCAACAATCGCGCATTCGATGGATTTGATCGTCACCGGCTGATCAATGATGTTGAGCGTGCAGCTCGCCTCGCACGGGGCAGGGCAGATGCGGCCGGTGAACTCCGGGAAGTTGTTCGTGGAATGCAGAACATCAAGCGCATTGCGCCAGTCCTGCTCGTAGACGAGGTGGTTCCAGTCCGGGATCATGTTGTTCACCGGACAGCCATTGTGGCAATAGGGAATGCCGCAATCCATGCAGCGCGAAGCCTGCGACGCAAGCGTTTCGTCACTCGGTTGAACCACGAATTCGCGGTAATTGTTCAGGCGTTCCTCGGGCGCGATATAGTCGCGCTCGCGGCGATCCAGTTCGAGAAATCCAGTGTCCTTACCCATCGTTCCTGACCCTTATTCCGCCGCCACACTTTCCGCTTCGAGGCGCTCTGCCTCCAGCGTCTGAAGTGCGCGCCTGTAATCGCGCGGCATAACCTTCACAAATTGGCCCAGCGCCTGATCCCAGTCGGCCAGCAGCTTTCCTGCCAGTTCACTGCCGGTGTGCAGCTGGTGCCGTTCTACCAAGATACGCAGACGCTCGGCATCATGACGCAACATATCGCCCATGCCGAAATCGTTCACCGACTGTGCGCGCTGTTGCGGGCGACCTGTGCCGTCTTTGGCATCCAGTGACGTGCCGATTTTCTCCAGATCGACCTGGGCGTGATTGACCAGCTCGCTGAAATTGCCATCGGGATCATAGACATACGCGACACCGCCGCTCATCCCTGCGGCAAAGTTGCGTCCGGTCTTGCCCAGAACAACGACAACGCCGCCTGTCATGTATTCACAGGCGTGATCGCCTGCGCCTTCGACGACAGCAATCGCGCCCGAATTGCGGACGGCAAAACGTTCACCGCCGACGCCTGCAAAATAGGCCTCGCCCGCAATCGCGCCATAAAGCACGGTGTTGCCGACGATGATGTTTTCGCTCGCATTGCGCGGCACGCCTGCCGGTTGGCGGACAATGATGCGGCCGCCTGAAAGCCCTTTGCCGACATAGTCGTTGGCATCGCCCACCAGATCCAGCGTCACGCCATGCGCAAGCCATGCGCCGAAGCTTTGGCCAGCAACGCCTGTGAGGTTGATGCGGATCGTTTCGGGGTCGAGGCCGGCATGGCCGTGCGCCTTGGCAACTTCACCCGAAAGCATCGTGCCAACAGTGCGGTTCACATTGCGCACTTCGTAGGAAAGCTGCACGGGTTTGCGTGCCTCGATAGCTTCCTTCGCATCTGCGATCAGCTTCAGGTCCATCGCGGCGTCAAGGCCGTGATCCTGCCCTTCGGTGTTGCGCAGCGGTGCTTCATCGGGAAGTTCCGGAGCGAACAGCAGGCGGTCAAGATTGATGCCGCGTGCCTTCCAGTGGCGGTGCATGCGCGTCATATCGAGCCGGTCGACGCGTCCGACCATTTCGTCCAGCGTGCGGAAGCCCATCTCGGCCATGATTGCGCGCAATTCTTCGGCCACGAAGAAGAAGTAGTTGATTACATGTTCAGGCGTTCCGGTAAAGCGCTTGCGCAATTCCGGATCCTGTGTCGCAACGCCAACCGGGCAGGTGTTGAGGTGACACTTGCGCATCATGATGCAGCCTGCGGCAATCAGCGGAGCGGTGGCGAAGCCGAATTCGTCCGCACCCAGAAGCGCGCCAATCGCGACGTCGCGACCCGTGCGAAGACCACCATCGACCTGCACCGCGATGCGCGTGCGCAGATCGTTCAGCAGCAGCGTCTGCTGCGTTTCGGCGAGGCCGATTTCCCAGGGGCTGCCCGCGTGCGTCAGCGAGGTAAGCGGCGATGCGCCGGTTCCGCCATCATAACCGGAGATCGTCACGTGATCCGCGCGCGCTTTCGACACGCCCGCAGCCACCGTGCCGACACCCACTTCGGAAACCAGCTTCACCGAAATACGCGATTCCGGCTGCACGTTCTTGAGATCGTGAATCAGCTGGGCAAGGTCTTCGATCGAATAGATATCGTGGTGCGGCGGCGGGGAGATAAGGCCAACGCCCGGCGTCGAGTGACGCACTGCGCCGATCCGCTTGTCGACCTTGTGACCGGGCAGCTGGCCGCCTTCGCCGGGCTTTGCGCCCTGAGCCATCTTGATCTGGATATCGTCGGAGTTGACGAGATATTCGGTCGTCACGCCAAAGCGGCCAGAGGCGACCTGCTTGATCCGGCTGCGCATGGAATCGCCATTGTCCAGCGGCGTGAAACGGAACGGTTCTTCGCCCCCTTCACCGGTGTTCGAGCGGCCTCCGATACGGTTCATCGCGAGCGCCATGGTTGAATGCGCTTCGTGACTGATCGAACCAAGGCTCATCGCGCCGGTGCTGAACCGTTTGACGATCTCGCTCGCCGGTTCAACCTCGTCGAGGGAAAGCGGAGTGTCCGCCTTCTTGAACTCCATCAGCCCGCGAATGGTCAGCAAGCGTTCGGACTGCTCATTTACCGATTGAGCGAATTCCTCGTAATTCTTGGCATTGTTACCGCGCACAGCGTGCTGCAATTGCGCGACGTTCTGCGGGGTCCAGGCGTGCTCTTCCCCGCGCAGACGGTATTGGTAGATACCGCCCACATCAAGCATGTTGGCATAGAGCGGATTGTCGCCATAGGCCTGCGCGTGGCGGCGCACGGCTTCTTCGCCGACCTGATCAAGGCCGATGCCTTCAATCGTGGTTGCCGTGCCGGTGAAATACTTCTCGATAAAGCCGGATGACAGTCCGACCGCGTCAAAGATCTGCGCCCCGCAATAGGATTGATAGGTCGAGATACCCATCTTCGACATCACCTTGCGGATGCCTTTGCCGATGGCCTTGATGTAATTCTGCTCAACCTCTTCACGGGCAAGGTCGGAATGCTTGCGCGCGCGAATGTCTTCAAGCGTTTCGAAAGCGATATACGGGTTGATCGCTTCTGCACCATATCCGGCGAGTACGCAGAAGTGATGCACCTCGCGCGCTTCACCTGTTTCCACGACGAGGCCGGTCTGCATGCGCAGGCCCTGACGCACCAGATGATGATGCACCGCGGCTGTTGCCAGCAATGCTGGCATCGGCACGCGGCCTGGTCCCTGACTGCGGTCTGAAAGGATCAGGATGTTCTGGTCCTGCAACACCGCTTCGGTTGCGGCCCAGCACATTTCCTTGATCGCGAGTTCGAGGCCTTCGACCCCGCTTTCCGCATCCCAGGTCATGTCGACAGTCGCACAGCGGAACGCGCCGTCCAGCGTCGTTTCCACAGAGCGGATTTTGGCGACGTCATGATTGGTCAGGATCGGCTGATTGACTTCGAGCCGCTTATGCGTGCCCGCATCATGGCCAAGCAGGTTCGGGCGCGGGCCGATCATGGAAAGCAGGCTCATCACCAGCTCTTCACGGATCGGGTCAATCGGCGGGTTCGTCACCTGGGCAAAGTTCTGCTTGAAATAATCGTACAGCAGGCGCGCTTTGTCCGACAGGACGGCAATCGGCGTGTCGGTACCCATCGAACCGATAGGGTCATCGCCTTTCACCGCCATCGGTTCGAGGAAGCGAGAGATGTCTTCCTGGGTGTACCCGAATGCCTGCTGCGCTTTCAGCAGGGTCGGCGTGTCCATGTTCTCGTCTTGCGGGAGCTCCGCAAAATCGGGGTCAACCGCGTCGAGATCGTCCAGCTTGAACTGCGCTTTATCCAGCCATTCGGCATAGGGTTCCGCTGCGGCCAGCTCCGATTTGAGGTCGCTGTCTTCAATGATCCGGCCCTGTTCGAGGTCGATCAGCAGCATCTTGCCCGGTTGGAGACGCCATTTGCGCACGATGTCTTCTTCGGGGAAGGGCAGAACGCCGCTTTCCGAAGCGAGGCAGACGATGTCGTCCTTCGTCACGCAGAAACGCGCGGGGCGAAGGCCGTTGCGATCCAGTGTCGCGCCGATCTGGCGGCCATCGGTGAAGCAGACGGCGGCGGGGCCATCCCACGGCTCCATGAGGGCAGCGTGATACTCGTAAAAGGCACGGCGCCCTTCATCCATCAGCGTGTTGCCGCCCCATGCCTCCGGCATCAGCATCATCATCGCGTGCGGCAGGCTGTATCCGCCAGCCAGCAGCAGCTCGAGAGCATTGTCCAGGCAGGCCGTGTCCGACTGGCCGTGCGGGATGATCGGCCAGATCTTATCAAGGTCCGGTCCCAGCAGAGCGCTTTCCATTGTGCGACGGCGGGCGTTCATCCAGTTCACATTGCCGCGAACCGTGTTGATTTCACCATTATGCGCAATCAGGCGGTACGGGTGCGCCAGACGCCAGCTGGGGAAGGTGTTCGTGGAAAAGCGCTGGTGCACAAGACCAAGAGCCGAAACACAGTCGGGATCGCGCAGGTCATCATAAAAGCTTTTGACCTGATCGCACAGCAGCAGGCCTTTATAGACGACCGTGCGGCTGGAGAAGCTGGGCATGTACAGATCGGTCAGGCCCGGCAGATCATGCTTTTCGGCGAGAGCTTCGAGCGGGTTTTGCACCTGCTTGCGAATGACGAGGCACTTGCGCTCGAAAGCGTCCTGATCGGGCGTACCCTCTCCACGGGCGATGATTGCCTGCTGGACCACTGGCATGGATGCGATGACAGCATCGCCCAATCCGTCCAGAGTGGTGGGCACATCGCGCCAGCCGACCAGCCGCTGGCCTTCTTTCTCGATAAAGGTTTCGAACCGCTCGGTAATGAAGTCGCGGGCGGCTTCGTCCTGCGGCATGAAGCACATGGCAACCGCGTAGTCGCCCGGCTGTGGCAGATCGAGGGAATGTTCCTCCGCCCATTTGCGCAGCAGCGGATCGGGAATTTGCAGCAGGATACCAGCGCCATCGCCCAGCAGCGGATCAGCACCCACGGCACCGCGGTGATCAATCGCCTCCAGAATCTGAAGCGCCTGTTCAACAATCGCGTGACTTTTCTCGCCCTTGATATGGGCGATCATGCCTACTCCGCAGGCGTCGTGTTCATTGGCGGGGTCATAAAGACCCTGGGAAGCCGGGTATCCCATGGCGGTTTGTCCATCCTGTCAGATGCCAGCCCTAGCGTCCGAGAGGAGGACATTCCGAGCGGCGTTCGCTTCGAACCTGCATCCCGTGGGGGTTGAAGCAGGTTTCGTCTCAGGGTCCATTTGCCAATGGTTTTGTGATTTTGCAACCGCACAATGCGAAGTAAAATTTCACTCCGTAGTATCTGAGCTTTTATTTGATTGCGCCCAGTGCATCAAAACCGCCAGTCTTGTGCGAATCGTGCCACGAAGGGACTGATTTATGCTGCACCGCGCAATGTTTGCAGCTTGTTGAGAGCATCGCGCAATTCCCGCTCCGTTTCGCTCACGATTTCCGCGTGGTCTTGCAGGTCATCGATGCTGCCTGCCTTGTCGAATCCGCGCTCTGTAAACAGGGAAAGCGCCTTCAAGGCCTCAGCCAACGCGGCATCGCGGGGAGGATAGCCTGCCGCATGGCGGGGCGTGCTGCGCGCCATTTCCTGATGTTCGTGCAACGCTGCGGCGAAACGTTCGACCATCTGCACAAGGCTGAGATCTTCAGGCGGCACTTCGCGCAGTTTTTCGAGCGCGGTCGTCGCGCTGTCATCACCTTCGTCTTCATTCGCCGGTTCGGCGACTGCCGAATCAACCGCATGCAGCGGGGCCGTTTCCGGGGCTGGCTCTTCGATCCAGACGCCGTTGCGTCCCGGAGTTTCGCCGAATTCTTCAAGCGTCAGCTCAAGCGGCGCATCCAGCTCATCTTCTGCAACTGCGGCTTCGTGCCAGGCGGCGTCCGCATTTGCAGGGGTGAATTCTTCTTTCGGCGTTTCTTCAAACCTGTCTGCGTCGGGCTCCGCCGTGTCGGGAGCAGCCGGTTCGTCGCCCAGCTCATAGCGTTCATCAAGCGAGAACGGCATTGTTTCGATAGGCGCATCAAGGCTCTCACTGCCCAGTTCCGAGGCCGGATCAATCGGACGCACGCGCCGCGCTGTCATCGCGGCAATCGAATCGTTTCCATGGCTTTGACGGGTTTTGAGAGCGAGAGTCTTTGAAAGCGCAAATCCGATTGCGCCACCAATGGCTGCAGCAACACCCGCATAAAGAAATTGGGTGAGGCCGACGATCATCAGCACAGAAAGGCCGATCAGCGCAGCGAACCAGATTGTGAGGGCGGGCACAAACACAGGATGGCTAGCAAGCGTCTTCAACGCAAAGGGCCGCTTGTTTTTGCTCTTGCGCTTGTTATCGCGCGCGCTTTCCTTCGCTTCCTGAGCGAATGAATCTGCTTCTTTGTGCGCGTCTGCCTCAGCAGCTTCTCGCGCTCTTTGCCGCAGCCGTTCGATAACCATGGCGCCCCACTCTTCTGTGCACCCGTCCGTGTCAGGTGCACTCAAATCCTAACGTGTCGCGGCTGAAGCGTGCTGGGCTGGCGGGCGGTTTGCACCTCTGCCACCATCCGCTTCATCGCGATTAAGATTGGCTATCAGCTCTTGGTAAACGGAAAGATAACGCGAAACATTCTTTGACCAGTCGTGGCGGTCTTTCACGTGGGCGACACCGGCATCGCGCATTGCATCCCATGTGTCCCGCGCTTCCAGCAGATCGGCGAGCGCCGCTGCACAGGCCGCCGGATCATCGGGCGCAAACAGAGTGCCTGTCTTGCCGTTTGTGATCAGTTCACGATGCCCGCCGACATCCGATGCAGCTACAATCCGGCGCTGGGCCATCGCTTCGAGTGGTTTGAGCGGGGTGACAATATCAGTAAGCCGCGATGCCTTGCGCGGGTAGCTGAGCACATCGATCAGCGAATAATACCGTTCAACCTGCGAATGCGGCACGCGTCCTGTGAAAATCACCGCTTCGGGTTCGGTCAAGGCAGCAGCGGCGGCGCGCCATTCGCTGTCCATTTCGCCTGCACCCACCAGCAGCAGGCGCGCATCAGGTTGGTTGTGACGCAGGATAGGCATCGCCGCGATCAGATCATCGACGCCTTCGTAGTCATAAAAGCTGCCGATATAGCCGATGACAGGCGCGCCGGGCGCAATGCCAAGCTCTCTTGCCAGCGTTTCATCGCGGGCGATGGGCTCTCCGAAAAGGGACAGGTCCACGCCATTGCGCATCACGCCGATCTTGCCCGCAGCAATGCCGCGCGCGATCAGATCGTTGCGAAGCCCGTCACAAATGGTGAAAACAGCGTCCGCGCGGTGCGCAATCTGTGTTTCTAGTGCGCGGGTAAGGCGGTATTTGGCAGAGCCTTCCTTGCCAGTCCGGTTACCGACGGCGGCGTCTTCCCAGAAAGCCCGGATTTCATAAACCAACGGCACGCCCAAAGCCTTCGCCGCCATCAAAGCACCGCCGCCGCACAGTGCGGGAGAATGCGCATGGATCACATCAGGCATCCAGTCTTTCGCCACAGCCTGAATGCTTTGCGAAAGCGCCGCCATTTCGCGGAATTCGCTGATCAGGATCGGGCCTGACGGAACGCCAGCGGTGCGATAGAATGTAAGACCATCGACTTCATCGACATCGCCGGCCTGCGATTTTTCCTCTATCTGCGTTTCGTGCCGCAGTCCCGTCAGCCCGCGCACCTCCAGCCCTGCCGCCTCTTGCGCTTTCAGGATTGCGCGCGTGCGAAAGGTGTAGCCGCTATGCAGCGGGAGCGAATGGTCTAGGACGTGAAGAACGCGGGTCATGCACACGCACTTAGCGCCAACGTGCTTAACGGGGCGTCAACCGCATCGCGATAAAGCGGATCGCGAAAATGACTGCGCATGATTGATTATATCGCCCTTACCCTTGGACATGGCCTCCTGATCTACGGCTTTTTCCGGCTCTTCATGAATGATGAGCTGGACTTTGATCCATTGGTGGACGGTCTGAAACAGACGGCCAGAAAGCGCAAACGCGAACGCATCGACGCAGCCCGCGCATCCCGACGCGCAGGCGCTGATCCGGATGATGCCGCATGATCGATCTGGTATTCATCGCCTTTATCGGATTTGTCCTGCTTCTGGGATTGAAGCGCCCATTCCTGTGGGTGTTGCTGTACGTCTACATCGACATTCTGGCGCCGCAGCGGATCGGCTATGGCGTTATTGTCGATCTGAAAGTGTCGTTGATTGCCTTTGCCGCCGCGTTTGGCGGCTGGCTGCTGATGGACCGCAAGGAAGGCGCGCGTTTCACTTTCAGGCAAGGTCTGATGTTGGCATTGCTGGTTTATTGCGCATGGACGACAAGCGGGGCGCAATTCCCTGAAAGCGCCGCGACCAAGTGGGACTGGGTCTGGAAAGCATTGCTGTTTGCGATTTTCCTGCCGCTGACCCTTATCACCCGCGCCCGTATCGAAGCGCTGGCGCTGACTATGGTGACAAGCATCGGCATGATCGTCGTCAGCACAGGAATGAAAACCTTCGCAGGCGGAGGAGGGTACGGGAACCTCAAATTCTTCGTGAAGGATAACAGCGGCATCTATGAAAGCTCCACGCTGGCAACAGTCGCTATCGGGCTGGTCCCGCTGATCTGGTGGTTCACCAAATATGGCACGATCTTCAAACCGAACAGGATTGTGACAGCGCTGGCGATTGCGACGATCTTTGCCTGTCTGCTGATCCCCATCGGGACGGAAGCGCGCACCGGCCTTCTGTGTATTGCGGCGCTTGCGGGGCTGTTGCTGCGCTATGTCAAACAGCGACTGGCGGTGATGGCAGTCGCAGGAGCGATCGGCCTCGCCGCGCTGCCTTTCCTGCCGCAAAGCTATTATGAACGCATGGCGACTATCGCGCAGCCCGGGGGTGACGAAAGCGCTTCGACCAGGCTGGCGGTATGGGGCTGGACGCTCGATTATGCCGCGCAGAACCCTCTGGGCGGCGGTTTCGACAGCTATCGTGCCAACAGCTTCACCTACCGGATGCCGGTGGTTGAAAAGAGCGGCAACACCACCCGCGTTGTCACCCGCGAGGTAACCGATGAGGCGCGCGCATTCCACTCCTCCGTGTTCGAGCTGTTGGGAGAGCAGGGCTATCCCGGCCTTCTCCTTTGGCTGATGCTGCATGGCACAGGCCTGTGGCAGATGGAGCGGGTCCGGTCGCGCTGGCGAAAACGCGATCAGGCCGGAGAGACAGGCGAAGACGAAGCGTGGATTGCGCCGATGGCCGCAGCGCTGCAGATGGCGACCTGCATTTATCTGGTCGGTGCGATGTTCCAGGGCATCGGCTATCAGCCGGTGATGCTGATGATTATCGGCCTGCAGATCGGCCTGCATTCCTACTGCACCCGTATCGATTCGGCGCGGGCCGAAGTCGAACGGGCAATGCAGGTCGGTAAGGGGCGCAGGCAAAGGGCAGGCGTCGGGGGAAAGGGAGCAGCTGATCCCTCGGGTAAGCCACCTGTCAGCGATGCCGTAACGGCATAGGCGCAAGAGCCGCCGCCGCCCCCTCTTTACCATTGCGTTATGCCTTGACGCCTGCCATGTAGCGCTCACTTAACGTAAACGTAAACCGGCTGGCCGGTGCCCTGAGCGGGCGCAATACGGACAGCGAAGAGGGTAGAGGAGCATTCCATGACGCCGCAGGAATTGGCCGAAAAAGTTGGCGAGAACATCGGCACCAGCGAATGGGTCGAAATGACTCAGGAAAAGATCAACATGTTCGCAGACGCGACGGGCGATCACCAGTTCATCCACATCAATGAAGAAGCCGCAAAGATGACGCCGTTCGGCGGCACCATCGCGCATGGCTTCATGACCCTGTCGATGATCCCCTATCTTTCCGCAAACAGCGACATGCCCAAGATCGACGGGATCAAGATGGGTGTGAACTATGGCGGCAACAAAACCCGCTTCATCAACCCGGTCCGTTCGGGCAAGCGTATTCGCGGTCACTGGAAGCTGACCGAAATGGTAGAAAAGCGCCCTGGCCAGTGGCAGCAGACTGCTGAAATCACCATCGAAATCGAAGGCGAGGACAAGCCCGCTCTCATCTGTGAGTGGATGACGCTCTTTTTCGTCTGATTTCTTCTGAAATTCCGGCCCCGCTTTGCCGGGGCCACGATCGTATCACCTTAACCAAAGGACACCCCCACCATGTCACGTGACGCAGTCATCGTCTCCACCGCCCGCACGCCGATTGGCCGTGCTTACAAAGGCGGCTTCAACGCAACTCCGGGCGCAACGCTCGGCTCATTCTCCTACAAGGCAGCTGTCGAGCGTGCCGGCATCGAAGGCGGCGAAGTCGACGATGTGGTCTGGGGCGCAGTCCTGACGCAGGGCACGCAGGCCGGCAATATCGGCCGTCAGGTTGCACTGCGTGGCGGTGCTCCCGTCAGCGTTGCGGCACAGACTATTGATCGCCAGTGTTCTTCGGGCCTGATGGCGATTGCCACCGCAGCAAAGCAGATCATCGTCGACAACATGGATGTCGTCGTTGGCGGCGGTCAGGACTCGATCTCGATGGTTCAGACCCCCGAAATGCGCGTCGCTCCCGATCCTTCGCTGATCGCTATGCACAAGGACGTGTACATGCCGATGCTCGGCACCGCGGAAACCGTGGCAGCGCGCTATAACATCAGCCGCGAAGTGCAGGACGAATACGCGCTGCAGTCGCAGATGCGCACCGCCGCCGGTCAGGAAGCGGGCAAGTTCGACGACGAAATCGTGCCTGTCACCACCACCATGATGGTGAAAGACAAGGCAACCGGTGAAGTTTCCCAGCAGGAAGTCACCATCACCAAGGACGAAGGCAACCGTCCTTCGACCACGCTCGAAGGCCTGCAGGCGCTTCAGCCGGTCATGGGTCCGGGCAAGGTCATCACCGCCGGTAACGCTTCCCAGCTTTCCGACGGTTCTTCGGCAAGCGTCCTGATGGAAGCCAAGCTGGCCGAACAGAAAGGTCTTCAGCCGCTGGGCCGCTATGTCGGCATGGCTGTCGCCGGTACCGAGCCTGACGAAATGGGCATCGGCCCCGTCTTCGCCATTCCGAAGCTGCTGAAGCAGACCGGCCTGAAGATGGACGATATCGGTCTTTGGGAACTGAACGAAGCATTCGCCGTGCAGGTTCTCTACTGCCGCGACAAGCTGGGCATCGACAACGACATCCTTAACGTCAATGGCGGCTCGATCTCGATCGGCCACCCCTATGGCATGACCGGCGCACGCTGCACCGGCCACGCACTGATCGAAGGCAAGCGCCGCGGTGCAAAATATGTTGTCGTCACCATGTGTGTCGGCGGTGGCATGGGCGCAGCAGGCCTGTTCGAAGTCTTCTAAGCGCTTCGGAATATCCATTCACAAGAAGGGCGGCACGGTAGCAATACCGCGCCGCCCTTTTGCGTTTGCGCGGAGGGTTCGCTTCGCGCCGCCGCCTCCCCCCGATTTTTCGACCAACGGCAGCGCGCATCGGTTCGCGGTGGATTGACCTGCCGACTGGAAACGGCAGAAAGCGCGGCATGGAAAAAATTCGCACAAATCCGAGAACGCCCGCGTTCATCCTTTCAACCGTATCGGCTGTCGCCATCGCGATCGGCGCTGTGAGCATGTCGCAGGCTACCGCGCATGACGGCCATTCCCAGACAACCAGTTCGACCAAGGGGGACACCGCTATTCCGCAAGGCACCGGCTATTTCGCATCGGACAGCACATTGCCGTTCCTCGCTCCGGATTTCACCAAGATCTCCGAAGCCGATTACGCCCCCGCATTCGAACAGGGCATGGCCATCCACCAAGCCGAAGTTCAGGCCATCATCGACAATCCGGAAGCGCCGACTTTCGACAACACGATTGTCGCGCTTGAAACTTCGGGTCGGATGCTGGGCCGCGTTGCCCGCGTTTTCTTCATGGTCATCGGCACCAACACCAATGACAATCTTGATGCGATCAACCGCGAAGTCAGCCCGAAACTTTCAGCGCACAGCTCCTCCATCACCCTGAACCCTGCGCTGTTTGCACGGGTGAAGGCGGTGTACGACATGCGCGCCGATCTGGAACTGGATCAGGAAAGCGCAAAGCTGCTGGAGAAGGCCTATGAAGACATGGTCAAGGCTGGCGCAGAGCTTTCCGATGAACAGCGGGAGCGTGTGAAGGAAATCAACACGCAGCTTTCCCAGATCACGACCGAATTCAGCCAGATTGTTCGCGATGCGACGAACAAACAGCCGCTGGTTGTAGACTCCGCTGAAGAGCTTGCGGGCCTTTCCGACAGCCAGATCGAAGCGGCCGCAGCAAAGGCGGCAGGCATGGGGATGGAAGGCAAATACGCCATCGCCCTGCAAAACACGACGCAGCAGCCGGCCCTGCCGGACCTTGAAAACCGCGAAGTGCGTGAGCGTCTTTTCAAGCTGAGCTATTCGCGCAGCGACGGAACCAATCCCGAATACGATAGCCGCGCCCTGATCGCCGAAATCGCAGCGCTGCGCGCGGAAAAGGCCGCACTGTTCGGCAAAGCCGACTGGGCCAGCTATGTCATGCAGGGCAATATGGCGGAAAAGCCCGCTACTGCGCTTTCCTTCATGGAGCAGATGGTTCCGGCACTCGCGGAAACGCAGCGACTTGAGGCAGGCATTCTCAATGCCAAGATCGCTTCGGAAGGCAACAATTTCGAGGTTCAGCCGTGGGACTGGTATCGTTTCGCCAACAAGGTGAAAGCGGAGCGTTTCGACCTCGAAGAAGACAAGGTCATGCAGTATTTCCAGCTAGATAAAGTGCTGGAAGACGGCGTCTTCTACATGGCCAACAAGCTTTACGGCCTGACTTTCGAAGAGCGCGACGATATCCCGACATATCACCCCGATGTGTGGGTATACACCGTGTTTGACGCGGACGGGTCGGAGCTGGGCCTGTTCTACTTCGATCCGTTCCAGCGCCCTTCAAAGCGCGGCGGTGCGTGGATGGGCAACTTTGTCGATCAAAGCGATCTGTGGGGCACCAAGCCGGTTGTCTACAACGTGCTGAACATCCCCAAGGCACCCGAAGGCGAAGTGCAGCTTGTCAGCTTCGACAATGTGAACACGACATTCCACGAATTCGGCCATGCTCTGCACGGTCTGTTTGCGGCGCAGAAGTACGAAAGCCTTTCCGGCACGGCGACCGCGCGCGACTTCGTCGAATATCCCAGCCAGGTGCACGAGATGTGGGCCGTGTGGCCCGAAGTGCTCCAGAACTATGCCAAGCATTACAAGACCGGCGAAACCATTCCGATGGAGATGGTCGAAAAGATCGAGCGCGCCTCTAAATTCAATCAGGGTTACGATTTTGGTGAAGTGGTCGCTGCGGCGCTTCTCGACATGAAGTGGAGCGCGCTTTCGCCGGAACAGGCCGCTGCGATTGATACGCCTGAAAAGGTCAGCGTATTCGAAGCGAATGCTCTGTCTGAACTCGGCTTGGAAGTGGGGTTGGTGCCGCCGCGTTATCGCAGCAGCTATTTCAACCACATCTTCTCGGGACCGACCGGCTATTCGTCAGGCTATTACAGCTATTTGTGGACGCAGATGCTGGATCACGACACGCGCAACTACATCGTCGAAAATGGCGGCCTTACCCGTGCAAACGGAGATCGCCTGCGCGCAGAAGTGCTAAGCCGTGGCGGCACGACCGATTATGCGGTGATGTATCGCAACTATGCGGATCGCGATCCGGATGTGAAATACATGCTGAAATCGCTCGGGCTAATGCGTGAGGAATAGGGGCAGGCAGCCGAATAAGGTTTCTGTAAAAGCAATCAAAGGCGGCGCGGGGGCGACCCCGGCGCCGCCTTTTTTGTTGCCGCGGCGAGATTCGATGGTACCGGAACCGCCCCAATGGCTAAGAACGAATATATCCTGCGCGCCGCCGCGCCCGATGCGATCGGCATTCTTGCCGATGTCGCATCCTGTGTGGCTGATCACCAGCTGAGCATTCTGAAAAACGAAGACTTCGCCGACCTTGATACCGGCCGTTTCTTCATCTGGCAGCGGCTTGAAGCGCCCGAGGGGCACGATCTGGAGCCATTCAAGGCCGCCTTTGGTGAGCTATCCGCAAAGCGTTCCATCGATTGGTCGATCCGTCCCGCAGATGAAAAACCGCGCATTCTGGTGATGGTTTCGAAGGGCGATCACTGCCTTATCGACCTGCTCTATCGCGCGCGCCGTGATAAGCTTGGCGCGCAGATTGTGGCTGTCGTTTCCAATCACGAAAACGCCCGCTGGCATGCTGAACGCCACGATGTGCCTTTCTACCACGTGCCTGTGACCCGCGAAACGAAGCCCCAGGCAGAAGCGCAGCTGCATTTACTGGTTGATCAATACAGCGCCGATTTCGTTGTCCTTGCCCGGTATATGCAGGTGTTGTCGGAAGACGCGGTGAAGGCGCTGGAAGGGCGGTGCATCAACATCCACCACTCTGCCCTGCCAAGTTTCAAAGGCGCAAAGCCGTATGATCAGGCGCACGCGCGCGGAGTGAAAATGATCGGCGCAACCGCGCATTATGTGACGAGCGATCTCGACGAAGGTCCGATTATCGCGCAGGAAACCGAAAGCGTGGACCACCACCATTCCGCCCGCGATCTTGCGGAAAAGGGCCGCGACGTGGAAGCGCGCGTACTCTCACGCGCCGTTACAGCCCACGCCGAAGGGCGCGTTTTCCTGAATGGCGTGCGTACCGTCGTCTTCTAACTGTCGGGCTTTCGCGTTTGCCTTTCTTCGTCTGGCCACGCAGACTGCGCGGTGCGGAGAGGAAGGGGTCGCGCATGGGCATTATGGAGATCATCGGGATTGCGGGCAGTGTCAGCCTGCTTTCGGGCTGGCGGCTGTATCTTTGCGTCTTTGCCACGGGGCTTGCCATGCGGCTCGACGCGCTGCCGGTGCCGGAACATCTGGCGAGCCTTGCAGTGCTGGAAAATCCGTGGGTGATGGGCATCGCTGCATTGGGCGCGCTGGCGGAGTTTTTCGCGGACAAGGTCATGTGGCTCGACAGTGCGTGGGATGCGATCCACACGCTGGTGCGACCCGTTGGCGGCGCCTTGCTGGCGCTGGCCATTGTCGATCCTTCCGATCCGGCAATGCAGGTGATCGCCTTTATGCTGGGCGGCGGGGCGAGCTTTCTCGCGCATGGCGGCAAGGCGAGCGCGCGTGCCGTGGTCAACACGTCCCCTGAACCAGTCAGCAATGCGCTTGTCTCCAGCGGAGAAGATGTGGCGACGATCGGGCTGTTGTGGCTCGCCTACGAATACCCCGCCACAGCCGCAGGAATAGCTGCGGTGCTGCTGGTTTTGGTCATCGGATTGCTGTGGCTGGCAAAACGGATCGTGAAACGCCTGTTCTTCAGAAGCCGAAGCGGCGAGCGTGTGTAGCTTCGCACTCAATCCGCTGCCTAACTTGCGGGATCGAATTCCTCACATCCCGAAAGCACTTTGTCCGAACTGTCGAGCGGGCTGCATTTGCCGCCCAGCATAGCTTCGATGCGTGCAATCCGGCGCAGCATATTGCCTTCCAGCGGCGCTTTCGGGTTCCAGCTCTTGCGATAATGAAGGGCGGCGACCAGCACGATCATCTGCGCCCTATCCAATTCCCTGATAGGTTTGTCGTAAAGTGTTCGCGCCGCAGTTGCCGGTGTTGCGAAAAAAGCCTCTTCAATGCCTCCATAACGCAAATCGCTGAGATAGAGCGCGAGAATCTCTTCCTTTGTTGCGCTTTCGGCCAGTCCTTTGGCGATCCCCGTTCTGAACTCCAACAAGTCGGCACCCTCAGGCAGCAGATTGTCATACCGGCGGGCGACTTCCTGCGTGATCGTGCCTGATTTTGCGTTGGCAATGTCAGTGTCTGAGCGCGATGTCTTGCGAAAGTCCGGGTCTTCTACCGCAATCAGCAATTCGACAAATTCCGGTGTATCTGTCTGCGTCAGGCGATTGCCTTCCATCGCCGTTTGCGCAAGCGAACTGAATGATGCAGCCGCTTCAATCGTCTGCTCGTAGGCTTCGTATTCAGTCTTGCTTACGCCTTGGTCGAGCCACGGTTTTTCGGGTCCGCAACTTACGAGCGACAGTGCAATTGCAAATATAGCGGCGATATGAGTCGGCATGACATTGGGCATGCCGACGAAACTATCGGCATTAGCCCGAGTGTGCAGCAACGAATTCTTCAATGACGGGAGCAACCTTGTTGCGCCATTTGCTGCCGTTGAAGATGCCGTAATGGCCTGCGCCTTCGGCCATGTAATACCGCTTTTTATCGGCCGGAAGATTAGGCGTCAGCTTCAGCGCAGCCTTCGTCTGGCCAAGGCCCGAGATATCATCGCGCTCCCCTTCCACGGCGAGCAGCGCTGTATTCGTGATTCTGGTGATATCGACCACTTCTCCGCGATGTTCGAACGTGCCGTTGGGGATTGAGTGTTTCTGGAACACTTCCTCTACCGTCTGGAGATAGAATTCCGCCGTCATATCGCACACGGCGCGATATTCGTCGTAGAAATCCTTCGTCGCCTGCGCGCTTGCCTCATCGCCAGTCGTGAGGTGTTTGAACATCTCGTAATGGCTCATCATGTGGCTTTGCAGGTTCATGCTCATGAAGGCGGAAAGCTGCATGAAGCCGGGATACACTTTGCGTCCCGCGCCGCGGTAATTCATCGGCACGGTCGCAATAACGCTCTGGCGGAACCATTCGATCGGACGGTTCATGGCGTGATCGTTGACGGTGGTGGGGCTTTCGCGCGTATCAATAGGGCCGCCCATCATTGTCAGCGTGGCGGGCGCGGCGTCGGAATTGTGCTGATTCAGCAGCGCGGTCGCCGCGAAGGCTGGCACGCTGGGCTGGCATACGGCCATCATATGCGGGCGTGTGCCGGGCTCCTGCGCTTCGATATATTCGAGGAATTCGATGATGTAGTCGATGTAATCATCGAGATCGAAGTGCCCTTCGTGCAGGGGCACCATCTTCGCATCGGCCCAATCGGTGATGTACACTTCGAATTTCTGGAGCATACGCTCCACAGTGCCGCGCAAAAGGGTTGCGTAATGGCCGCTCATCGGGGCGACGATCAGCATTTTTGGGCGCTTCTTGTCAGTGTCGACGTCGACACCATCAAGGCGGAAGCGTTTCAGATCGCCAAAGGGCCGGTTGATCACCGTTGCTTCGATAACGGGATAGGTTTGGCCATCGCTTTCGATTTCGGTGATGCCGAATGCGGGCTTGGAATAGTGCGCTGTGGCATGGGCGAACACGTCGAGCGCGTTGGCTGCCATCGCTCCAAACCCGCTATAGCTGAGCGGGTTGGCGGGGTTGGTCAGCATTTCCGCGCTGATCGATGCGACCGAGCTGGCACTGTTGAGCCAGCTGCGCTGCAATTCATAAGCCTGATAAAGCAATGTGCGCCCCTTGTTATGGCCTCGGGTTCAATCTGGTGCGGCCCTTTGAACCTGGCCGCTTTTCTCGCGAATATGCGCGATTGACCCCTTGCGCATGATCCTCAAACCGGCCCGTTTCGAGCTCTGTTCTGCATCCTAAATGGGGGTTCTTAACGTATTGTGCAATGCACAATTTCGGTAGTCGAATAGCAAGAAGTCGGGGATGTGTGCTTTTTGCACGTGAAATTGCGGGCTAAGCCTCCTAAATCGGCGGCGCTATGACGGGCGACACAGCGCAATTGACCTCCAATGAGCAGGGTGACGGGATCGAACGCTTCGATGCAGAGGCGGGCGAGATGTCGGGCACGCCTGCCGAGGTACATGCGCTTGCGGGCGAAGATGACGCTGACGAAGCGCCCAAGTCCAAATCGCTCGCTCCGTTGGCGATGATTTATCGCGAAGCGGCGAAATATCCGCGCGAGATCAGTTTTGCTTTCCTGTCGCTGCTGATCACTGCGGCGGCCACTCTGGCAATCCCGTACCGGTTCAAGGTGATTGTTGATGAGGCATTCGGCAGCAATGCCAGTGCCGAGGCGATCGGTTCCAATTTCCAGTATTTGCTGATGATCGTCGTGGTGCTGGGCATCGGCACGGCCATGCGGTTCTATTTCGTCAGCTGGATCGGGGAGCGCGTTGTGGCCGATATCCGGTTGAAAGTGCAGCGCAACCTGTTGTCTCTTTCTCCCGGCTTTTACGAAGAGAACAGCCCGAAGGAAATTTCCAGCCGTATGACATCGGATACCGCCGTGATCGAAACGGTGGTGGGAACAACGATCTCCATCGCGCTGCGCAACACGTTGACAGCTATTGGCGGCACCTTGCTGCTGTTGTTTCTTGCGCCATCGCTGACGATTGGCCTGCTGATCGGCATCCCGATTGTGCTGGCACCGATTGTGTTCTTCGGACGAAAAATCCGCAGCGTTTCGCGCACAAGTCAGGACCGCATCGCAGACGTCGGCGCGAATGTTACCGAAGTGCTCAGCGCGATGAAGATCGTGCAGAGCTTTGGCCAGCAGAGCCGCGAAGCCACCCGTTTTGGCGAAGTGGTTGACCGCACATTCGAAACCGCTCGCAAGCGAATCATCCTGCGTTCTGTCATGACGACGATTGTGATCGTGATGATCTTTGGCGGTATGACGCTGGTAATGTGGCGCGGGGCAATCGCCGTATCCGAAGGTGTGATAACAGGCGGTTCGATCACCGCATTCGTATTGACCGGCGGTCTGGTGGCGGGCGCATTTGGCGCTTTGACAGAGGTGTATGGCGATCTGCTGCGCGGTGCCGGTGCGGCCAGCCGGCTGGCGGAATTGCTGGATGCAAAGCCCGACATCGCGCCGCCTGCGCGGCCCGAACAATTGCCGGTGCCTCCGCGCGGTAGCCTGTCTTTCCGCAATGTCACCTTCCGCTATCCCGCACGGCCGGATACGCCTGCGCTGGAGGATTTCAGCCTCGAAATTGAGCCGGGGGAGACAGTGGCGATTGTCGGCCCGTCGGGTGCGGGCAAATCGACGATCTTTCAGCTTGTCGAGCGGTTCTATGATCCTCAGTCCGGCACAATCCGGATTGATGGTGTCCCGCTGACAAAGGCTGACCCGGCCGATGTGCGCGAACGATTGGCTCTGGTGCCACAGGATGGCGTGCTGTTCAGCGCCGATGCGCGCGATAATCTGCGTTATGGCAAATGGGACGCCAGCGACGAAGACATCTGGGAAGCCGCCCGTGCTGCCAATGCCGAAGCTTTCCTGCGCGATCTGCCCGATGGCCTTGATACCTATCTGGGGGAGGGCGGCACGCAGCTTTCCGGTGGCCAGCAACAGCGAGTGGCGATTGCGCGCGCCTTGTTGAGAGACGCGCCGATCCTGCTTCTGGACGAAGCGACAAGCGCGCTGGATGCCGAAAGCGAACAATTGGTGCAGCAAGCGCTGGATGAACTGATGCGTGACCGCACGACGCTGGTGATTGCGCACCGTCTGGCCACAGTTCGTGCCGCTGACCGGATTATCGTTCTGGAAGATGGCCGGATTGCAGAGCAGGGCACGCACGCCCAGCTGGCAGCCGCCGGCGGACTGTATTCAAGGCTCGCCAGTCTTCAGTTTGCATCTGGCGAAGCGGCCTGAAAACGCGCTGGTCCGCCCAGTTACGCGGCGATTTTCGACGAAGCGCGTTTCACGACGGATTAATGACAGCATTGCGACGCAGTATGCGTTACGTCGTGCATCAAGGAACCACACCTGAGATCCCGGGGAAGCAAAATGATCCATACAAAGAAGAATCTCACGCGCCTGATGCTGGCGGGCGCAGCCACGCTCGCTGTTGCGGTGCCGCTGGCAGCTCATGAAAGCGGCAGCGAGAACCCTGCCGCTGATGCGCAGAATATCGAAACGCTTCTGGAGGCGCACAACGAGGGCGGCGCGGACAAGAAGGCCGAGACACCAACCATGAGCTTTGGCAGCTGGGGCGTTGATCCCGCGCTGCTTTCATCGACAGTAAAGCCGGGCGACGATTTCTTTGCCTACGTGAACAAGGAATGGCTCGATGCCAATCCGCTTCCGGCAGAGTTCAGCCGTTTTGGCGCGTTCAACCTGCTGCGTGAAAAATCGACCAATGATGTGAAGGCGCTGATTGATGAGCTGGTCGCGAAAGACCCTGCCTCGCTCACCTCCGATGAAAAGCGCATTGTTGCCGTGCACGATGCCTATCTGGATGTCGATGCGATCAATGCGCGCGGTCTGACCAGCGCTCAGCCGTACATTGATGCAATGGCGGGCGCGTCTTCGATGGAAGAACTTGCCATGCTGTGGGCGTCACCGGGCTATCCCAGCCCGCTTGGCGGATATGTCAGCGTCGATGCGAAACAGCCGGACCGCTATGTCGCCTATGTCGGCAGCGGCGGCCTTGGCCTGCCCGACCGTGACTATTACCTCGATGACAGCGAGAAGGGCCGCGACATTCAGGCGAAGTATGTCGAATATCTCACATTCCTGATGGGAGAGGCCGGATATGAACACCCTGCATCGGCTGCACGCGCGGTTTACGCGCTGGAAGATCGCATCGCGCGCACGATCAGCTGGGACCGCACCGTAAGCCGCAACCGTGACCTGACCTATAACGCGCTGAGCGCGGCGGATATTGATGCGATTGCCGGCGATTTCCCTGCCGCTGCGATGCTGGCGAAAATCGGCTTTGACGCATCGCCGATCTATGTTGTGGGTGCGATGCCGCCGACGGATGAGGAGATCAAGGATCTGGGCCTGACGCCTGAAACCCTTTCCAAGATCGGCAAGGGCCTGCCGGGCATGTTCGAAATGCTCAACGACACGCCGCTTGCGACATGGCAGGCGTGGTCGATCAAGGAATTCCTTTCGGACAACGCCTCTGTCCTGCCGACCAGATTTGATGAAGCCCGCTTTGAATTTTACGGCAAGACACTGCGCGGTACGCCGCAGCAGCGCCCGCGCTGGAAACGCGCCATCGGCGCAACCGAAGGGGCACTGGGTGAACTGGTCGGCAAATCCTATGTCGAACGGTACTTCCCGCCTGCGAACAAGGCAGCGATGGATGAACTGGTCGCCAATCTGCGCCTCGCCGTTGCCGAAAGCATCGACGAGATCGAATGGATGGGCGAAGACACGAAGAAACAGGCCCTTGAAAAGCTGAACAGCTTCGATCCCAAGATCGGCTATCGCGACAATCTTGAAACCTATGACACGCTGGAAGTGAACGATGATCCGCTGGTGAACTCTATCGCGGCGGGTGCGTGGCAGCAGCGCGATAACGTGTCGAAACTGGGCAAGCCGATTGACCGGACGGAATGGTTCATGACCCCGCAGACTGTGAATGCCTATTACAACCCGACCAAGAACGAGATCGTTTTCCCAGCCGCGATCCTGCAACAGCCGTTCTTTGGCCTGTCTGCGGACATCGCGGTCAATTACGGTGCGATTGGCGGGGTGATCGGGCATGAGATCGGACACGGTTTCGACGATCAGGGCTCGAAATACGATGCCACCGGCAAGCTGCGGAACTGGTGGACCGATGCGGATCGCGCCAATTTTGACGAACGCGGCGATGCGCTGGTGGAACAGTACAACGCGTTCTGCCCGCTCGATAATGGCGAAACCTGCGTCAACGGGCGCCTTACTCTGGGCGAGAACATCGGCGATCTTGGCGGTCTGAGCCTAGCCTACCGCGCTTACAAGATCGCGACCAAGGGCAAAGAGGTGCCGGTGATTGACGGCCTGACCGGCGATCAGCGGTTCTTCCTCGCATGGGCGCAGGTATGGCGTTCGACGCAGCGGGAAGAAAACTATCGCAACCGCCTGCGCACAGACAGCCACAGCCCGGAGGAATACCGCGTTAATGGCGTCGTGCGGAACCTTGACGCCTGGTACGAGGCGTTCGGCGTAACGCCGGACGATGCCATGTACCTGCCGCCGGAAGAGCGTGTGCGTATCTGGTAAAAAAAATGCGCTTGCCCGGCATGGGTGAGCGAAGAAGCAATTGACTTGGCCTGCGTGCGTGCCACACCGCGCAGGCCATGACTTTTTTTCAGCTGCTGCTCATCGCGATTGTTCAGGGGATCACCGAGTTCCTGCCGATTTCATCGTCGGGGCACTTGATCCTGATCCCTTATCTGACCGACTTTTCCGATCAGGGGCCGCTGATAGATGTGGCCGTGCATGTCGGTTCGCTGCTCGCGATTATCGTCTATTTCTTCAAGGACGTGCTCGTGCTGGCCCGCGGCGGCTTTGCCAGTATCGGGGTAGGGGCAAAGGCACCCAACGCGCCGGCAGAGCGGCGTTTGTTCTGGTGGATCGTGCTGGGCACTATCCCTGCTGTCGCCTTCGGCCTGTCGATCAAGCTGGGGCTTTTCAACTCCGCTGCGGAAACCATGTTCGGCATCACAGTTGTCGACGATGACCTGATGGCATCAATCCGCTTTACCGACCTGATCGCTTTCAACCTCATCACTTATGGCATCCTGCTTGGCCTTGCGGACTGGCTGGGCAAGGAGGAAAAGGTGTTCGAGGATATGAGCTGGCGCGATGGCCTGCTCGTCGGGCTGGCGCAGGCGCTGGCGATTATCCCGGGCACCAGCCGTTCCGGCGTCACCATGACGGCAGCCCGCGCGCTGGGTTACAAGCGGGTTGAGGCGGCGCGTTTCAGCTTCCTGCTTTCCATTCCGGCTGTGGCCGGAGCAGGCGTGCTGATCGTACCGGAGATATTCGAAGCGGGGACGGCGCTGGCATGGGATGCGCTGGTCGCAGGCGTGCTGACCTTTATCGCGGCATTCCTGACGATGGCATTCCTGATGAACTTCCTCAAACGGGCATCCATGATGGTGTTTGTGATCTATCGTGTCGCGATGGGCGTTGCGCTGCTATACTTTTTCTGAGCTGCATGCACGAAGGCCCTTACGGAACTATGCGTCTGCTTCAGCGTTATAAAGTCAGACACCCCGCTTACTCTTAACTCTGAAGAACCCTCCGTATTATGGCATTACTCGTATTACTAATCCTTGGGTCAACACTTGGTTGGGCAGCCTCAATACTGGCCCGTACCGAAGCTGCTGGCGCGATTCTCCGTCAGATGGCGGTTGGCATTGTATTCACGCTGGCAGCCGGGCTGATTGTTAACACTGGCAGCCCGCTTGGCACGCTCACCTGGCTTGCGCTGGGCGTCGCAACGGGCGCAGCGATCGCTGCGTTGGCAGTCTACAATCTGATCGTAAGTTCGCGCGACAACGCCGAGGCGTAATTGGCGTCAAACCGGCTTTGCGCCGGACCCTGCACCGCCGCGCAGATGATATTCCTGCGTGCCGCGATGCACCACGTAATCCACGTCAATCACCGCGCTGTTGGCATAGGTGAAGCCGGAATTGAGATTGCGATAGAGCCGGTCAAAATCGCGCTCCACAGTCTGACGGTACAGGTCGTCAAAACTTTCAATCACGAAATAGGTCGGCTGCAGATCGCTGATCACGTAATCGGTGCGCATGACCCGATCGACATTCAGCATGATCCGGTTTGGGCTTTGCGCTTCGACTGCGAAAACAGCCTCTGTCGGGCCTGAAAGAATCCCTGCGCCATAGGCCTTGATGCCGTCAGCTTCCTCTATCAGGCCAAACTCCACCGTGTACCAGTAGAGCGATCCTAGCGCCTTCAGGCGGTTGTATCGCATCGCCTTCCAGCCTGCCCGGCCATATTCCTGCATGTAATCGGCATAGACCGGATCGGTCAGCATCGGCACGTGGCCGAATACATCGTGGAAAACATCGGGTTCCTGAATGTATTCGAACGTCTCGCGCGTGCGGATGAAATTGCCTGCCGGAAAACGGCGATTGGCCAGATGCCAGAAAAACACGTGATCAGGGATCAGCATCGGCACGGGCACAACGCTCCAGCCCGTCAGCGCGGTGAGTTCTTCCGACATGGCGCCGAATTCCGGCACGCCCCCACGGCCCAGATCCAGTTTCTCTAACCCTGCCAGAAACGCACTGGCCGCGCGCCCGGGCAAGACTTCCATCTGACGGGCGAACAAATCGTCCCAGATCGCGTGGTCTTCTGATGTGTAGCTGGTCTGGGCGGGCTCCAGCCAATCATCCCCCACATGGGCAGGCTTCGCCAAAGGCGCGGTGAATACATCATCGGGCAGCTCTGGCAGCTGCGTAAAATCGGTCTGGTTTTCGGCAAGTGTGGCCATAGCCAGTCATTTGAGGCTAGCGTGCCGTGCATACAAGGGAAAAAGGGAAAAGCGATGGGCCTGAAGGGGAAAGAATACCGCAAACTGCTTGAGCCGATGACAGAAGAACTCGTCGGCATGGCGCGCTGGGCGCGGGTGACAGGTGCGCGCATCGTGGTGCTTTTCGAAGGGCGCGATACCGCGGGAAAGGGCGGTGCAATCCGTGCCGTGCGGGATAAGCTGAACCCGCGCCAATGCCGCACCGTTGCGCTTTCCAAGCCTAGCGAGGACGAGCAGACCCAATGGTATTTCCAGCGCTATATCCAGCATCTGCCCAGCGCTGGAGAAATCGTGCTGTTCGACCGCAGCTGGTACAATCGCGCCGGTGTCGAAAAGGTGATGGGTTTTGCGGATGACGATCAGGTCGATCTGTTTCTGGAACAGGTGCCCGTGTTCGAAAAACTGCTGACCGATGATGGCATCCTGCTGTTCAAATACTGGCTGACCACGGATCAGGAGCAGCAGGAAGAAAGGTTGAAAGAGCGGCTCGACGATCCGCTGAAACGCTGGAAGCTTTCGCCCATCGACCTTGCCGCACGGGAGAAATACGACGCCTATACGCAGGCGCGCGAGGCGATGCTGAAGGCGACGCATTACGATCACGCGCCGTGGACTTTGGTGGATTTCAACGATCAGAAACGCGGGCGGCTGACGCTGATCCGCGATCTGCTGGACCGCCTGCCTGATACCCACTGCGAACCACCGCCCATCGATTTCAAAGAACTGGGCCGCAAACCGAAGGCGGAGAGCTATTCCGTTATCAAGCCAATTGATGACTATCCGATCGAAGATTGACTCATCCCCGTTGTGATATAAATATGATATCATATTTAATCGCAGCGGAGGATCATCATGAGTGATACTGTCAACCACCAGGCCAGCGCCATCCAATCAAGCCGTGAACGCCCCGGCTCAGCCTATAACGGGTATATCGTCGCGATTGTCGGACTGGCGATCCTCTTCTTCACCGCCGCGTGGTTCATCAATTCGATGGGCGGGCAATTGCCGAATGTCAGTGTTTCCCTATTGGTCACAAGCGTGCTGGCGCTGATCGGAATTCCGACCGGGTTCTTCATGGTGCAGCCCAATCAGGCGGTGGTTATCACTCTGTTCGGCGAATATCGCGGCACTGTTCGTAAAGAAGGACTGCAATGGATCTGGCCGTGGATGGGCACGCAAAAGGTCAGCGTGCGTGCGCACAATATCCATTCCGACCGCGTGAAGATCAACGATCTGCGCGGCAACCCTATCGAGATCGCCTGCAATGTCGTCTGGCGAGTGGACGATACTGCGCAGGCAGTGTTCGATGTCGACAATTACAAGAAATTTGCCAACATCCAGATAGAGGCAGGACTGCGCACCGTGGGGGCGCGCCATCCCTATGATGATATGTCGGATGACGACAAAACAACGCTGCGCGGCAGTGCCGATGTCGTCGCACGCGAGCTTCGCGATGAACTGAACGAACGGCTCGCCATTGCCGGTATCACAGTGGACGAAGCCGGATTGACGCACCTTGCCTATGCTCCCGAAATTGCCGGGGCGATGCTGCGACGCCAGCAGGCAGACGCAGTTATTGCCGCGCGCAAAAAGGTCGTGATCGGCGCTGTCGCCATGGTGGAGGATGCTTTGACCAAACTGTCACAGGACGGGATCGTAGAGCTGGATGAAGAGCGCAAAGCCGCGATGGTGTCCAACCTTCTGGTGGTGCTGTGCGGCGACCGCGAAACGCAGCCTGTGGTCAATACCGGCTCGCTTTACCAGTAACCCTCGCAGCAGGAGGCAGCGATGGCTGCACCCCCTGAAAAACCGACAGCGAAGAAGGCGTTCGCGCTGCGGCTGGACCCAGCGGTCCACGCCGCGGTGGAGCGGCTTGCAAGCGCGGAGCTGCGCTCTGCCAATGCGGAAATCGAAATGCTTCTGCGCGAAGCCTTAAAGGCGCGCGGCATTGATGTTGGCGTAACGAAAACCCCGCGCCGGGGCAGGCCGCCCAAGGAACAGGACTAAGCTGCTTTGGCTTTCGTCACCTGCCGCCCGTCGCTGGCAAAAGCGCCCAGTTCAAACCCGTCCTGCGACTGCCGCATGACAAGATGCAACGGCTCCCCCGCAATTGCCGGAGAGACACCGCGAAACTCGAAAGAGCGCAGGCGGTTCTCGCCCAGTTCACTCGCAGCCAGTTGGAGCAGCAGGCTCGCCGTAAGCGGGCCATGGACCACCAGCCCGCGATAACGCTCCACCTCACTCGCATAAGGAGCATCGTAATGGATGCGGTGCGAATTGAAGGTCAGCGCGGAATATCGAAACAGCAGCCTCGGGTCCGGAGTTAGGACGCGCTCGACATCCCATTGAGCCGCCTCGAACGGTTTAGACCCCGCCTCGGGTGGGGTTAGGGGCGCGTCGGGTGCGGCGGCTTCACGGTATACCAAAGTCTGCGTTTCACGCACCGCAATCGCGCCGTCCGCGATGGTTTCATGGTCGATATTGACGAAAGCGAGCTTGCCCGATCCGCCTGATTTCTCACTGATCGACGCAATGCGGCTGACCCTTTCGACCACCGCGCCGACTGCAATCGGGCTGAGAAATTGCATCGCACTAGACGCCCACATGCGGCGCGGCATCGGGAAGGGGGGGAGGAAACTGTCGGCGCTGTCATCGCGTGCGGGATGGCCGTCCTCTCCTAAAGCAGCGGTTGACGCATCCGGGGTGCACAGCGCGAAATGGATGCCCTGCGGCATGATGGCAGGCGATGGCATCGGAAGATCGAAAGTCGCGAGCCACTTGCGCACATGCGCTTCGTCAAGGCGATCCGAAGCGCGCGCTTGGCGCCCGATCCACGTCTCGAAATTCAAGCCGCCCTCTCGAAGATGGCTGCAATCCCCTGGCCGCCACCAATGCACATGGTTTCAAGGCCATAGCGTACATCGCGCCGGTGCATTTCATGCGCCATATCAGCCAGAATACGCCCGCCTGTTGCGCCAATGGGATGGCCCAGGCTGATGCCCGAACCATTGACGTTCAGCATATCGCGGCGGCTGTCATCCGCGCTCCAGCCCCAGCCTTTCAGCACTGCCAGAACCTGCGGAGCAAAGGCTTCGTTCAGTTCAACCATACCGATATCGCCCCAGCCAAAGCCGCGCCGTTCGAACAGCCGCTCTACTGCGGGAACCGGCCCTATGCCCATCCGCGAAGGATCACAGCCAGCCGCGGCCCAGCCCCCGAACCACAGCATGGGTTCAAGGCCAAGCTCCGCCAGCTTGTCTTCCGCCACCACCAGACAGGCAGCAGCGGCGTCGTTCTGCTGGCTGGCATTGCCCGCTGTGACAATCGCATCGGGATCACGCTTCAGATCAATCGCCCGCAATTTGCCCAGCGTTTCCAGCGAAGCATCGCTGCGGAAACCTTCGTCCTTCGCAAAGACCACCGGATCGCCGCGTCGCTGTGGTACTTCCACAGGCACAAGCTGCGCATCGAACTTGCCTGCATCCCACGCAGCCGCCGCATTCTGGTGCGAACGCACGGCAAAGGCATCGGCTTCCTCGCGGCTGATACCATAGTCTTTGGCGAGGTTTTCTGCGGTTTCGATCATGCCGGTGATGACACCAAAGCGTTCAATCGGCTGGCTCATCAACCGGCCCCTTGATAGCCTGTCATGCAGCGTGATATCGCCCATGCGCGCACCGCCGCGCCCTTGCAGCGTGTAGTGTTCGACATTCGACATGCTTTCGACCCCGCCAGCGACAACGACGTCCGCCATGCCGGTTTCGACCATCATCGCCGCATTCGCGACCGCTTGCAGGCCAGAGCCGCAGCGCCGGTCCAGCTGATAGCCGGGCACTTCCAGCGGAAGGTCTGCGGCAAGCCAGCTCCAATGGCCGATGGCGGGCGCTTCGGCATTGCCGTAGCCTTGGCTGAAGACGACATCATCGACCCGGGAGGGATCAATCCCTGAGCGCTCTATCAGCGCCTTCAGGATGATCGCGCCCAGCTCGCCCGCGTTCAGGCTGGAAAGCCCGCCAAGGAATTTGCCCACAGGCGTGCGAAGCGGGGAGACGATGGCGGCCCTGCGCGATTGAGGGCGCGGTTGAGGGTTTGTGGTCATTTCGTGTCCTTATCGGAAAGAGCGACAGTGCCCGCATCCACCAGTTTGCCGATGGCACCGCCCGACAGGCCCAGCTTTTCTGCCAGCACCTCTTCGGAATGCTCACCCAGATAGGGGGCGGGTGCGGGGTCGCCTGCCTCATGCGCGGGCAGGTTCGCAAAGCTGCGGGTGGCCGGATATTCAAAGCCCGAAGGGTTTGCAGGCGACGGGCCGAACAGCGGATTGTTATCCACCAGCACCGGATCATTGGCGGCTTCGTGCGCGGTGCGATACCGTTCAAACGTGCAGCCATGCTGGCCCATCAGACTTTCGAGCACGCGGTAATCCTGCGATCCTGCGACGTTCTGGAAAATCTCGAACAGGCGTTCGCGATGGGTAAAGCGCGGTTCATCGCCATCGCTGAATTTCACGCCCAACTCTACCTCCAGCGCGCCGATTGGTGTTGCAACGCCAAAGGCCTCGACCAGACCGCTCCATTGCTTTGCCGTGAGCGCGGCGACCATAAAACGCACGCCGTCTTTTGACCGGAAATCGCGCCCGAACGCGCCCCAGATTGCATTGCCAAGCCGTTCGCGATCTCCTCCGCGATAGAGCATTTCGGCCATGCCGCCTGAATTGGCGAGCGTCCCGATGGCAACATCGCCAAGCGGTATGCGCACCTCTGCCCCCTGACCGGAGGCATCGCGATTGCGCAGCGCGGCAAGGAAGGCAAAGGCGGTGTAAGCGCCCGTGATAAAATCCCATGCGGGCATCACCTGATTGATCGGCGGGGCGGTTTCCATGTCCCATTCAGCCGGACCCGTCATCAGCGGATAGCCAGCTGCCGCGTTAACGGTGAAGTCCATCGCCTGCCGACCGTCATGCCAGCCCATGATCCGCACGGAGATCATGTCGTCCCGTTTTGCCTGCATGGCGGCGTGGCTCAGAAAGCTCTTCTCAGGCAGGTTGGTGATGCACTGGCCGGTCTTCGCTGCCAACTCCACGCACAATTCGCGCCCTTCGCCCGAGCGCAGATCAAGCGCGACCGATTTCTTGGCGCGGTTGAGGTTTTCCCAGCTCAGCGACCGGCCCTGCTCGGTGAGCATGAAGCGATCGTAGTCCAGCCCGCCTGCCTTGTGATCGACGCGGATGACTTCCGCACCCATCTGCGCGCAATACAGGCCCGCTGTGGGAGAGGCGACGAAGCTTGAGACCTCGATGATGGAGAGGTCGTTCAGCAATTGATACATGTTTGCCCCTGCTTGCTTGGGTGCCGGATATGTGCGTGCTTCGGCCTAGCCGTTTGCCGCTTCCCATTCGCGCAGCATGTGCTTCGCGATCTGGAGCTGCAGGATCTGCGTGGTGCCTTCGTAAATGCGATAGATGCGGGCATCGCGATAGAAACGCTCTGCATCGTATTCAGCCAGATATCCCGCGCCGCCGTAGATTTGCACCACGCGGTCAACCACGCGGCCGCACATCTCGCTGGCGAAGACTTTGAACGCGGCGGCTTTCACAAGGATATTCTCCCCGCGATCGGCGCGCTCGGTTACGTCTTTCATCATGCATTCGGCGGCGTAGATTTCAGTCTGACTGTCCGCCAGCATCGCCTGTATCAGTTGGAAGCGGGCAATCGGTTCGCCAAAAGCCTTGCGCTCATTCGCGTAACGCATTGCGGAATCGAGCGCACGGCGCGCATAGGCGGTGGCCGCCGCACCGACGGAGATACGGCCATTGTCGAGGCTCTGCATCGCAAAGCGGAAGCCTTTGCCTGTTTCGCCGCCTAACAGCGCATCGCCGGGCACCTTCACATCGTCGAGCATGATGTCGGAGATGTGCGAACCGGACTGGCCCATCTTCTTATCGGGTGATCCGGTGGAGACACCGGGCGTATCCATCGGCACCAGAAAGGCACTGACATGCGCGTTTTTGGGCAATGCCTCTTTCTCTGTGCGAGCCATGATCAATGCCACATCCGCATGTGGGGCATTGGTGATGTAACGCTTCGTTCCGTTGAGAATCCAGCCATTGCCATCGGGATCGGGCACGGCGGTGGTCTGCATCGCTGCAGAATCGCTTCCCGAGCCCGGCTCTGTCAGGCCGAAACAGGCGATCTTTCCTTCGACGAGCTTGGGATACCATTCCGCCCGCTGCGCCTCTGTCGCGCCGTTTTTCAGCGCGCTCGCAAACATGCCGATATTGATTGAGAAGATTGAGCGGAATGCGGGCGCGGCATAGCTCATCATGTTCACGACGCGCGCATATTGCGTCATGTTCAGGCCCGCACCGCCATACTCTTCGGGCACGCTGATCCCGAACAGGCCCATCTCGCGCATTTCATCGACGATTTCGTCGGGGATGCGATCATTGGCCATGACCTCCTCTTCCGCGGGGATCAGCCGGTCGCGGACATAGCGTTCCAGCTGCTCTGCGAATTGTTCGAAAACATCTGCGTCCATACCCGGATTGGATCGGACGGGATTGGTCATGGGGGCATTCATGGTGTCGAGTCCTACTCGGTCTCAGCTGTTTACTGTCCTGGCGTTTCCTGCGGCGACTGGTCCTCTAATGGCGCATCGACATCGGGAAGGGCACCTTCGGGAAGGCGTTTTTCATCCAGCATTTTCGCGGCTTCATCCAGCGCTTGCGCTTCACCTTCGCTCACGGCGCCGGGGCCGGCACCGCTCCCGCTACCACCATCACAGGCACTCATCAGCAAAGTGAGCGCGGCGAGGGCGAGGGCGGGAGAAGTGCGGCGCATTTGCGGCTTACTCGCCAGCGTCTTCAAGGCCTTCGAGACCTTCAACCGCGGCAGCGGCATCTTCGGCAGCGCCGGCTGCTTCCTCTGCAGCGGCAGCGGCAGCGGCGGCTTCGTCAGCGATGGCCTGAGCGTTCTCGGCGGCCTCAGTCGCGGTTTCTTCGGATACGGCGGGCGGGCCTTCGACTTCTTCCACGCTCGGCGCGGCGTCGGTGTCTTCGACAGCTTCGTCAGTGATCGGGGCCAGTGCCTCGTCAGCGGGCATTTCGACTGTGTCCGGCGATGCTTCGGTGTCGGCAGGGTCTGCGCTGCCGCAAGCTGTAAGTGCCAGTGCAGCCGAGCCAAGCGCGGCAAGAGTGATGTGCTTCTTCATGACGGGTATCCTCCAATGTATCCCAAAACTTCATGCTTTCCGCAGCATCCACCGTGCCGCGTTGCATTTCAATACTGGGTTTAGCCATGCCTGAAGGGTTAAGCCAAGGGGCAATTGCTGCCCCCAAACGGTACAGGGCGGTAAAGTGCGCTTGGCGGATCGGTTTTGCGCGATAACTCCTTGCGGCATGACCCATGTCTATCGCCTTCCTTCGCCCGGCGCGCCCAAGCCATCTTTGGCAAAGCGCCTGATGTCACGCCCCGGCCTGCTGGTGGCCGCAGCTTTATGCGTTCTGCCGGGTAGCGGAGCGCTTGCCCAGATGGCGTCGGCACCCGCAACGAAGCCGTTTACAGTGGTTGAAACGGGCAAAAGCTTTGACCGGCTTCAGGCTGCGGTCAAATCCATCGGCGCAAAGCGCGGAACGATCCGCATCGCGCCCGGCACCTATCGCGAATGCTCCGTTCAGGAACAGGGCGTTGTTACCTACATCGCCGAAAAGGCAGGGACAGCTGTATTCGAAGGCCGCGCGTGCGAGGGCAAGGCAAGCTTCGTCCTGCGGGGCATCGGCGCAGAGGTGCGCGGGCTGACCTTCCGCAATATACGCGTACGCGACGGCAATGGCGCAGGCATCCGGCTGGAGCGCGGCGCGTTGAATGTCGCCTATTCGCGCTTTCTTGATAGCCAGCAGGGCATCTTGTCGGCCAATGACCCGTCGGCGCGCATCTACATCATCCGCTCAACTTTCAGCGGGCTGGGCACTTGCGAGAATTCCGCTGGCTGTGCGCATTCGATCTATATCGGCAATTTCGGAGAGCTGACGGTAAAGGAAAGCCGGTTCGAAAAAGGGCGCGGCGGGCACTATGTCAAATCGCGCTCAGGCCGCGTTGTGATCGAGAATAACAGCTTTGATGATGCCGGTGGGCAAGCAACCAATTACATGATTGACCTGCCTGCGGGTGCGAAGGGCCGGATTGCCAGCAACTGGTTCGTGCAAGGCCGGAACAAGGAAAACTATTCCGCCTTCATCGCGCTGGGCGCAGAAGACAGCCTGCACAATTCCGATGGATTGCAAGTGGTGAACAACGAAGCACGCTTCGTCCCCGGCATCAGCCGCCAAAGCGCTTTTGTTGCCGATTGGACGGGTGCCAGCGTCGCCATGTCTGGTAACCGGCTGGCTGCTGGCCTGAAGAAATACGAGCGGCGTTAATCGCCAAAAGCGGGGGCGTATTGGACCTCCCCGCTCGGCAAGGTGCCCTCCATCAGCAGAACCTGAAAGTATTCAGGCGGCGGTCCGGGATAGCGCAATTGCGGTTCGTGGACGAAGCCGAAACGCGGATAATATTCCGTGCTGCCCAGAAGTACGATGCCTTTCGCGCCGCGCGAGCGCAGGTCCGCAATCCCGCGCTTTATCAGCGCGCCGCCAATGCCCCGATGCTGGATGTCGGGCCAGACGGATACCGGGCCAAGACCATACCAGTCCTGCGTTCCATCACTGATGGTGACGGGTGAAAAGGCGATATGGCCGACAATCCTCTCCCCATCCTCTGCCACAAGAGACAGCACCAGATCGCCATCAGCGCGCAAGCCGTTGACGAGTTCCGGCTCATCCCCTTCGCTGAACGGCATGTCTTTGAATGCCGCCTGCGTAAGCGTGAAGATCACCTCCTCATCACCCGCCGCTTCGGGCCGGATGGTGATGGGTATTTCAGGAGCCTTCATTTCAGCAAATGCCCTGACCTGTCCCGCTTGGTCGCCAGATAGCGAGCGTTGTGCGGATTATCGGGCAGCTGGTGCTGGACCCGCTCGCTAACCGTGATGCCGTGCGCTTCGAGGCTTTTGACCTTCGCCGGATTGTTCGTCATCAGACGGATCGAAGTCGCGCCGATCAGCTCAAGCATCCGCGCCGCAGTCGGGAAATCGCGCGCTTCGTCCGGCAGGCCAAGGCGGTTATTGGCATCGACCGTATCAAAGCCCTGATCCTGCAAACGATAGGCGCGCAGTTTGTTGACGAGGCCAATGCCGCGCCCTTCCTGCCGCATATAAAGCATGGCGCCCCAGCCGCCATCTTCGCGCGCGTGTGTCGCCATTGCGTGCAGCGCCGCATCGAGTTGCGGGCCGCAATCACATTTCAGGCTGCCCAGAACATCACCTGTCAGGCATTCCGAATGCAATCGCACCAGAGGCTCGCGATCTCCGCTCTGATCTCCGATGATAAGCGCCACATGTTCGCGTGTGTCAGCTGTGGACCGGAAAGCGACGATTTCGGCATCGACACTGGCGGTAACCGGTAAACGGGCGCGGGTGATGATGTCGAGCCGCCCTGCATCGGTATAGGCCGCCAGATCGCTGCTTTGCAGGTTGTGCGGCTCTCCTGCCTGAAGAGGATTGACCATGAAAGCAGGCAGAATGCCGGCGATGCGGGCATATTCCATCGCCGCGACGGCTGCATCGGCCCACTCGATCGGTTCCGCACGGAATGGCCCTTTCAGCGGATTGTCGAGATCAAGCGCCGGATCGGCGACGGCGCGCGCGGCCGAGAGCGGCAGAGCCTCTCCGCTGCGGATCAGAACCGGCGTATGCGGAGCAACGCCGCCCTGTGCGGCATCGCGCTGATTAGTCAGCTTGAGCGTCGCGGCGCGTGCGTTCGATATGAGCAGACGCTCCGCCTGTGCCCCGCTGGCAATGGCAGTTTCGATCGGCAGCAGAACCGGCCCGTCATCAAATTCCAGTGCCCAGCCATGGCGCAGCGCGTCCACCGCCTGTGCCGCACGGCGTTCAGGCGAAGGCGCTTTGCAAGATTGGCAGCCGCACGCCATGCTAGACATCGAATGCCGTGACGAGCGGGATGTGGTCAGACGGCTTTTCCCAGTCGCGCGCCTCTTCCAGAATGCGGTGCCCCGTCGCCTGCGCGGCAAGGGCAGGGCTGGCCCACATGTGATCGAGCCTGCGACCACGGTCATTCTTGCGCCAGTCTTTGGAGCGGTATGACCACCAGCTGAAATAGCGATCCGGATCCTTGATGAATTCGCGGCCGATATCGGTCCAGCCATGCGCGTCCTTGAACCGTTGCAGCGTTTCCACCTCAAGCGGCGTATGGCTGACGACTTTCAAAAGTTGCTTGTGGCTCCAGACATCGCTCTCCAGCGGAGCAATGTTGAAATCGCCCACGATCAGGGTCGGTTTGTCAACGGCGTCCGCCCAGCGGGTCATCCGTTCCAGAAAGTCGAGCTTCTGTCCAAATTTCACATTCTGTTCGCGGTCGGGAATATCACCACCTGCGGGGACGTAGACATTTTCGACAAACATGTCCTTGCCCACCACTTCAACGCCAATATGGCGTGCTTCGCCATTGTCCTGCCAGTCATGGCGGGTGACTTCGCGAATCGGAACGCGGCTGACCGTGGCGACGCCGTGATAGCCTTTCTGCCCGCAGATCGCCTGATGCTCATACCCCATTTCCGCCAGCGCCTTGGCGGGGAACTGTTCTTCCTGACATTTGATTTCCTGCAGGCACAGGATGTCAGGCGCCTCGTCCTCAAGGTATTTTTGAATGATCGGCAGACGCAAGCGGGCCGAATTGATGTTCCAGGTCGCAACAGAGATCATGATGGGTGATCTAGGCACGCAAATCGTGAAACGCCACCTTTCCCTTTCTTGTCGTTTCGGAAAGCTATAGCGGGTGGGGCAATTGTGATGGAGAACCACCGATGATCCGCTCAACTTCGCTTACCCTGCTTGTCACCGCATCCTGCACGATGTTGGGGGCGTGTTCGAACACGACCAATTATTACGGCGCCGAAAGCGTGAGCCGCGCGCCCGCCGCTTCCGCCGCAGAGCCTGCCGCGCGCAAGAAAGCGAAGAACGTCATCCTCTTCATCGGCGATGGCATGGGCATTTCCACCATCACCGCAGCGCGCATCTATGCGGGGCAAAAGCGCGGCGAGACGGGCGAGGAAAACGTCCTCAGCTTCGAGAATTTCGACAATGTCGCGCTGGTCAAAACCTATAACACCAATGCGCAGGTGCCCGACAGTGCGGGCACAGCCACGGCCATGCATTCAGGTCAGAAGACCAAGATCGGCGTTCTGGGCGTGGGGCCGGGGGTCACACGCGGCCAATGCGACACCGCGCTGGCCAATCCGCTGCCCTTGCTGGGAGAGGAAGTGAAGAAGCGCGGCCTTGCCCTGGGCATCGTCACCACTGCACGCCTTACCCATGCGACACCGGCCAGCGTCTATTCCCGCAGCGCGGATCGCAATTGGGAATTCTATCTCCCCGACGATCAGACCAATAGTGGCTGCAAGGATATCGCCACGCAGCTGATCGAATCAGATTGGGACATCGCCCTTGGTGGCGGCCGCCGCGGTTTTTACGGATCGGAAGCGGGCGGTCGGCGGTCTGGCGCGGCAGAAGATCTGGTCGCGCAATGGCGGGCGCGCAGCTCTGGCGCCTATGTCGAAACCGCGCAGGCGCTGCAATCGGCGGTGGCCAGCGGTTCGCAAAAACCGGTGCTGGGCCTCTTTTCCTCAAGCCACATGACCTATGTCGCCGATCTCAAAGAGGGCAGTCAGGAACCGAGCCTCACCGACATGACGGCTGCGGCCCTGACAAAGCTGAAATCCGATCCCGACGGGTTCTATCTGATGGTCGAATCAGGCCGGATCGATCACGCGCACCACGATGGGCGCGCGGGTTATGCGCTGGAAGAGACAGTCGAGTTTGCCCGCGCCATCCAGTACGCGATTGATAACACCGATCCCGAAGAAACGCTGATTATGGTCACAGCGGATCACAGCCATGTCTTCACCATTGCCGGCTATCCCAAACGCGGGAACGACATTCTGGGTCTTGTCGTGCCGCCGTCGGGCGACATCTCGAATACAGAGGAGCCTTTGCCCGCCAATGATGGCAAGCCTTACACCACTCTTGGTTATGGCAATGGTCCGGGGTCAATCGCAGGCAAAGACCCGCGTCCCGATCCGGAAACGGGTGTTTCGGCGCGCCAGCAATCAACTATTCCGCTTGGCAGTGAGACGCATGGCGGAGAGGATGTCGCGCTCTATGCACAGGGCCCCGGCGCAGACCGCGTGAAAGGCGTCATCGAACAGAACCTGATTTACGACTTCATTCGCGCTGCATTTGGCTGGGGTGACGATCCGGCTGAATGAAAAGGCGCAAATCGACGGTCTGAAGAAAAAACCCCTGTGCCGGGGGCGATGGCACAGGGGTTCAAATTAGCGTTCGTCACGCTTGCACAAGACGGCAATTCGCGAAGGAGAGGGCAACAGGGGGGAAACCCGCCTTCATCCGCCTTGTGTGAGTAAGAAATACGCCGTCCTGGCTTTCTGGACTATGAATACAAACCTAGGTTTGTCGCTTACATACAACTTGTGAAGGTCGAAACGTTTATCGCGGTCGACGAGACGAGCGACGCGGGTCGCGGAAGCTGAACGTGCTTTCAGCGACCGAAACGCCGTAACGGTGATTCGTCAGGCGCACTGTGGTGCGATGATTCTGGGCATCGAGAGCCACCCAATGCGTAAGCTGCAATCCACCCGGCGCGCGCGGATTGCTGATGAAGATCAGATTGATCTTGCCGAATTCGGGCTTCTTAGGGTCTTCTACCAGAACGCTGAGGACTTCGGGGCTGCCGGTCGGGATCAGAGTACCGTATTTCTTCACATCGCGGCTGGGATCGAGCAGTGCACCCAGCGGAGAGCTTTTGATCGGCCAGCGTTCGACCTGATTGACTTCGTAATCGACCATATACAACGATTTGCCGTTCGAGATGACGAGCAGGTCGGCATCCTTCCCGTAATCGAAGCGGATTTTTCCGGGGCGCTTCAGCGTCATCACGCCGCGTGCAAGGTTCCCTTGCCGGTCGGTCTGTGTGAAGTCGGCGCGCATAGTGGAAATGCCGCGCAGCGCTGCAACTGCGCGATCAAGGTCCGCAGCACTGGTCTGTGCCTGCGCGCTGCTTACCGGCGCGAGAAGGCCTGCACCCGTCAACGCCACAGCCGATACGGCAAGCGCCCCGCCAGCCATAAGCTGCAGAGGCGCTTTTGCGAAATGTGAGATCAGCTTCTTCATGCCTACCGCCCTAGTTTGCGGGGCTTGAATAGCGTCTGAATTGAAAGCGTGCGAGAGCAAGCGGTGCCAAATCGGCAAAACCGGCTTACTTGATCTTCGCTTCCTTGAATTCGACGTGCTTCTTCGCGACCGGATCGTACTTACGGAACACCATCTTTTCGGTGATGTTGCGCGGGTTCTTCTTGGTCGTGTAGTAAAAACCCGTGCCCTCGGTCGAGACGAGCTTGATCTTGACGGTTGCGGGCTTTGCCATCGCGAAAGTTCCTAAACTGATTGAGGGCTGAGCGAATCAACGCATCGAGCCTGAAATAAAACGGGCGACGCGTCCAGCGCCGCCTTCCAGAGGCGCGCCATTCGCCGATTCACGGGGAAAAGTCAAGCGATCAACGCTATTCCAGCGTTACCAATCCGACCGGCTGACCTTGCCGCGATTGGCCTTGACCGTCCCGCGTGCTTTCTTTGCCTTCAGCCTTTGTGTCTTGCCAACGCGGTTAAGGCGGGTCTTGGCGCGTTTCTTGGGCCGGCGATGGGCTTCTTCCAGAATGTCTTCCAGTTTTTGCCGCGCGGCCTGCCGGTTGGCTTCCTGCGTGCGATGTTCGCGCGCAGTTATCAGCAAATCCCCGCTGGCCGTCAGCTTCGTCCCGGCAATGGCGCGCAGCCGCGAAAACACCGGCGGCGGCAGTCTGAGCGTGTAGATATTCAGTCGAAGCTGGACTTCGGTGGCGACCTTGTTGGCGTTCTGCCCACCCGGCCCGGACCCTGCGAGGAAGCTCTCTTCCGCATTCGCGTGAGCGCGCGAAAACACAGGTTCCAGTTCGCCTTTATCCATCCGCAACACCAAATGCGGCAAAATCGGCGGGGACGGGCGCGCGCGCTTCGATCGGCGGTTTGCCGTCGCGTTCTACCACCAGCGTTTCGGCATGGAGCATGGTGCGCGGCGCGCCTTTGCCGCGCTGGCTTTCGGAGCCGTAAACCGGATCACCCAGAAGCGGCGCTCCCAGTCCCTTGAGCGCGTGGACACGCAATTGGTGCGTGCGGCCCGTCTCAGGACGAAAACGGATCAGGGCATTCGGCCCGAGCTTTTCGACCAGTTCCCAATGCGAAACCGCCAGCTTGCCCTTCTTGGCGGCGATCATGCGCCAGCCTTTGGCTTCCGAGCTGATCTTGGCAAGGGAGAGACGGATCGTGCCTTCTTCGTCAGCAGGGTGTCCGCCAAGAATCGCGATATAGCTTTTGGCGACCAGACGATCCTCGAACGCTTTGTTAAACCGCTTCAGAGCCTTGGGATTGCGGGCCAGCAACAGGCATCCGCTTGTGTCGGTGTCGAGGCGGTGGACCGGAACAGGCGGGCGCTGGAAACCCAGTTTGAGAGCTTCCAGATGATCTTCAAGGCAGGGACCGCCTTTGCGCGGGCGGTCAATCGGAAGGCCGGCAGGCTTGTCAATCACAAGCGCTTCGCCGTCTTCGAACAGAATATTGGGGGTCATATCAATTTCGCTTTGAACAGGCCGCGCACTGAATTGCCGAGCAGGAAACCTTCGGAAAGATCATCCAGCGTCAATTCCGCCTCGCGGGCGCGGCCTTCGGTAATCAGGTGTTCGCGCAGCACACCGGGCAACAGGCCCAAAGATGCTGGCGGGGTGAGGAGAGCGTCGTCACGCTCGACAAAGATATTGGTCCACGCGCCTTCGGTGACAAGCCCGTCATCGCGCACCAGTACGGCTTCTTTGGCTTCGTGATAGCGCGCGGCCTCCATCGCGTCTTCGTAAAAGCCGCGGTCACTGGTTTTGTGAGCCAGCCTCCAGTCGGATAGATCAAGCGGGTGCGGCAGGGCGATGCAAGGCAGCGGTTGCTCTTCCATCGCGGGCAGGGGGCTTGTCTGAAGCGCGATCGCGCCTTTGCGCGATGCCAGCAGCCTGATTTTCGCACTGTCTTCCAGTTCGAAGCACAAGGCCTGAATCTGGTTGCGCGCGGCATGCCGATCAAATTCGAAACCGAGCGCCTGCGCACTGCTCTTCATCCGGGCGAGGTGCAGGTCCAGATGGGCGATACCGCTTTCGGGTTCGAACCGCATCGTCTCGATCAGGTCGCATTGCGGCGCTGCGAGTTCGGCAGAGCTCGCGCGGGCGAAACCGGCCTTCACTTCGCATTCGCGCCGTTCTGACATCGGGTCACTGTCAGCCACGATGGCGGAACCGACGCCCAGAACAGCGGTGCCCTGACCGTTTTCTATAGGAGTAAGGCGCAGTGTCCGAATGGCGACGTTGAAGGCCGCTTCGCCGTCAGGTCCGATCCGGCCAATTGCGCCGCAATATGGCCCGCGGGCATCGCGCTCAACCTCGTTAATCAGCTCCATGGCGCGGATTTTGGGCGCTCCGGTGATTGATCCGCACGGAAACAGGGCGCGCACCAGATCAGCAGCGCCTTTGCCATCGGCAAGCCTGGCCCGAACGCTGGAAACCATCTGGTGCACGGTCGGATAGGTTTCGACCGAAAAGGGCGCATTGACTTCCACACTGCCTGCAACCGCAACGCGCGAGAGATCATTGCGCATCAGATCAACGATCATGAGGTTTTCAGCGCGGTCCTTCACTGACGAAGACAGCTCTTCGCGCAGGGCAGTGTCGCTGGCTTCGTCAAGGCCGCGGGGGCGGGTGCCCTTCATCGGCTTCACCCGCGCCGCTCCATCTTCAAGCGCAAAGAACAGTTCGGGCGAGAAGCTCAGAAGCCAGTGCGATCCATCGAACAAGATACCGCCATATCCCGCGCTGGCACTGTTTCTGAGCGAGGCATACAGCGCCATCGCATCGCCGCGATAGGAACCGCTAAGCGGGTAGGTCAGGTTGGCCTGATAGATATCGCCAGCATGGATCGCATCGCGCAGTGCGGCAAAGGCTGCGTCATATCCGCCCGGCGACAATTGCGGATCAAGCGGGCCGATGCTGGCATCGCCTTCGACGCGTGCGGAAAGCCAGGCGGGCATATCCTTTGCCGGAATTGCAGTGGGTGCGTTTTCGAACAGGCCCAGCCATACCAGCGGCCCCGCGGCTCCGCTGCGTCCATCGGCGAGGCCGGAAAGTTTCGGTTCGAGCGCCAGCCCGGCCTCATATCCGATATAGCCTGCAAGCTGGCCTCCGGTGTCCAGGCGCGCGGCTTCGGCCTGCTCCAGAATGCGATCGACATCGTGGGCGTGATAGGCGGCGAAAATCCTTGCCGGTGCTTCGTACAGCAGGGCATCGGCTCCGCCGCTGGCACGTGCATCATCAAGCAGAACGAACGGTAATGGCTGACCCATAATCATCCCTTAGCCCATCACGCTGCCAAGTCGAGAGTTGACCGCTCCGCATCTGCTCGGCAATCCGTAAACGGACCGAAATCGAGGGGCGAAAAGCATAATGAGCGACATCTTTCTGGGACTGGGCGGAAACGGCGAAAACCAGCAATTGGCGCTGAGCCGCGCAAACCGGCATGGCCTGATCGCAGGCGCGACCGGTACGGGTAAGACTGTTACGTTGCAGGGGCTGGCGGAAAGCTTTTCGGCCAATGGCGTTCCCGTGTTTGTCGCGGATGTGAAGGGCGATTTGTCCGGTATCGCCATGCCTGGCTCCCCCACGTTCAAACACGCAGACAAGCTGGAAGGCCGTGCCAGAGAACTGGGTATGGATGACTATGGCTATTCGGATAACCCTGTCGTCTTTTGGGATCTTTACGGGGAACAGGGCCACCCGATCCGCACGACAATATCCGAAATGGGGCCACTTCTGCTGTCGCGCCTGCTTGATTTGAATGACACACAGGAAGGTGTTTTGCAGATCATCTTCCGTCACGCGGACGATAATGGCCTGTTGCTGCTCGATTTCGGCGATCTGCAAAGCATGCTGCAATGGGCGAATGAAAACGCGAAAGAGCTGTCGGGCACTTACGGCAATGTCTCCAAGCAATCGGTCGGTGCGATCCAGCGCCAGTTGCTGAGTTTTGAGGCGCAGGGCGCGGATTATTTCTTTGGCGAACCGGCGCTCGAGATCGACGATTTCCTCAAGACAGACGAAAACGGGCGCGGCTATGTCAACGTACTGGCCGCTGACAAGCTG
>JAXHVK010000010.1:0-43106 GCA_034211135.1 Pseudomonadota bacterium
TTCAATTTAAGTGCGAACAAAGTTCTTCTGCACTACTGGCTATGTCAATTGAGTTACAACAAATAAATTTGTTGTTGAGCTATATGCGGTGTGGATGTCACCTTATTCTGTCCACTAAACTAAGGCAAAACCTGTCAGCCTGATTGTGGGCGACATAGACCACTTCAAACGCGTGAATGATAACTGGGGGCACGCGGTCGGAGATCGCGCTATCGGCCAGTTCGGTCAGATGATCGCCGGAAAGATCCGGGGAACCGATCTTGCGGGCCGGATCGGTGGCGAGGAATTCTGCATCCTTGTGTGGGATTGCAATGGCGGACCGGCGGCCCGGCTCGCTGACCGGATCAGGCAGGGTGTTGCCAACAGCAGTGAGCGGGCCAGCGATGAACTTCCTGCGATTACTGCCAGCTTTGGTGTCGCCGAAGCTTATGAAGGCGAATCCTATGCAACGCTGTTCCAGCGTGCTGACTCCGCTCTTTACAAAGCGAAGCGCGAAGGGCGCAATCGCGTGATCCTTGATCGTGCGAATACCGAAACCGACGATGCTCTTCCTGCGCCCGGTGATCAGCCGGATGCCGCCGAAGCAGACGGCCAGACGAATGAAACCAAAGGTGCGCAGGTTGTGTCATTGGCAGATCGCAAGTCTGGCCGAAGAAGCTGAAAAATTTGCCGCGTTCCCATGCGAACGCAAGGGCGCGAGAGGGAAAATTTAACGTCCGCGATTAGGTGCCCCTTAACTACGCACCGCTACCTTTCATTTTCGGGATGTGAAGGGATAAAGTGTGTCTTATCTTGTGCTGGGTGTGATCAATCCGGCAATCGCTATGATATTGGGAATTGGCGCGCTGGTTTTGTGGCGTCGTGACCGGACGCAGACGCATTTGCTGGGCTTCGCTGCCGCAGCGGGCGCCATGGCCCTCAGCTTTACACTCAATCACTATGCCGGCGATTGGAGCCCGGTGGTCGTACGGACCAGCGTCTCGGTTCTAAGTCTTGTCGGATGCGTTGTCACCGCGTGGGCTGCCTGCCGCCGGATGAAATGCGATGTCCCGGTCAAGGCATGGACTGCCGGTGCTGCGCTTACCATCACACTGATGCTTCTTTCAGACCCCGCCGCGGATATCCTGCCGTGGATCCTGGGGCTGAATATCTATTGCGGGATTATCTTTTTCTCCGCAGCGCAGCTTATCGCGGGCGAAAAGTCTGCCGAAACCGTCGATCGCGTGATGGTGTGGGTCTTCCTGCTAATTGGTGCCCAGTTTATTCTCCGGCCTGTATTGGTGGTGATGATTGAAGGGCCAATGACATCGGCCGAATATCGCGGTTCTGTCGGGCACGCCCTGTATGTAGTCTCCGGAGCGATTTTCATGCTCCTTCTTGCAGCCTCGGTGATCGCGGCAACAGTGGCGGATCAGATGCGCATCATCCGCGATTCCACCAGAAAGGACTTGCTGAGTGGTCTGGCTGTCCGCAGCGCATTCGAAGCGGACGCAGTCCAGATGCTTACTCGGGCAGAAGACGAAGGTGTGCCTGTCTGCCTGATCGTTGCCGATATCGACCATTTTAAACGGGTGAACGATTTCTGGGGTCATCCGGCAGGCGACCGGGTGATTAACAATTTTGGCGACGTATTCCGACGGACAATCCGACCCAGTGACATTGCCGGACGTGTGGGTGGCGAGGAGTTTTGCGTAATGGTTTGGGATTGTCCCGAAGATGCCGCTGCGAAACTGGCAGAAAGGCTTCGCCGACAATTCGCACGCGAAAGGCATGAGGGGATTGGCAAGGATATAAGCCTGACGGCCAGTTTCGGGGTATCCTTGTGCGAACCGGGTGAACGATACGAAGTCGCCTATGAACGTGCGGACTGCGCATTGTATCAGGCGAAACGCTCGGGCCGTAATCGCGTTGTCAGCGAAGCGGGCGGCCTAGTTGGAAATCCGGAAACGGCGAACGAGCAGAAACCGAAGACAAAATCTGACGAGATCGCAAATCTGCCGCCGCGCCGAAACGCCAATCGCCCTTGATCTTACCACGCTGGACAGCGCTGGATCATAGAGTTAGCGCTGATGTCATGAAAAACATTCTCATGAAATCTTCCGCTGCCCTTTCAATCGCTTTGGCTACCGCTGTGTCTGCGCCTGCATGGGCGGATGCGCATGCAGAGAGCGCGACGGAAGCTCTCGAAACTGTCGCGACCAAGGCTTTCGAAGGTGACAAGCTGGCGTGGGATTTTGTCGAAGGGGTAACGACGGAAGTCGGCCCGCGTCAGGCTGGAACAGAGGCTGAGGCGCGGGGCCGGAAATGGGCGATGGCCTGGCTTGAAAAGCATGGCTTTCAGAACATCGCCGATGAACCCTTCATGATGGATACCTGGGTGCCCGGCAATATCCACCGCGCGAGCGTAACGGCTCCTTTCCCGCAGCAACTGGTTGTGCAGCCGCTGGGCAATTCTGCTGCCACTCCCGAAGGCGGGATCGAAGCGGAGGTCGTTTTCTTCGCGACAGTTGCCGAATTGCGCGAAGCTCCGGCAGGGTCGCTGGAAGGCAAGATCGCCTATATCAGTCATCAGATGCGTCCCGCGATGGATGGATCGCATTACGGTTTTGCAGGGCCGGCGCGCTGGGTCGGGGCAGGGATCGCAGCCAGCAAAGGGGCGATCGGCACCGTTATCAAGGCGGTTGGCACCGACTATCACCGCAATCCGCATACTGGCGGCACCAGCTTTCCTGAAGGGATCGACCCCATTCCGGCCGCCGCGATGAGCGTGCCGGACGCCGAAAATCTGGAACGGATGTTCGAACGCGCGAATGGCAAGCCGATCAAGATCAAGATGGAGCTGAACCCGCTCCGGATCGGCGAAACGCTCAGCGGCAATGTCGTAGGTGAGATTGTCGGCAGCAATCCGGAACTTCCTCCTGTGCTGCTTGCCTGTCATTTGGACAGCTGGTGGAATTCGCCCGGTGCTTTCGATGATGGAGCAGGCTGTGCGATCATCGCTGCCGCAGCGCTGAACGTGCAGAAAACCGGCCAGCCATTGCGGACGATCCGCGTGCTTTTCGCCGGTGCGGAGGAAACTGGGCTTTGGGGTTCAAAGGCTTATAGCGAGGCGCATATCGATGAACGCATCGGCGTCGCGTTCGAAAGCGATTTCGGCGCGGACCGCATCTGGCGCTTTGAAAGCAATTTCCGCGAAACCAACGCACCGCTTCATGCAAAGCTGGCCCGTGCCGTGGCGCGGTTTGGCGTCGCAAACTCCTCCATCACCGCCAGCGGCGGCGCGGACATCAACATTGCCCGCGATCAGAAAACGGCGATCATTGATTTGCAACAGGACGGCACGCGCTATTTCGACCTGCATCACACGCCCGACGATACCTTGGACAAGATTGATATCGCGCAACTGCGCCAGAATGTCGCTGTCTGGACTACGGTTGCCGGAATCCTCGCGAATGAACCGCGATCGATCCAGACCGGCGAAGTGATTGCTTCGGCTCCCGCAACAATGGCGCAATAGAAGAAAATCAGGCCCGGATCAGCCCCTCCATCGGACGCGACGTTCGCTCGGGGAAAAGCCGGGCCTGTACTGCCATCGGGTCCAGCCCGAAATGCTGTGCGGTCGCGCCCGCGATAATGCTTTCCAGCGATGTAGTCGGCATGAGGTCGCGCCCGCGATACAGGTTAGCTTTCGCCATACCCGGCCAATTGCCCAGAATCCGCCCGCCTTTCACCGCGCCGCCCATAAGCATGGTTGCAGATGCCGTGCCATGGTCCGTACCGCGCGTTCCGTTGTAACTGACCGTCCTTCCGAACTCCGTCGCGACGATCACAGCTGTCTTGTCCCAAGCTGACCCCATCGCTGTCTGATAGGCTCCAAGCATTGTATCAAGAGCGCTTGCGGATCGCCGGAAGTTGCCTCTCTGATTGGCGTGCGTATCCCATCCGCTCAGCTCTACCATTGAAATGCGGGCACCTGTTTCGCCGCGCATCAGAGACGCGATAAGCTTGCCCGTCTTTGCCGCATCCCGAAGGTTCCTAAGCCCATCGTCGGCGGCCATAGCCCGCGTCTCGAGCGCGCTAGACCATAGCTCGCCCAGCTCAGGGTCGTTTTTGTAAAGCAGCGAAACCCTCTCGATGAAATCTGCGCTCGCTTCGGGCAGGCTGGAAGGCGCATAATTCGAAGCGGGCGCATCGCCGCGCAGCGCAAGCGGGATCGTTGGCGAAATAGCCAGCGCTTTTGGCGGCACTGCGAGGGGTGATCCATCCGCCTGGCCGATCAGCCCCACGAGCCGGTTCAACCACCCGTCGCGCATTGTGTTCGGCTTTGCCGCGCCGCTTTCCAGAAGGTCCTGCCCGTCAAAGTGGGACCGGTCGCGATAGGACGTCGCGGTGGCGTGTATGAAAAGAGCTTCGTTACGTGTGTAAGCCTTCCCGATCTGCTGCATCGCAGGATGGAGCGTGAAAAGGCTGTCCAGCTTGCGCGCCCCTTCATAGTCGGACAAAGCCTGCGCGCGCGCCGCATTGTATGCCGGATCACCCAACGGGGCGAGCATCGCCATTCCATCCATTGCACCGCGTAAAAGAACGAAGAGCAAGTTACGATCACCGGCCGCCTGTGCGAATGCGATTTTCGGCACCAAAGCGGTTGCGCTGCCGATTGCGAGAGCACCTCCGATAAGGGCACGGCGCGATAGCGGGGTTCCGGGCAATTCGGTCATGGTGCTCTATCTCCGCAGCATTTCAGGTGCGATCAACATCAGGGCCAGCGCCTGCCGCCCGCTTTCAGCACGTGAAAGCCAATCGCGCGTGTGATCAGACAAGGCATCGGGAAAGGCGTTCTCCGCACGGTTCAGGATGTCATCCGCCGGAACTTGACGCGCAATCTGCTCCGCCAATTCGACCCTGCGCAGCAACGCCTCAGGGCCTGCCCAGCTTGATGCATGGTCGTCAAATCCTGCGGGGGAGGGCGCCTGCCACGGCATTTGCCCCAAAGCGCGTAGAACTCCGTTCGCGCGCCGCGCCGGCAAATCGTCTACGCCGGTAAAGCGCATCGCGGCGATAAACCACTCGAATGGCTGGCGGAACTTAACATGCTCGGATTGCCAGGGTTCGGGCGATTGAACCAGAGTTTGCGCCAGGCTGTTCAGATCGCCGCCGCTCCTTAGAAAGTCCCTCTCAAGCCGGGCGACAAGCGAGGGCGGTGGATCGTCGGCGCAGAAATGACGGGCGAGCTTTGTCGCCACGAAACGCGCGGTCGATGGGTGAGTGGCCAGATCGTCAAGAATGGCAATCGCCTGCTTTGCGCCAGTATCAGCGTAGGTCCGGCCAAGCACTTTCCTGTCGCCCGGTTCATGCGCGGCCGCGATGAAACCTGCCCCACCGGCCTGAGGCTCCGCGGCGAATTTTACACGTGCCATGCCGGATACGGTCCATCCGGTGAGAGCGCGGGCGAACTCGGTCACGTCAGCTTGCGAATACCCACCATCAACACCCAGCGTATGCAGCTCCAGGATCTCCCGAGCGAGATTTTCATTCAGACCGCGACGCCCTCGTCTGGTCTTGCCAAACCGCGAATTGGGGCCGGCTGATTGAAACTGGTCGAGGTAGATCAGCATGGCCGGATGCAGCACCGCCGCCTTCAATAAATCAGAGAAACGCCCCGTCACATGCGGTCGGATCGCGTTAAATTCGTGATTGCCAACTTCGAAGCGGGCCCCACCTTTTTGCGATGTCACGGTGAAGTGGTTTGACCAGAAATGCACCAGCCGTTCAGCGAACGGATTAGGCGATGCGATGGCGATTTCAATTCGCATCGCAGTATCGGCTTGCAATCGCCCGTACGCCTCACGCGCCTTTGTCCGGAGGGCGGGCGGAAGGGCTGAAATCCGCTCTTCGCGGCTCATCTTGGGCGGGGATTGATCGCTGCCACCTGCTTTCGCGGCGGCTTTTTCGCGCATGGATTTAAATGCACTACGAAGAGTGCGGGTTAAAGACGCGGCTTCGCCGCTGGTGTCAGGGCGGGAGCCGAGCGCTCCGGGGCGAGGGTCAAACTCTTTAAGCTGGCGCAACAGATAGGCGCGCGCGTCAAGGGGCGCTGTTTCACCCCGTTTCAGGCCGTAGCCAAAGCGGTTCAATGCTATGCTGATTTCGCTCATTGCGCAGCGCCCATCCTTCAAAGTCCGCCATCAATCGCAGAAATTGCTCTAACCGAGGATGAATGTTGCTGTATTCGGCCTGCAAGTCACGTCGCAAATTGTCGCCAGAGCCGTGATTTGCATGGCTCAGGCAGAGGGCAGCGCGCCATCAGGCCGCGTTTCGGTTCGACGAATTGTGGGATTGTGACGATTGCAGTTCAACGATGCTTGCCGGGCGCGCGTATTTGTATCCCTGCGCATGGGAGCATCCGATGGCGTAAAGCAGGGAATGCTGTTCATCGGTTTCGACGCCTTCTGCAACCATCCTGAGGCCCAAACTGCGTCCCATCTGAACGATGGCCTGAACGATCAGGCGGGATTGCTGCTGTGAAATCATGGAGTCGATGAAATCGCGATCAATCTTCACCTTGCGAATTGGGAAGTCTCGCAAGTGGGTCAGGGACGAAAACCCGGTGCCAAAGTCATCGAGTGCGATTGTGAAGCCGCGCTGGTCCAGAAACTCCAGCAGGCTTCTGATGTCGCCTGCGCCGTCGAGCAAAAGCATGGTTTCTGTCACTTCCAGCGTGATGTTTTCCGGTGTCAGCACGCTGTCGTCCAAAAGGCGATCGAGCTGGCTCAGGAAATCGCCACCGCGCAGATCGGCTTCTGAAACATTGATTCCGATGCGGCATTCCCTGCCGTAAAGTTCCAAGAGTGCTTTCGCATCTTTGGCAATTTCGCCGATCATGAAGCGCGAAACGCGCCGTGATAAAAGAGGATCGACGAGCGCCGGGAAAAACTCCTCAGCGGCTATAAGCTGACCGTTCCTGTCTTCGATCCGGATGAGCGATTCAACGCCGATCGTTTTGCCCGTTTCGAGTTCGACGATCGGTTGGTAAACTGCGCGGGTTTTCCCCGTGTTCAACGCCTGCGTCAGCGTCGCAATTGCGTTTTGACGGGCGACTAGCGGCGCCTCGATTTCTTCGGACCAGGCTTCTACCGATCCGCGGTCATTCGACTTTGCATGATACAGAGCTAGGTCGGCGCGTCGCATGAGCTCTTCACTTGTCGCCGAATTTTCCATGTGTGCAAGGCCGCAGGTCGCCCCGACTTGAACGATACGGCCATCAATGCGGATTTCTTCGGAAAGCGCGGCGGTCAAGCGTTCTCCCAAGAGATGAGCATCCTCAAGGGTAATGCCAATGCCGAGCAGGACCGCAAATTCATCGCCCCCCCACCGAGCCACAAAAGAATTTTCGTCCACCAGTTCAACCAAGTGAGCGGCCACTCTTTTGAGCAATCTGTCGCCGATCAAATGGCCCATCGTGTCGTTGACGTCCTTGAAGCCATCGAGATCGATCAGCATGACAGCAACGCTTTTTTCGTTGGCCTGACTTCCCCTTGCTGACTTGATCGCTTTGGCCATGCGGCGATCAAAGGCGCTTCGGTTGTGCAAACCGGTCAATTGATCGAGCGTAGCTGCGCGCCGTAACTCCAGATTGCGCAGGTGTTCTTCGGTGCAATCGAGAAAGACACCAGCGACGCATTCAGGCTCACCGTTGACGTCGATGCGTTCGCCCATGGACCGGACACGGCGTAGCTCTCCATCCGCTCGCCGGATTGAGGCTTCGAAAGAAAACGGGACCCCGTCTTCGATTGCACGTTGAAGTGATTCTTCGACTATTGGTCGATCATCAGGCTCATAAAAACTGATCGCGTTTTCAAGCGGGACAGCCTGCGGATCGTCTATACCGTGAATGGCGAAAACCTGATCGGACCAACTCACTTCATTGGTTTTAAGGTCCACGCGCCATGAACCGATCTGAGCTGCCTTTTCAGCTTGCTTGAACAGTTTGTTCAATTGCCGCAGTGACCCATTCGCACGCGATAATTCCTGCGAACTGCCATGCGATGCGATGCATTGTTCGACAAGCTCGGCAAGTGAGCCGAGCCGCCCGATATCCTTCTCCGAAAACGCGTAAGGCCGTGTCGAAGCGATACAAAGCGATCCCAGCGATGCGCCATTCGGCGCTTTGATCGGTATTCCGAGATAGGACATGATCGAAGGACTTCCGGTAACCAGCGGATTGTCCTGATATTTGGGATGGCACGATGCATCGCTGATCAGCATGGGGTGGTTCAGCGTGATCGTATCCGAACAGAAGGATACACTACGCGGAGTGCTGTCCAGCTTGATGCCCGTTTTCGCCAGAAACCACTGCTCGTCCTTGTCGATGATAGATACCATCGCGAACGGGCAGCCGAATTTTTCGGTCGCCATGCGCGTTATGGTGGTGAAAATTCCGGCATCCTTCACGCGGCGCAGGCCGAGTTCAGTCAAGGAGGCGAGGCGGTCGGCTTCGTTCATCAAATGCTCTCAATGCTTCTCAGCGACTCGCGAGAGTCACGTCGTTGTTTGCGCCGAAAACATATTCATCCGTGATCAGATAGGGGACTATCTGCGCTGATGATCGTGCTATGCGTACAGAGCTACGGGGCTCCGGAAAGTATCGCCGTGTGCGGGCCAGTGCTCGGGAGACTTTGGTGTCCATGACGCGCATTACCTGTCTCAGGGTGCGCGGTGTTCCGTTAGCGCGGTAGAAGATCGAACGATTTGCCCGCGCCGGTCGGGGGAAGAGTCTCGCAGCGCTGACATCCGGTTGATAGGCGAGTTCGCGCAAGAATACGCTCGCCCCTCGTGCTCCCAGAAAATGCGCCAGGTACAATTCCGTGTGGGTTGGGTTGCGGCCTGTCGTCGCGTACAAAAAGTCACGATTATCTTCAGCCAGCGCCGCTGCCATAAGAGACGCGATTTCAGCATCAAATCTGAGGTCGAGAATTTGCCGCAGCTTCGTCTCGTCCTCCACAAAAGCATAGCCGGAACCGGTCATCTTAATGTGACGCGCAAGATGGCCGAGTCCAAAACGTTCCCCGTGCTTGTAGACGTTTTCAAGCCATGTGCTCTTGATGAACTGGAATAGGCCCGTCGCACTAGACGTTCTGGCCTTTGCGCGAGGATCAAGTGCACTTTCGAGCTGGGCTTGAGCCATCAGGAAATCATGATCGATCGACGTAAGCGATGCAGCTGCAAATATCGCATCCTGAACCGTTGCCGGTTGCGACATGCGCTGAAAGGGCTCTGGCGTGGCGAGCAAACCGTTTTCAGACAGCGAAGCGGGTGAAGCGACGTCCGCAACCAGTTGTGAAGCCCCCGTCTGAGAGTGTGCAGGAGCTGACATCCCGATCATGGCAAGGATCGGAACGACGACATTCAGTTTCATCGGTTTCAGGAGGTTTGGGATCTTCATCCTTCCCCATTTCAAGCAGCGTGGTGAACATGTCGTGCAACGCAGTTAGGTAACGCTGCTTATGCCAATTTGTGCCCCTGCCTCATAAAAGCCGGGTTCCTGATATTGGCTGGGTCTGTCAGTCTGTCGTTACCGTTACGCTTCGGCGATCGCTTTGGCCGCGATTACAGGTTCGACAATCGGCGGCGTGTATCCCTTGTCGGCAAAGGGTCGCAGGGTCGCTCCAGCTTTCTGCAAATGATTGGTTATCTCGCAGATCTGGGTTCCCGACACAGGTTGCGCAAAGCGGATGCCAGCCCTTTCGCCGTCGGCCCATTTGACTGTTGCGGCCTCGAAACTGTGGCCGCTGATTTCAAGAGAAACCAGGCTGCCGGGGCGCATGCCGTGAACGCGTGTGATGCAGGCACCACGGATGGAGAGATTATGAACCTGCGACCGAAAGCGGTTGCCTTGGACATATATCTTTGCGTCCATTTCAAGAGGAAGCCTGACAGAGCGGGGAGGAAATGTGTTTCTTGCCTCAATGGCTAGAATGTCGGCTTCTTCCATAGCGAGGCCGAACTCACCGTCTCTTACCCAGCGTACTTCACCATTTCGGACACCGCTCGAATCAAAACAGCACGTAATCTGCTGTCCGATCCTGAGATCTGCATATCCGGCAAAGCATACACCCGAAGCCGAAATATTCTTGAGTGTCACGAAGTGAACGCCCGTGTCAGTTTCGATGTAAGCCGCCTTGAAAACCGAAATGGTCCGCCGTTCTGCTCTCCTCTCAATCATCATGTCGATGTCTCCTTCGCACTTGCAATACAGGGAGAGGGAATTCCCCAACTGCAATAACCGTTATGATGAAGAGGTACGAATTGAGCATTGCAGGAAAACACGGTGTGATTTTCGAGAATTCATTAACTGCATGTTTACCATGCATTTTTGTTAAGGTTCTTTGAATATCACGATTGGTCAGAGCTTGACTTCAAAGGGTTGCGAAAAATCCTGTGGGAACCAGAGTTAGCCTGGTTTGTTTCAATTAATGGGTCGAGATTTGTCTGCAGTTCATAAGCCACGCAAAGCGGCAAAAACGGGGGCATGGATGACAGTATCAGCGACGCCAGATGCGTTCGATGACGCGAAGGATAACGCGCTGCCAGAAGGCATCAGCGACGCGATCATCAGCGGTGCGCTGACGTCTTTGAACCTTGGTGTTTTGACTGCTGGCCCTGATCGGCGAATAACTTACTGTAACGCCGCGTTCGAGAGGATCACAGGCTTCACCCTTGCAGAGATCACAGGAGAAACCGCCGCATTTCTTCAGGGGCCGCTCACTGATCCGGAAGATGCCGATTCGATTCGCGAAGTGCTCAGGACCGGTAAAGAATATCGCGGCAAAATCCTGAACTATCGAAAGAATGGTAATACATTCTGGAATGACCTGACGATCACCCCACGCATTGATATGGATGGTGAAGTGATCGGCTATCTCGCCATAATCGTCGATGTGACGGAGGCGACCGAGAAGAACGTCGAGTTCAACCGCTTGAAGGAAGAATACAGGCAGGTATTTGATAATGCATCATGTGGTATCGTGCTGCATAATCTTGATACGACGATCATCAAGGCCAACCCGATTGCATGTCGCATGCTCCATATCAATCCGCTCGATTTTTCGCGCAGATATGACAACGAGCATTGGCGTTTTCTTGATACCGATATGGAGGAGTATGATGAGGAGCAGCTGCCTGTTCCGCTCGCTATCCGCACGGGAAAACCGGTTTTCAAAAAAGTCGTCGGAACGATCGATCCGGTAACGGAGAAGGTCTCTTGGTTGAGCTGCGATGCGTTTCCGATCTGCGGCAATAACGGCCGCATCAAGCACATTCTCACCACATTCAACGACATTACCGAAAGCTTCGAAAAAGAACGCGAAGCGGCCCTGTTTCGTGAGCGTTTCGAGCGCGCTGCGGAAGCAAGTGACGACATTGTGTATGACTGGGACCTCCAGACATGGGAGCTGTGGGTAAACAGCCGTTATGAAGCGCGTTATGGCAATTTGCCTGATCCAGTTGTTCCGATTGATAAATTCCGGCCTCCGCATGTAAGTTCCGAAGGCGCGAAAAGGTTTCAACGCGCCATTACCCGCGCGATCGAAGATGGCAGCGAATCCCTTTCTACCGAGTACGAATACAAGCGCTCCGATGGCCGAAAGGGTTATGCCTTTGCCAAGGGCATTTTCCTGCGGGATGAAGACGGGCGTGCTCTGCGACTGATCGGCCGAAATTCCGACGTGACCCGCTTCCGCTCAGCGGTGAATGCCGCTCAGCAATCCGAGGCACGGTTCCGTCTTATTTCGACTCTTTTGTCGGATGTCATTTTTGACATCGGCATTCTCGACGGTGTCTCCTGGTTTACCCCAGGATGGTCAACCCGTCTCAACCTGAATGTCGATGACAGTGAATCAGGCTTGGCCTCATGGGCTGAGCGGATACATCCTGAAGACCGCTTTGCCATTATCTACAGCTTCCAAAAGGCCATCCGTACCTGCCAGGAATCGTGGGAAGCGGAATTCAGGGTCGTCGATGATGACGGCCACGTCATTCTGCTGTCGGCCAAGGCTGCACTCGTCACAGGCGATCACGGGCAGGTCGAAAGGGTAATTGGCAGCCTACAGGACATAACCGGCATCAAAGGGCGGCAGGAAGAGGTATTCCGTGCCCGGACACTCGGTGCGGTTGGTCGGCTAACCGGCGGCGTTGCGCACGACTTTAACAACTTGCTGATGATCATTCTCGGCAATGCCGAGATGCTCGAGATGGGCAAGCTGGACGCTGATGATAAAGAATCTGTAGAATTGATCCGCAAAGCTGCTGAAAGCGGCGCGGCTCTGACGTCACGATTGCTTTCATTTGCAGGCGGAAAGAGACTGGCGCCGAAGGTCATTCTTCCCGCAGCATTCTGGGAAGAGGCAAGCCATTTGCTGTATTCCGGTATCGCCGAGACGATCCGCATAACAAATGATATTCCGACCGATACATGGCCAATCGAAGTCGATCCGGTCGAGCTGGAACACACGCTGTTGAATCTGGCAGTGAATTCAGCAGACGCCATGCCCGATGGTGGGACCCTCCATATCGAGTTCAAGAACCGGAACGTTTGCGGCGATTGCGAGGAATGCGACGAGGATAATATTGAGCTTGCCAAGGGTGAGTATGTCCGCATCAGCATATCCGACAGTGGGCATGGCATTCCCGAAGAAGTCATCAACATGGTGCTCGAGCCGTTCTTTTCTACTAAGCAGCACGGGAAGGGCACTGGCCTCGGACTGTCAGCCGCTTACGGTTTTGCGAAAAACTCTGGCGGCATCCTGAAAATCGAAAGCCAGATCGACGAAGGCACCACGATCAAACTCTTCTTCCCTCGCGCGAAAAAAGATATCAAGCCAGAGGCGAAGGCAATGCGTTACGAGCATGCGGAAGCTTCCGGGGAACGCATTCTGGTGGTCGAGGATCAACCCGATGTCCGTCGCCAGGTAAACAGGCAGCTTGTCGCACTGGGTTACGAGGTGGTCGTTGCAGGGGATGGAAGCGAAGCGCTTGAAATCCTTGAGGACGACAGCGAATTCGACCTTGTTTTTTCGGATGTGATTATGCCGGGCGGTTATGACGGGGTGCAGCTTTCGGCTGCGATCCACGCTTTGTATCCCGGCCTGCGTGTCCTTTTGACGTCCGGATATCCTGACAAAGCACTGAAAAATCTGACTGACGGCGAACGCTCAAGTCTTACTTTCCTGAAAAAACCATACCGTTTCTCAGCGCTCTCTGACGCTATTCAGACTGCGCTCGGCGAGGAACTTGAGGAGGCACCTACCAATGGATGAAACGTCCGACCAACTCCCCCTGATTGCCATAGTCGACGATAACCGGGACGTGCGCACCACGACGGGGCGGGGTCTCGCGAAGATGGGCTATCGTTGCCATCCATTTGCCAGCGGGCAGGATTTGCTGGACGCGCTTGGCTATCTAAAGCCGGATTGCATCCTGCTTGACCTGCGGATGCCGGGTATCAACGGTTTGGAAACCCTGCGCGCGATCCCTGAAAACAAGCGGTATATTCCAGTGATTTTCTTCACCTCGCATGGGGATATTCCCACAGCCATCGAAGCCATGAAAAGTGGCGCAAGCGACTTTATCGAGAAGCCAGGCACTTTTGCGCAAATCGCACAGAAGGTCGAACTGGCTATGGAGAATGCAAAGCCACAGCGCGATGAAGTCTCTGCGACGAACAGCGCAAAGGACATGGTTGATCTGCTGACCGCGCGTGAGAAAGAAGTGCTGCGGCTTGCCTGTAATGGCATGAAAAGCAAGGAAATTGCTGAGGAGCTCTCGCTCGGCCCGAGAACAATCGACGCCCACCGCTATAACGCGATCCAGAAGCTTGAGGTGCGCACACTACCCGACATTATCCATCTGTTTCATCAGGCAAACGCTCTTTAAGGAGACGCCTTTATCCGCATAGTTTTCATCGAAGATGACGATAGCGTCGCTCGCACGATTGCGCTTCAACTGCGCAAGCTTGGCCATGCGGCTGAGCGTGCTCAGCGGGTAGATGATTTGTTGTCCGGTGAAACAGAGCTGGTGCCGGAGCTTATAATAACCGACATTTTCATGCCCGGCGAAGAGGGGCTGAAGGTCATTCGTCGGATCAAGGATAGCCCGCTTTCCCATATTCCCGTGATCGCCATTTCAGGTGGTGGGTCTTACATGGGGGGGATCAAGAATGTTGAAGACAGCTTCGTCGCAAAGGCGGCTCTGGCATTTGGTGCGAACCAGTTTCTTTCCAAGCCCGTTTCAATGAAGCAGCTTGTCGATGCCATCGAAGAGTGCCGAGAGACTGGCAATGTCGATGAAAACCGGTCTGCCGATCCCGACAGGAACAAGTCAGCGAAAGGTTTTGCTTCGCGGGGGGTACATCATTCGACGAGCCCGAAGCACAAACGGCGCAGTAGCGGGAAGCAGGCCTAGGTTTGCTTGTTGGAGTTTCCGACATTTTCCATGTTGGAAGAATTCTGCCTGACGGCTCGTAAATCTTTGAAAAAGTTGGTCGGGGAGACAGGATTCGAACCTGCGACCCTCTGCTCCCAAAGCAGATGCGCTACCAGGCTGCGCTACTCCCCGACACTTTTCACTCGCTGCATACCGGTGGGCCCGGCAGGATTCGAACCCGCGACCTAGCCGTTATGAGCGGCCAGCTCTAACCGCTGAGCTACAGGCCCTGACGGTATGCACATCGGCAAAGCCAGCGGTGCCCCTACAGCGCCTGTGTCGCGTGCACAAGCACCGGCTTGATGATTATTTTCCTATCTTGGCCTTTGCGGCGGAAACAATGCTTGTGACCGTGGCGCTGCGGATGTCGCGCTGGTCGAGATAGGCATAGATTTGTCGAAACCAGTCATAGATTTTCTCTACCCCTGCTTCATCGCGCGCATAGGGCGTGAAACCCGGAGCCAGAGAAGGGCTGTGGAAGGACAGGACGAGCAATGGCAGTCCGTCGTCCAACGCAATATCAATGCCACGAATGGCTTCCTCGGGCGTTACACCCTCAGGCGTCAATGCGATCCTTTCCAACAGCCTGAGCCGGGAAAAGGCAGAAAACAGCGTGGGAATATGACGCTGGAGGCGGTGCACATACTTCCCCTGATGCCGGAGCATTCCCCAGAAAACCGTGGTGACGGGAAGCTCCAGAACGCCATGCTCTTCATCCAGCCAATAGGGCGTAAGAGGATGATCCGAGTAATCAGGCCCATGTTGCGCGGAATAGTCGAATAGTGACCTGACCGATGTATCGATCAACACGCCGGACTGTTTGAGCATCTCGGCCGTTTGCGCACCGACGCCATAACGGCCCGCGCGGTAAATTAGCGGTTCGACGTCAAAAGCGGACGCAATTTTTGCCAGCAGTCTTTCAAATTTCTCTGCTTCAAGCGAGTGCGGAAGGTTTCCGGCATAGGAGTTTCGCGCATTCACATCTTCTTCGAAAGGCGGGTTTACCCAACCGTGAAGTTGCACGCCGACCTCGGCGGTACCTCTCCCCACGGCATCGCCGATGATCTCCACTGCGCGGGCGTCATTGGCTATGGGCCAATCGACAAGATAGACCGGATGCGCGCCAATCTCTTCGCAAAATGACTGAAATTTGGCGATCTGCTCTACGTGGCGAAGGCCATAGCCGTCACGAGAGAAGGGAGCATCCCAGTCGAATTCCTCCTCAGTGTCGATTGTGAGAAGAACCCTCTGGCCGAAATCGCCTGCGAATGCTGCGCGCATCGCGGGATCGGGTGGGGCCAGCATAGATGCCGCAGATGCGCTTTCGGTCATATCACTCGACATCGGAATGCCCGGCCTCACTCAAATTCGGAGCTTTGCTGACAGTTCGCAGACCCAGCCGCATGCCAGATAAGTCTTCAGGCCCGGCAATTCTCTGGCGCTCCCCCCACTTTTCTTAATGCGTGGAGCTATTGGGCCAGTCTTTCCGGGTCAAGTCATCGGCTTCGTCTGTGCCCTGCGCTATCGGATCGAACACCGGCAGCGTCAGCGCGATCAACTCGCCGGCAAGTACCAGATCTCCGCCGGCTGACTGGGCTTCTGCCTTCACAAGGCGTAAGGCGAAGCCAGCGCCAAACAAACCGGCGTTGATAGCGCCGCCGATCGGTTTGACCTCAGCTGCGAAAATGTCTTCTTCTTCCAGCAATTGCCTCGGCAATTCGCACGTGATCTGAACCTTGTCTTCGTCCAGATCGAGGGCGATCGCCAGCATCTCACCGGCGCCGCAACCGCCGCCTAGTGTTGCGAGCAGGCGCCACACTATCAGCTCGGCATCGTCCCGGTCGATGCCCACCAAAACGGGCTCGTCAACGGCGACTTCGAGTTCAAGGCCAGCCATTCGCGGCGAAAGCACTTGCCCAAGCTGAAGCGCCGTCTGACGTGTCAGTTCAGCCAGATCTACCTGACCTTGTTCAATGCGTTTGGCTCCGGTTTCAAGCTGGGCTAACCGGTCAAGCTCTTCGAAGCCTGCAAGAATATGCGCCGCGTCTGCGGCTATCGCGGCGGCGAGTGCACGGTATTCATGAGGTGCCGGGCCAAACAATTGCTGCTGGATGACCTCAGCGTAGCCCTGAACTGCCGTTACGGGCGTTCGCAGCTCGTGCAGCAATTGGCGAATGCGATCCGCCTCGCGCGCAGCTGGACTGACTGAATCTTGATCGCCGTCCGGCACACGTCTGAAACGGCCAACATAGCCGGAGAAGCTTCCGCTCTCGGTGAAGCGTGGCTGGGCATCGACCACCCATTCACCCGCAATAGCGGGCGCACCTGCGAGCGTGTAGGGCTGATGGATTACCGGCTGACGCTGCTGCATGGCGCGTTGAAGTGGGCTTTGGCCCGCGGGGCTGCCAATCAAAGGCGGCGCGATAAGCTTGGTGCCGATCACCATCGGAGCGACTTCTGCTTCGCTCCAGTCGATCCGTCCGCTCGCATCTGTTGCGAAGCCGAAATTCGTCGCTTGGCGGACCTTCGTCTGCTGAAGTTCATTCAACGGCAGGCGAGGGGACCTGTCACTGTCGGTCAACCCGTCATTGTCTTGAGTCTCGCGAGAGCGTTTGAACTGGGCAATTCGTTCGACAAGGGCAGAAATCTCGCTGCGTCCTGTTTCAATCGGGTCTGGCTGTACCGGCTCTTGAGCCAAGGCTGCGAGCGCCTCAGGCTCGATTTCTACGGGTTCCAGTTCCGTATCCATATCCGTCAGCGGTACTGCGACATCTTCGTCGAACTGCGCGTCTGGTTCTGTCGGATCGTCCGCTTCGCGAACGGGAACCGAGGGATCAACCGTCGGTGATGGCCCTGGTGATGGGAGCCCCCGATCCTGAACCCCCAGCCGATCAAGCAACGTCTCAGCATCGACGGGTAAATCGTTGCGCAGGCGCAAAAATCCGCGCGCGCGAACGGGCAGACGCGGGATCAGTGTCTTCCAGTCGTCGGAAGTCAACTCAGCACGGTTGAGCGCGGCGGATGCAACCTCAGGCTCAAAATCGGCGAGGTGTGCAGCCAGATCAGCGCTGCGGAAACGCCAGCTGGGTTCACGTATCATTGCTGCACGTTCTGCGGCTGGGATCGAACGGCCCAGCGCATCCATACGCAACCACGCAGCGGCGATCAGGCTCGGGTCGCGGCGGCCATCTGGTCCAAATTTCCGGTTGCCCAGAATATCGAGCAATTGGCGAAACTGGGTGCGCTTGCCAATCTCGCTTGCCCCTTGCTGCCGTAATACGGTGGCGAGGCGATCATCGAAAAACATGTCCGCCTCCTTCCATTGTACGCGGTGGGACCGGTGGGTCATTTAAGACGGGAACGATATGAAACCCGCCCGATTCTGAAAACTACTATCAGGAAGCAGCGATTGTCACAGCTTGGCACACAGCATGCGTTGCAAAGCGGGACAATTGCTGGCAGACATAATAATATTAGCCCGACGCGCTATCACTCGCACGTGTTCTTACACTGGAGTGTTAACGGACAGTCCAATATCGACAGCGCGTGCATAGCTCGCGAGGGAGTTTGAAAACACATGGCCAATCTGGACGAGATCGATAAGCGCTTGCTGAGTGAACTGCAGGCCGAAGGTCGTGTCACAAACGTAGAATTGGCTCAACGTGTCGGCCTTACAGCTCCGCCTTGCCTGCGCCGTGTTCGCGGGTTGGAAGACGATGGTGTCATTCGCGGTTATCATGCCGATCTTGATCCCTCGAAGCTTGGCTTTGCGATCACCGTTTTCGCGATGGTCAGCCTGAAAAGTCAGGCCGAGAGCGCACTGCGTGAGTTTGAAGAAGCCATGCGCGAACTTCCCGAGGTACGTGAAGTGCACATGCTGAACGGTGAAATCGACTTCATTCTCAAGATCGTGAGCCAGGATCTTCAGAGTTTTCAGGAATTCCTCACCGGCAAACTTACACCTGCTCCGAATGTGGAGAGCGTGAAGACGTCGCTCACAATCCGGACCGCGAAATATGCGCCGGGAGTTCCTCTCTAAGACACCTGCGGAGAAGTCCGATGGCCGATGTGTTGCCGGAACCAGTGACGGGAACTTGTCTTTGCGGCGAAGTCTCGATCACGATCCGCGCAGCTCACGCCGAAGTTGACGTTTGCCACTGCTCCATGTGCCAGAAATGGACTGGATCAATGTATGCGGGGATTGAGGCCAGCGATTTCGATATTGCCGGTGAACACGCAATTACCCGATTTCAATCAAGCGATTGGGCAGAGCGCGCTTTCTGCAAACAGTGCGGCTCGGGTCTCTGGTATAAATTCCTTCCGACCGGCGGCCTTACATTTGTAGCGGGATTGTTCGACCTGCCGGATGGGCTGCCGATCAAACACCAGATTTTCGTTGATGAAAAACCCGACTGGTATGATCTGGCTCAGAAGTCTCCGATGAAAACCGGTGCCGAAATTATCGAAGAAGCGAAGGCAGCCGGTTTTACGTTCGATTAGAACGCAGAAACCGACTGCTAATCAGAACCCGATTGGCGTGCGCGCATTCGGTTTCAATCTTGCTTCCGCTGCCAGAAGCCCGACAATCTCGGACGGTGACAGCGCCGGCTGATGTCGCAGCTGTTTCGCGACCAAGGCGAAATCACCCGGTGTGAGGTTGGTAAGTTCCTCAAGACCCCTTGGTGCCTCGAGATCGAAGAACCTTGTGAATGCCTTTTGTGCCGCCAGTTTCGAAAGCGGCTTCAGTTCAAGCTTATGCGTGAACCGCCGCGCAGTTGCGGGATCAAGACGCGTGGCAAAATTGGTTGCAGCGACCACTGGCAAGGGGTGTTGATCCAGCCAGGTCAGCAGCTCGTTTACCTGGCTAACTTCCCAAGTCGCTTTCGCATGCGCCCGGTCTGATAGAAGAGAGTCCACCTCGTCGAAGAGCAATACGCTCCCTTGCGATCGGGCAGTGGCAAAGGCATCCGCGATGTTGCCTTCGGTTTCGCCTACCCATTTCGAAAGCAGATCAGATGTACGCCTGACCATCAATGGCCGATCCAGAGCACGAGCCAGGTGCTGCGCCAACGCAGTCTTGCCCGTACCGGGAGGTCCAGTCAGCAGAAGCGAGATATCTGTGTGCTTGCTTTCACAGATTGCTTTGAACATCGGCTCTACAGGGCGATCGCATTCATACAATGACAGATCGACCTCACCGCCACCAGGAAGTGGCAATTCCGCCCCCCGCAAAGCCTTGGCCAGCGAAGATGCGATGTCCACACCGCCTCCTTCTTCACCAGCCAGCCGCGACGCTTTGGCGGAAACGCGAAGTACCGTGGCCGTTTCCGGCGCACGCTCAATCAGATCAGTCCAGCTTTGATGCGGTGTCACCTGCTCTTCGCGAGCGACCCGATCCAACATTGCAAGCGCCGTCGCGCGGCTGGGAATGTCCAGCCTAAGCACGTAGCTCATGCGACGAAGGATCGCCGGATCGATATTACCAATGGCATTAGTGGTCCAGATCACCGGAACGCAGTTCGTTTCCAGAAGACGGTTCACAAATACCTTGCTGCCTTCGCGGCCACGATACCAATCACCGCCGCCATGCGCCGGTTGGGCATCGCCGATGAAGTCTTCCATCTCATCGAAGAGCAATGCATCGCTTTGGCTGCCCGAAAGCAGACGCTGGCCCATCTGAAATGCGCTGATGCGGTCGAACCTATCCGGCTCTTCGCCATCTTCCAGTGCTTCCCCAATGGCATGAAGCCGGACTCCTGCAGCCGCAGCTATAGCGCGGGCAAGCTCCGTCTTGCCCGTGCCAGGAGGGCCGTGGATCAGGATGCTGACACCCTGAGCGCGTTCGCGCAGAGTCCCTTGAATCAGACGCACAAGCAGGTCTGCCTCTTTGACATGGGCAAACGCGCCAAGCGCGAGAGGAGCGGGCTGGGCGGGCCCAACCATCAGTTCAAGTATCGCATCTGTGCTTTCGGGCTGGTGATCCAGAAGCCGCTCAAATGTCCAACGCAGCGACATTTCCAGCTTGCCACGCCAGTTCACCTTGAAGGTTACAAAACCGAGCCGCACTAGCACGTGATTGCGAACGCGGCGCTCCGCGTCCTGTGGATCGAGCCCCGCTGCCTCCCCAATCAGGATCGGCAGCGATGCTCCCTTATCGCAAAGCAAATCGGAAAGCTCCGATGCGTGGGACATCCGCTCGAACGCGATTATCGCGCCAACGATATCACTGTCGACAGGATCAAGATTTAGCAGCCGCGCAAGGTTACGCCCCAGCGAAAGCGCGCCGCTGGGTTCTTGAGTCGTGTGCGAAGCGGCATTGATAGCCTGCTTGAAAGCCGTCCAAGTCAGCTTGTTCGCTTCGCCCGGTGTCAGGCCGAACAGCCAGAGGCCATGCTTGCGGCCAAAGCCCAGCAATTCCCTGGCAAGTGGTTGAGAGGCCAAAAGGCCATTAGCGGAGCGCTTCAACACGCCCCGAACAATTTCGAGTTCAGAAGTCATAATAATCGCCTGCAAGCCAGACAGCGCCAAAACGGCGCATGGCTGACGCATTGAGTTCCTGATTGTGAGAGGTGCTGCAGCGACAGGTCCGGCCCGTCGCGCAGCGTCATCAGGTGACGCCTAGGCGAAGGGCTGGAACGCGGCGCCGCAAGCGCCCGATTTGCAATTGTGTTCCAGCAACGGATTCCTCCAAGTCGATGCGACATTGCATCGGAGGCGCGCCAATAGGGCGGACTTGCCGCTAGGGCAAGCCCGAGATTTCCAAATCATTGGTCGGTATTTTTTGTGAGAGCGCTAACCCTCGCGCTTATCGAGCCAGTCTTCGAGCCATTTGATTGAGTAATCGCCGTGCAGAACATCGTTCTGGCGCAGCAATTCCTGATGAAGCGGGATGTTGGTTTTAACACCCTCAACCACCATTTCTTCAAGCGCACGGCGAAGACGCATGATGCAGCCTTCCCGCGTGCGTCCGTACACAATCAGCTTCGCAATCATTGAATCGTAGTAGGGCGGAATTTTGTACCCTGCGTAAAGCCCGGAATCGACCCGCACGTGCAGTCCGCCTGCTGCGTGATAATAAGTCACTTCGCCGGGGCTGGGCGCGAAGGTAAAGGCGTCTTCCGCGTTGATCCGGCATTCGATGGCATGGCCGCGGAACTCAAGCTCGTCCTGCTGGACGGACAATTGTTTTCCGCCTGCAATCCGGATCTGTTCGCGCACCAAGTCGACGCCGGTGATCGCTTCGGTGACAGGATGCTCAACTTGGAGGCGGGTGTTCATTTCGATGAAATAGAACTCTCCGTTCTCCCAGAGAAATTCGATCGTGCCTGCGCCGCGATACTGCATGTCGCGCATGGCTTTCGCGCAAACTTCGCCCATGCGCTCTCTTTCGGCATCGTCGATGACGGGCGAGGGCGCTTCTTCAAGGACTTTCTGGTGACGGCGCTGCAGCGAACAATCGCGCTCACCCAAGTGAATCGCATTGCCCTTTCCATCGCCGAAGACCTGAAATTCAATGTGGCGTGGGTTGCCGAGATATTTCTCGATGTAGACTGTGGCATCGCCGAATGCGGCTTTGGCCTCGCTGCCGGCCTGTTGCATCAGGCTCTCCAGCTTGTCCTCGCTCTCGCAGACCTTCATCCCGCGGCCACCGCCACCCGATGCGGCCTTGATGATGACAGGATAGCCGATTTCAGCAGCGATCTTCCTGCCCTCTTCGGGATCGGAGACCGCACCATCAGAGCCCGGCACCAAGGGCAGACCCAATTCGCCTGCAGTCTTTTTTGCCTGAACCTTGTCGCCCATTGTCCGGATGTGTTCCGGTTTCGGACCGATCCAGGCGATATCGTGAGCTTCTACCTTTTCCGCAAAGCTCGCATTTTCGGACAAAAAGCCATAGCCCGGGTGGATAGCATCGCAGCCTGCAACCTCTGCGGCGGAGATGATCGCCGCGTGGTTCAGATAGCTTTCCGCTGCAGCAGGCGGACCGATGCAAACAGCGTGATCGGCGAGCCGGACATGCATGGCATCTGCATCCGCGGTAGAGTGCACAGCGACCGTTTCGATCCCCATCTCATGGGCCGCACGATGGATGCGCAAAGCGATTTCGCCGCGATTGGCGATCAGGATACGATTAATGGACATAGTTTCGGCTTACCCGATGACCACAAGAGGCTGGTCAAATTCGACAGGCTGAGCGTTATCAACCAGAATCGACTTGATCGTGCCTGCCTTGTCAGCCGCGATCGGGTTCATGACCTTCATTGCTTCTACGATCAGCAGCGTATCACCTTCGGCGACCTGATCACCGACCTTCACAAAGTTTGGCTTGCCCGGTTCCGGAGCCAGATAGGCCGTGCCGACCATCGGGGATTTGAGCGCATTCGCGTCGTCAGCGGTAGGAGTCGCAGCTGTCTCGCTAGTCGGGGCCGCGACGGGGGCCTGTGCAGCGACAGGAGGAGCAACCATTGGGGCAGGCGCAGGTGCAGCCTGCTGGATTATCTGTCCGCCACCGCGTGCAACGCGGATTTTGCGATCATCATCCTCTACTTCGATTTCGGTTAGTCCGGTTTCGCTCAGCAATTCCGCAAGTTCACGGACAAGTGCTGTATCGATGTTCATGCCGGAATTTTTCGCGGCACTCGGCTTGCGGTCAGCCATGCGTTTCCTTTTTGTGACCCCTGATTTGAATTCACGTGTGACTATTGACGCGAATTGCGGCTGGCAAGTGGCAAAGCGGACAATTTCTGCAAACGTCTTTGCCTCATGAGCATTATTCGCCCAGATCGCCTGACGCTACGGCTTCCAATGCAAGGCGGTAACTGTCTGGCCCGTGACCTTCGAAAGTGCGTGCGGCTGCCATGCCGATATAGGACAAGTGCCGGAAAGGCTCTCGTGATTTTGGGTTGGAAAGGTGTACCTCGATAACCGGAGTGGTTATCGCTCGAGCCGCATCGAGCAGCGCGATAGAAGTGTGCGTGTAAGCAGCGGCATTGATGAGGATGGCTTTTGCCCCCTCTGCCTGCGCTTCGTGCATCCAATCAACAAGAATGCCTTCATGATTTGTCTGTCGCATATCTACGGACAGACCCAATTCGCGGGCGCGATCTTCCAGCATACCCGCGATTTCATCCAAAGTGGCCGAACCGTAAATTTCAGGTTCGCGAAGGCCGAGCAGATTCAGGTTCGGACCATTAAGGACGTAGACTGTATTGTTTGGCGCGATCATTTCAGCGCATTAGCGAGTGACCGTGGGATCGGGAAGTCAGAGACGAACAAAAACCGGTATTTGAAAAGCAGATCACCGTTCTACGCCCTTCACTTTACCCCACTGGCGTGCCGCAGTGTAGCCAAGATATCCGGTTCCGAAGAGGGCATAAAGCGGCTCTGGCAAGCCGTTAAGGTAAGCATTCATACCTTCGGCTATTTCGTTGGCTTCGCCAGGATCAAATGCGGCCAGAACACCCATCGGCAAGGCCCAGAGTATCATGACATACATGATGTAGAGGAAGCTGGGCCGGGCCCGGCTTGTCCAAGGATCTTTTGATTGTGCTTCGGCCACGATCGCCTGAAGGCGGGCTTCGATAAGACGCATCTCCTGCGTGCCTTCAAGTTTGAGCAGTTCCATTTTCGCTTTTGCCCGGGCTTCCTTGTCGGGAATAATCTTGTCGATGATCGAGGTAATCGGGCCGATAAGTGTTTCTAGGATCGCCATCAAATTGTGCTCCTTACCGTTAAGATGCACAGCCCGATATCCAAATGGGTTAGTGTAGGAAATTTAAATTGCCAATTCAGCCGTCAGAAGCTTCGGCGAGCAGGCGCTGGGCGAGGGAGAGGTGAGGGCGATCAAGCATCGCTCCATCAATCGCAATTGTGCCAGCGCCGGGGTTGTCCGCGAACGCTTTCACAATAGCGCGTGCGTGGGCAATTTCCTGCTCGCTTGGCGTGAAGGCAGCATTGATAGGAGCGATTTGTGCCGGATGAATAGCCAGCATTCCTCGAAAACCTGCAGCACGACAACGCTGTGCGCGCGTCTCCAGAGCGTCGAGATCGCGAAATTCGGGCTGAACTGTCTCGATTGGGGCGACACCGGCATTCACCGAGGCAAGCAAGCAAAGGCTGCGCGCCAATTCATAGACGTGCGCGTATTCGCCATCGGGACCACGCTGCTCACGTGCGCCGAGCGCAGAGGAGAGGTCTTCTGCCCCCCAGCTGAGACCGACAAGCCGCTCCCGCCCGGGATAATCATCCGCATATTCGCGAGTTGTGTACATCGCAGCTGGGGTTTCAGTGATCAGCGCTGCGACTTTTGTCGAACCCTGATCCAATCCATACGCAGCTTCGAATGCCGTCAGATAATGGTGCAGCTGTGTGACGTGATGCGATCCTTCGGCTTTGGGCAGGAAAATTCCGCCCGGTTTTGAAGGAATGACTGCAGCAAGATCCTGAATTGCATCAGGCGTATCGAGTGGATTGATCCGAACCCAAACGCGGCCACGGTCCTGTGTAGCCTCCAACGCCCCCACGACGAGTTTGCGAGCCTCGGGGCGCTTGTCTGCGGACACCGAATCTTCGAGGTCCAGCAATGCAATATCCGCATCGCTCGCCAGCGCTTTCGCCATTTTGCGTTCACTATCGCCCGGCGCGAACAACCAGCTACGCATCCGTATTTTCATTTGCGTACTCTCCCTTTGATGGGTCGGAATAGGCGCGTCAGAATGAGCCCTCAATATTGAATGTGAAAATCGTGCCGAACCTCCGTGTGCGAGTTTCGGAAAAGTCGACGAGGCCAGCGATGCGGTCAATGAAGACAATGCGGTCGAACGTTTCCTTACGGTTCAGCAGATTGCGAACGCTTACCCGCACTGTCAGCCCGCCGATGTCTTTGTGTTCGATATAGGCGCCGGCGAAACCGGTTGATTGAGCCTCCAGCGAAATTTCATCGAGGCGGACATTTTCGGAGAACTTGCGCCAGTCGAACGTCGACCCGACAGCGATCTGGCTGCCCTGAATATCGTGTCGCAGCTCGCCTTCAAAATTCACAAGCGTGTTGCCAGAAATACGCCTTGAATCGCCAAGCAGCGGATCGGTGATCGAACTGTCTGTCAGAAGCAATTCACCGTCAAAGCGTGTCCCTCTCCAGCCGAACCCTTCGGAAAGAAGTGTCAGCACCGTCTCAACGCCGTAGAAATCAGCTGATGGAAGATTTCCGGGTGCCTGTCCGCCACCGGGAATCGGAACCTGATCTACAACGTCAGAGAGCCGCTCGAAAAACGGGCGGATATTGACTGTGCCAGCAGAACCAAGGCCGATATTGCCTTCGACTTCAACCACCCAGCTTTGCGGAGGAACCAGATCGGCATTGGTGACATCCGCGCGATCCTGATTGAGATCGACCGAAGCGATGAAATCAAAGAAATTCAGCTGACCGACAACCCGTTCCAGTCGCGCTGCGATATTCACGTTTTCGGCGGCTCTCCAATCAAAGGATACGAAGCCTTTGGGGCGATAGAATGTGCGTGTCTGACCAAGTGGGCCGCTTTGCGAAATGCGGGAATATTCGCCGCTTGCAGAGGCCTGAAACTGGAGATTGGGTGCAAGGGCGCGGCTGTAGGTGACTTGCAGTTCCGCCCGGTCTTCATCCACACGCGCCGTTGCTCCTTCAAGAGCGACAGGCACAAGCTCGCCGCTCGCATCGCGTTCTTCGAATGAAGAGGTGATATCGAGGAAATTTCGCACACCCTCTGCTGCAAACAACAGGTCACCGCCAAGGCCGTTTGTGCTGTATTCGACCCGTGCGATCGTCTCCGCCTCATCCGCATCGCGCTCAAAACGGGAGCCCTGATCAGCCGAGGCGTCGGCAAAAATGGTGCGTGCCTCGGCAGTGGTTGGGCTGTCTTCATAACGGTGATAACCGATTACCTTCAGCCGGCCCGCGCCAAGCTCAAACTGGTAATCTGCCCCGACCTCGAAGTTGAATTCGTCTTCGGTGCGAGTGAATTCGCGAACCCTGTCAACGGGAGATATGCTGCCCGAACGTTCGGAGACTTCCAATTCACGCCGGAAGAAACCCTGCACTTCGCCTGTTAGATTGAGCACGTTGCCATTACCCGCAACGCGCGTGAAAGAACCCGACAGGGAGGGCCGGTTGAGGTTGAGATCGCGATCTTCGAAACGCTGATCAATCAGAGCTCCTGCGCCGTCGAACACCTGCTCAGGCCCGCCATTATTGAAGAAGTTCTGGTCGCTTTCAAACTCCAGAGTCCAATCCGTTTTGGAGCCGCCGCCAGCGATAGAAATGGCTCCGTCACCCCAGCGGAACGGAGTACCAAAGCTGCGGAATTGCGGGTTGTAGCGAAACTGCCCGCTTATCCCGCCGCCACTGCTTGTAATGACATTCAGGACCTGACCGGTTAGCCCGCCAATATCCAGACTTGCGCCGTCGACAAGCTCAAGCCGGACGACCTCTTCTGTTGGAATGCGCTGCAGGGCCTCGACCGGGCCGTTTGACTTGCCGGAAATACGCCGCCCGTTGACAAGAACATTGGTATCGGCCTGCCCAAGGCCGCGAGCGCCGTCGCCTTCACGAATGGAGAAGCCGGGCACCTGACGTGCCATATCGAGCGCGGAACGCGGAGCGAAGCGGTCGAAATCTTGCGGTGTGAAGCTGCGGCGGGTGCTCGCATCGGTGCCGGTGGAGACATCGACTTCTTCGACTGGGCCTTCTTCGTCTGGGCTTTCGACAGTTGCTACCGTTTCGAAGACGCCATCGGCTTCTTGTGCGGCGGCATTTGTCGAATGCGAACTGATCGCGGCGGCAATAGCGAATGCGGCACAGGCCGTTTTCAGGCTCGGAAAATGAATAAAGCGTTTCATGAGAGCCTTTTAACGGCGAAAGGGGAGCGGCGTTCCCTTGCGTAAAAGGCTTAATCAGCAAACCGATTGTCGACGAATGCTCCACTGGTCGGGACGACTGGATTCGAACCAGCGACCCCCACACCCCCAGTGTGATGCGCTACCAGACTGCGCTACGTCCCGGAACCAGTGGAGGCGCGCGCTATAGGGCGGGTGTTTTGGTCTGGCAAGCGTGATTAAGCCCGCGCTCATGATCGAATGTTCACGCTGCGCCCAAATCTTGCAATCTCGCTCAGATTCCATCCACAGCTGTGCGCGATTGCGGGCATCTTGCAATGCTGCTAATCGCGCCCACTTGAAGGACTTAAGGGCGGGGCGATGCAATCTGGCATATGTCAGATTTGCGGCGATGCTTGCTCTATCGTCCAGTTTTTCACGAGTTCTGACAGGCACATAACAATGTTCGATATTCTTTCCGCAGCCGCTGGCGCCGCAGCTGAGCCGCCCGCATGGATGACCTTCCTGCCCATAATCGGCATGGTCGTGATCTTTTACTTCCTGCTTTTCCGTCCTCAGATGAAGCAGCAGAAAGAACATCGTGAAAAGATCGCTTCGGTCAAAAAAGGCGATCAGGTCGTCACGGCTGGTGGTCTAATCGGCAAGGTGATGAAAGTGACCGATGACCAGGTTGAGATCGAACTTGCGAAAGATGTTCGGGTAAAAGCAGTCAAGCACACTATTGGTGACATCATCCCGCCGGGCGGCAAACCGGCAAACGATTAAGCGCCCCTGCGCAACGACCGGCACGGCAGACAGATAAGAAGAATAGGCGGCAATGCTCGATTTTCCCCTTTGGAAGAAGATTTCCCTCTGGATCTTCACCCTCGTTTTGGCGGCAGCAGCACTGCCATCGCTGTTCAGCGCATCGGGCGTTGCAGGTCCCGACAGTTTCGAGGATCTGCCGACAGTCAATCTGGGGCTCGACCTTGCCGGTGGTTCGCACCTTCTTCTGGAGGCTGATCCTGAGGATATCGCTACACAGCGTCTGGAAAATCTCGAAGAGTCGGTTCGCAGTGCAATGCGGAACGCGTCAGGGGATCGCATTCGTATCGGCGATATTTCGACTGCGAATGGCCAGCTTTCCTTTATTCTCGATAATCCGGCCGACATTGATCGTGCCCGTTCCGAGCTTGAACCGATCATCAATGGCACCGGTCTTGCCGCTGAATGGTCGCTGGAGGTCGTAGATACGCAACGTATGGTGCTTTCCGCGACCAGTCGCGGTCTGGATCAGACAGTGAATGATACGATGGAAAGCGCTGTAGAGGTCGTCCGCCGCCGTATTGACGAACTGGGCACGCGTGAACCGACGATCATCCGTCAGGGCGACACGCGTATTGTTGTTCAGGTCCCCGGGCTTGAAGACCCTGAAGCTCTGAAAGAACTGTTGGGCAAGACCGCCCAGCTCGAATTCAAGCTGGTCGATGACACGGCTCTTCCGACCAATGTGGAGGCTGGCATTGCGCCTCCGGGTAGCGAGATTTTCCCGTTCGCCCCTGATACTCCGTCAGCCGGTTTCTCGGTCGCTGTTAAGCGCCTAGGCGGTATCCGCGGCGACAACCTCACCGGTGCGCAGGCGGGCGTTAATCCCGAGAGCAATGAAAGCGTCGTCAACATCCAGTTTGATACGCAGGGCGGTCAGAAATTCGCCAAGCTTTCGACCGAGAATGTCGACAAGCAATTCGCGATTATTCTTGACGGTGAAGTCATCAGCGCACCGACATTCAACGAACCCATCCTTGGCGGATCGGCGCAGATTTCGGGAAGCTTCACGGCAGAAACGGCCAACGAACTGGCTATCCAGCTTCGTTCTGGCGCGCTTCCGGTTGAGCTTGCTATTGTTGAAGAGCGCACGGTTGGGCCTGATCTTGGCCGTGAATCGATCCGCAAGGGCCTGATCGCGATGGTGATCGGCAGCCTTGCTGTTATCACCCTGATGATCGCGACCTATGGCCGTTTTGGCATGTATGCGACAGCAGCACTGGCATTCAACGTGCTGATCCTGCTGGGTGTGATGGCTGGATTGAACACTACGCTGACCTTGCCGGGGATCGCCGGCTTTGTTTTGACCGTTGGCGCCGCAGTTGACGCCAACGTGCTGATTAACGAGCGTATCCGTGAAGAGCGAAAGCGCGGGCGAAAAGTCCTCGCTGCTGTGGAGACCGGCTACAAAGAAGCCAGCCGCGCTATTTACGATGCGAATATCACCAACCTGATCGCGGGTGTGCTGCTGTTCTGGTTTGGCTCCGGCCCGGTCAAAGGCTTTGCCGTTGTTCTGGTGATCGGCCTCGCAACCAGCGTCTTTACCGCCCTTACGCTCACTCGCATGTGGGCATCCGGCTGGCTGCGCAAAACGCGTCCGGCTGATATCAATATCTAATCGAAGCGAGCCAGAACCATGAAACTCCTAAAGCTCGTCCCGGCCGATACGAACATCAAGTTCCTGAAGCTGCGCCTGCCGTTCTTCATTGTCAGCATGTTGCTGATCGTTGCCAGCTGGGGGCTCGTCTTTACGCAGGGCCTGAATTACGGCGTCGATTTTGCCGGAGGGCAGGAAGTCCGCCTGACTTTCGAACAGACAGAGACTGCGCCTGTAGAAGACTTGCGCTCGCTTGTGGCTGGCTTGGACTATGGTGCTCCGACAGTGCAGGAATTCGGTGCGCCGAACCAGGTTTCGATCCGCGTCCCTCTGCCTGAAGAGGTGGAGGACACCCCCGGTGCCGCCACTGAAATTGGTAATCAGGTGATCGCAGCAATCGCGGCTGAATATCCTGATGCGCGGACGGACGGTAACGATACCGTTTCAGGCAAAGTCGCTGGCGAATTCCGTCAAAGCGCGGGACTGGCCTTGATGGCAGCGATGGTGATGGTTGCGCTGTATATCTGGATCCGTTTTGAATGGCAGTTTGGCGTGGGCGCTCTGTTCGCGCTGTTCCATGATGTGTCGCTGACGCTGGGGATATTCGCGCTGTTCCAGCTGGAATTCTCGCTCCAGATCATCGCGGCGATCCTTTCCATAATCGGCTATTCCCTGAACGATACAATCGTCGTTTATGACCGCATTCGTGAGAACCTGAAGAAGTTTCGCAAAATGCCGCTTCCGGAACTTCTGGACCTGTCGATCAACGAAACGCTGGCCCGTACAGTCATGACCTCGCTAACTCTGCTGGTTGCATTGTTGCCGCTGCTGTTCTTCGGTCCGGAAAGCCTGTTCGGGCTCGTCATCGCGATCACGGTTGGTCTGTTTATCGGTACCTATTCGAGCGTCTATCTCGCTAGCCCGATCCTGATCTGGCTGGGCGTGACCTCTGACAGCTTTGTACCTCAGGAATCGGCGATCGACCGTCAGGAAAAGGCGGCCCGCGGACAGGCTGGATCGGTTTGATCAGGGTGCGCTGAGCTGGCTGTAATACTCAGCCAGCTCCTGAGCGTGCGTCTTCCAGTCGAAACGTTCTACCATTGCAGCCACGGCTTGCGGGTCCGGCGGGCTCGCCAACACTTCACGCATTGCTGATACGATTTCTTCGGGGTCGCGCTCTACCAGAAGGCCGGCGGTGCGACTTGTTATCAGCTCTTTTGCGCCGCCTACATCGGTTGTGATTACCGGCGTGCCACAAGCGAGCGATTCAACCCACGCATTCGCGAGGCCTTCATTCTCCGTCGGCAAGACCATAGCGTCTGCAGCTGAGAGAATGATCGGCAGCAGATCATGATCTATTGAGCCGGTCAAATGCACTCGGTCTGCAACGCCAAGCTTTTTCGCCAAGGCGCGCAGATCGCCTTCCTCTTCGCCTTTGCCGACAATCAACACCCGGCTTTCAGGAAGCTCTTCCAGCATTGCGAGCGCACGTATCGCAATATCATGCCCCTTGCGGTGGTTAAGCGCCCCCACGCACGCAAATAGCGGAGAGTGAGCGGGCAGGTCCGTAGCAAGCCGCTCGCCAAGCTGGCTGCGCAGACGATCATGACCAAGAGGGCGAAAACGGTCACGATCCAGCCCTGTGTAGTGCAGGGCAATTTTGTCGTGTTCGATACCCAGTGCGACCATCTCTTTGCGCAAGGCATCGCTCACGGAAAGAAGCCCTGAAGCGCTCTTTGCAGCATCCAGCATTTGCTCGCGTGCAAAATCAAACCTGCCCCAGTAATTGATATCGCTTCCGCGAGCCTTGATCGAAAAGGGCAGTCCAAGCTCTTCCGCCACAATCCGGGCCGCCGGTCCATCCGGAAAGAAAAACTGCGCATCAATCACGTCGATGGGCGTTTCTGCATGGATGCGTCTGGCAATCGGCAACACAGCCTTCGCGATCGCCTTCGCGTTTCGGCGTGCTCCAAATTTGGGGATAAGCGTAAAGTGAGGGCGGTGGACCGTAATGCCTGCCGCTTCCTGTTGATCTGGCAGGTCGGCCAACTCTTTATATCGCCCAAAGGCAATTGGCGGGATGCCCAGAGGGTTCACTACGGTCACCCTCCATCCGGCAGCAGACGCAGGTGCCGTGTTTTGCCGCGCCAGCGCTTCGAGAGACCGGGCCACAAATGTGCCAAAGCGCGGGTTCACCTCATTGGGGTAAAGGGTGCTGATCGAAAGAACGTGTTTCACACCGTCGCGCCTAGCCTGTTTTGGTAAGGGTTTCGTGACCAGACGCCGCGACTAAAGCCGGCGGACAAGCATTTCGGTGACAGCGATCCAGGGCGGGCTATCAACCACCTGCTGTTTTTGACCGCTCTTCACCGGCAAGACGCCGACAAGGGTGCCTTGGGAATCAATCAGGCGTCCAAATGTGAAACGCCCCCCGGGGCGGGGGATCAGGCAGTCGCGATTGACTGCGCTCGATGCTTCGCTTGGGTCGATCTGACGCAGCCAGATCAAATCGCCGGGTCGATATTCGCTGACGGCTGCGGTGACTTCCATCACGATCATCGGGGCATCGCCTGCCCCTTGTGCGATTTCATGCGGAAGAACGGTCTCGCGCGGATTGGTGAGCGCGTAGGCATCGCCGTGGCTCAGCTCCGCAACAATGCGAGGGCGAGGCTGATCGTCGGAACGAACCAGAGTCTCAGGATCAATGTCCAGCGCATGACCGATACGGTCCATCCATTTGAGCGAAAGGTTCCGCGTTCCAGTCTCTAGCCGACCGATTGTTTGCGCAGTGGTGGGCGGTTCGCATGCGGCAGCCAGTTGTGCGAGGGTCATCCCCTTCTGTCGCCTGATTTCCCTGATGCGATTTATCATTTCGCCTATCCTGACTGCTCGCTTTTACCGTTAAGGTTCACTCTTTCCTACAACATGGAGTGAAGGGCAAGTGAAAATCACCAAAATGGTGAAGGAGTTTGGTGTTGATGAAACGTACCCTTGTGGAGAGAGAGCTTACCTCTGAAGGGCCTGCGAAAAGCGGCTCGGCTTCGGGAAAGCGCCGGACTGTGACAGTGAATCTGGGAGAATCCTCGCTAGCGTGGCTGCACTCGCGCGGCCATCTGGAGCGACGCCTTTTCGAAGCCGGAGAGGCCTTGCGCGCAGATTATGAGCGCGCCCAGCTCAGCCCAAACATGACAATGCGTTGGGACCCCGTGAGGGTAAAATCGACAGGGGAACGGGGGCTTTCGCCGACGGAAAAACAGATTGCCGCAAAACGGCGGTTTGATGGAGCTTTGGGTGCTGCGGGCAGCGGGCTGCAGGACATCCTATGGCGAGTCGTGTGCGCCGGCGAAGGGCTGCCCGATGCCGAAAAGACACTGGGCTGGCCGGCGCGCAGCGGTAAGCTTGTCCTGAAGCTGGCACTGGATCGTGTCGCGGATTTCTACCGCATCAACTGATCGCAGCTACACTCTTTGCAAATACAGTCTGTGGCGGCGGCGAAGCGTTCTGTTCCGTCGCCGCCAACAGAAGGCTGTGACTATTCCTGTCCGTAGAAAAACCGCTCTTCTACGATCTTGTCGTCTTTCACCGTGTAGATGCCGACTTCGTCGAACTGAGCGCGTTCGCCCTCCATCGTGACGTCCATGCCGTATCGTACAGCGAATTGATCGCCGAAAACGAATGGTCCTTCGGTGGTGGTGGAGTGGACTTCAGTATTCTCAAACCACCATGCGTGTTTCTGCAAAAGCTGTTCGCGTCCTTCGACACGCGACATATGGCCATCATTAGGTTCAAGGCTGACAATATCATCGGACCAGAATGCTTGATATCCGTCAGCATTGTCGTCTTTTACGGCTTGGGTGAATTCCTTTGCCACTTGCTCAATCGACATGACTTTCCCTCCCAGTTGTCGAGCGGACAGAGTACCTCGTGAATGTGGCCAATTGAGGTCGGTCTACAGGCGTTGCTTTACCCGTTCTTGAAGCGCTGGAAGGACATCCGCTTCGAACCAAGGGTTCTTTGCCATCCAGAGGCGGGACCTCCACGCGGGATGAGGAAGCGGGATCATATCCTCAAACTCCGAAAACCGTCTCACTCTCTCTGTCAAAGACCATCGCCGTGTCTCTGGCAGATACTTTGCCTGTGCATAGGTGCCGACCAATAAGGTCAGCCGGTCGGCAGGCAGTGTTTCCAGCACCCTGTCATGCCAGAGTGGTGCGCATTCAGGGCGGGGCGGGGCATCTCCCCCTTTGGCCTTGCCGGGATAACAGAACCCCATTGGTACAAGGGCAATCTTGTCGGGATTGTAGAACTGGTTTTTCTCCAGCTTCAGCCAGCTCCGCAACCTGTCACCGCTGTCATCGTTCCACGGGATGCCGCTTTCATGAACCTTGGTGCCAGGGGCCTGACCGATTATCAGAATTCGGCTTTTGCCGGAAAACTGCACAACAGGGCGCGGGCCAAGGGGGAGGTGCTCTGCGCAATGCGAGCATGCGGCAATCTCTGAGAGGAGGGCCGCAGGATCGTTCACCCTTCAACCCGCTCGGCTATCTCCAGCCAGCGTTCTTCGGCGTCTTCCTTTTCGCGCCGAGCGTTCTCCAGCCCTTTCGAAATCGTGGCGAAACGCTGCGGGTCAGCCGTGAACAGGTCGGGATCAGCCAGAATGGCTTCGCCTTTGGCAATCGCGGTTTCAAGTTCCTCAATCCGTGTCGGCAGGAGCTCGTAATCGCGCTGATCCTTGTAGGATAGCTTGTCCGACTTAGGTGCCGCCGGTGTGGGTGAGGGCGTTTGAGACGGAGCGGCTGCTTTTGTTTTTGCGGAAACCGGCTTGCGACGTTTCGCTTCCCAATCTTCATATCCGCCCGCGACGATATCAACCTTGCCCGACCCGTCGAGCCCTAAGGTGACTGTCACCGTTTTGTCGAGGAAATCGCGGTCGTGGCTTACGATCATGACCGTTCCATCAAAGTCCGCGATCACTTCCTGCAGCAGATCAAGCGTTTCGAGATCGAGATCGTTGGTCGGTTCATCCAACACCAACAGGTTAGCCGTGCGTGCAAATTCGCGTGCCAGCAACAAGCGTGATCGTTCCCCGCCAGACAGTATCCCGACATTGGTATCGACGATCTTGGGGTCGAATAGGAAGTCTTTGAGGTAGGCTTGGACGTGCTTGCGTGCCCCTCGAACGTCGATCCAGTCGCCGCCTTCGGCCAGGATGTCCCGAACCGTTGCATCGGGCTCGAGCAATTTGCGCTGCTGGTCGATCATCACGCCGGACAATGTGCGCGCATGGGTGATCGAGCCGGTATCGCTTTCAATCTCCTTGGTGAGGAGTTTGAGAAGCGTGGTCTTACCGGCGCCGTTCGCTCCGACCAGGCCGATGCGGTCGCCATTCTGGATGCGCAGAGTGAAGGGCTTGATGACAGCGCGGTCGCCGTAAGTTTTTGAAATTCCTTCGGCCACGATCACCGACTTCGATTTGAACTCTTCATCATTCGCGAGCTTGAGTTTGGCGGAGCCGCTGTCCGAAATCATCGCTGCGCGGGCGGCGCGCATCTGGTGTAGTTTTTCAAGCCGCCCTTGATTGCGTTTGCGGCGGGCCGTCACGCCGCGCTCGAGCCAGTGGGCCTCCAGCTTCAGTTTCGCGTCAAGCTTTTCAGCAGCGCGGGCTTCCTCTGCATAAACCTGTTCTTCCCATGCTTCGTACCCGCCAAAGCCGACCTCCTTGCGGCGCATCGTTCCACGATCCAGCCACAGTGTTGCTCTGGTCAGACGTTTCAGGAAGGTCCGGTCATGGCTGATGGTGATGAACGCGCCCTTGTAACGGCTCAGCCAGTCTTCCAGCCAGTCAATCGCGCCCAGATCGAGGTGGTTAGTCGGCTCGTCCAGAAGCAGAAGATCGGGGTCCTGGGCCAGCGCACGTGCAATCGCGGCCCGGCGTTTCTCACCGCCACTGGCTGTCGCAGCGTCGCGGGCCATGTCGATTCCCAATTGGCCGGCGATGGCTTCAACTTCGTGTGCCGCCGGAGCGTTCTCTCCGCCCAGCGCGAAATCCATCAGGCTGTCGCAATCCGAAAAGTCAGGCTCCTGTTCCAGAAAGACGATGCGCATATTGGGTTTTACCCGGCGCGTGCCGCGGTCCATCTCGATACGGTCGTCGATGATTTTGAGCAGGGTCGTCTTGCCAGCGCCATTACGCCCGATCAGCGCTAGCCTGTCACCGGGAAGAACATGCAAGTCTATCGGCTCCGCGCCTTCGCCCGGTTTCGGCCCGCCAAACAGCCAGCGCCCCCCTTGCTGGAGACCAAGACCTTCGAGACTGAGAATAGGGGGCTGTGCCATAGGCAGCGCCAAGTAATCACTTGCGCCTTGCCTCACAAGCAGGTTCAATGGAGTGCGACATCCATACAGCGTCTTTTGCCAAGGGAAACAGCCACATGATCCGTAGTTTCGCCATTTCCGCCGCTCTCGTTATTGGCCTGACGATTGCGACCCCGGGCTCGGTCTGTGCAGCAAGCATCGAAATCGAGGCGGAAGGTCCGGTTGTTGAGCTTCGGGTGACAGAGACGGTTGAGGCTGAGCCGGAATTCGTCACCATCAGCGCAGGCGTCGAAACGGAAGCTCCAACAGCAGTCGAGGCCCTGCGTAAGAATGCGGCGGAAATGAGCAGCGTTGTGGCCCGCCTTAAGTCCATGGGGATTGACGGGAAAGACATTCAAACCTCAACCCTCAGCCTAAACCAGCGTTATGACACCAATCGTGAGACGGGAGAACGGACTTTGCGTGGTTATGCGGCATCAAACCGTGTGACGATCCGCCTTCGGAAGATCGAGGAAAGCGGAAAGGCTCTTGATGCTTTGGTATCAGCAGGCGCGAACGATTTATTCGGGCCGAGTTTCGGCTTGGAGGATAATACTGAACCGAAGGCTGCTGCGCGAAAGAAGGCGATTGAGAAAGCCATCGCACAGGTGACCCAATATGCTGACTTGCTTGGTTACGATGGGTATGAAGTGCTCGAAGTAAACGAGACAATCCGCAGCAGCGGCGGTCGAAGTCGAGCTGGCACGGTCAGAGCATTTGCGCGAGCTGTTTCGGCAGAAACACCTGTCGAAAGCGGCACAATCAGCGTTTCAACGACAGTCGCGATGAAGTTTCAGCTTACAAAAAGCGACGACGATAGCTGACTTATTATGGGCGGTGGACTTAGCGGTTTACGGTTACAGCGCGATACACGCCTGAACGAACCGACAGAACCGCATTCACTGCTTGTTCAATGGCGTAGGTGTAGGCATGACAACACTATGAAACGCACCACACCCTTTTTGCTGGCTGGTCTTGCTGCGATCGCGCTTGGCAGCGTCGGCGTGCCTGCTGCTGCAGAACGCGGCGTGATCGCGCAGGACAAAACTGCACGTGATCAGGGCCAGGCCCGGCGCGAAATGCGCGCTGGTAATCAATTGTCTCTGCGCGAAATTGAACGACGCGTCCTACCTCGCATGCGCGGATCTGAATATCTCGGCAATCGCTATGACGAAACGGCGCGCGCCTATCGCCTGAAATTCATCAAAAATGGCCGCGTGACATATGTTGATGTTGACGCACGCACGGGCCGGATCATCAATCGTTCTCGTTAGGGGGTTTCGGTACATGACCGAATGTGAGCGGGTGATGGCCCGCAGCGTCTGCTTGACCTTGCGTTGCGTTGCGCTCACGAACCCTAACCACAAGACACAGCATTACGGTGGACTATGCGCATTCTGATTGTTGAAGACGAACCGACACTGGGCCAGCAGCTCAAATCGACGCTGGAGCAGACAGGCTACGCGGTTGACCTGTCAACCGATGGCGAAGACGGGCACTTTCTTGGCAGCACAGAGGACTACGACGCGTGTGTCCTCGACCTCGGCCTGCCGGAAATTGACGGACTGAGCGTGCTGGGCATGTGGCGCAAGGAAGGGCGTGATTTCCCCGTTCTGGTTCTTACCGCGCGTGATAGTTGGTCGGACAAGGTTGCCGGACTTGATGCAGGCGCTGACGACTACCTCGCCAAGCCGTTCCAGACCGAAGAGCTGATCGCCCGTTTGCGAGCGCTGATCCGCCGCGCATCGGGCAACACATCCAGCGAACTCACCGCCGGCAATGTGCGTCTTGATACGCGCTCTGGCCGTGTCACGCTTGATGGTGAGCCGGTGAAGCTGACGGCGCAGGAGTACAAACTGCTCAGCTATCTGATGCACCACAAAGGCAAGGTCGTCAGCCGTACCGAGCTTATCGAGCATATCTACGATCAGGACTTTGACCGTGACAGCAACACGATCGAGGTTTTCGTCACCCGCATCCGCAAGAAACTCGGCGCAGAGGTAATTACAACGATCCGTGGCCTCGGTTACAGCCTCGACGACCCCGCAGACGATCCCCGAGCCTAAGCCAGAGGATCAGCTGCGCGATGGTGCACCATCTCCGGCTGAAGTCGGGGATGGGTCTGCGGCAGATGCGGTTCAATCTCCAGTGCCTGATGCTCCTGTTCGCGGGAGCCTTGCGCGCCGGATGGGGCTTATTGCTGCGGGCTGGATCATCGTCCTGCTTCTTGGCGGGGGGATTGCGCTAGACCGGACCCTGACCGCTCAAGTCGAAGACAATTTCGACGAACAGCTTGAATACATCCTCACCGCGATGATTGCCTCGGCGGAAATTGATCCGCTGGGGGAGGTCTATTTCAATCTGCGGCTGGGCGATCAGCGCTTTCTCGAACCGGGAAGCGGGGTCTACTGGCAGGTAAGTGGCGGGGAATCGCTGCCCTATCCCTCGCGTAGTCTTTGGGATCGAGAATTGCAGGTCAGGGATGTGACGAAACCTGATGGCACGTTCCTAGACCGGCCGATCTATTACGACTCCGATCAGTTCGCAGGTGAGCCACTGCGCATGGTACAGCGTACGGTGATACTTCCGGGCAGCGATACGCGTTGGACTTTTGCAGTCGCCAGTGCGACCGACGATATCGAAGCGCAGTTGCAACGGGTCCGGTTCATCCTTGTCTGGAGCTTTGCGGTTCTGGGGTTTGGCCTGATTGTGATGGCACTGCTTCAGATCAGGTACGGCCTCTCTCCCTTGCGCAGGGTGAGAGCGGCCATCTCCAAGCTGAGAACCACGGGCGAAAACCGCATCACCGAACCGCTTCCGACCGAGGTGCAGCCGCTTGTGGAAGAGGTCAACGCGCTGCTGGAACACACGGAAAGGCAAGCTGAGGAAGCCCGTATGCACGCGGGCAATCTTGCCCATGCACTCAAAACCCCGCTTACTGTCCTTACCAACGCAGCCACTGCCCGTGATCCCGATCTGAACAAGGCGGTGTTTCGCGAAACGCGAACGATGCAGCGGCACGTGGATCATCATCTGGCGCGTGCCCGCGCGGTTGGTCGGCGCGCAGTGGGCCATGCCCGCACTGATGTCAGGGCCAGCGCAGAAGCCGTCAGGCGGGCGGTGGAGCGCCTGTATCCCAATGGTCGGCTGGATATTGCGGGGAGCAAGGATGCCAAGGTTGCGATTGAGCGTCAGGACCTTGACGAAATCCTCGGCAACCTGATCGAAAACGCCGCCAAGTATGGTGGTGGAAGCGTGTTTGTCACGCTCGATGCCGAACCGGATTCAAAGCTGTGCGAAGTTTGGGTTGAAGATGACGGCACCGGCATTCCCGAAGCGGAACGCATCCGGATATTCGATCGCGGCGCACGGCTGGATACGGGCAAGCCGGGGACCGGTCTTGGCCTGGCGATTGTCCGAGACGTCGCTGAGATTTACGGCGGTGAAGTGACGCTTGGCGAGAGTGAGGACTTGGGCGGACTGATGGTCGTGCTAAGCCTGCCCAGGGCTTAGCAAAACCCCTCGGCATTAGCATTCCCGTCAAGCGTGGCGATTTCGGCCCGCAAATGCGACTAATTCCCGCGTGCTTTCTCGTGATGTCGAATCACTTCGTCGATAATGAACCGCAGGAATTTCTCGGAGAATTCCGGATCAAGATCGGCAGCCTCCGACAGCGCACGCAGCCGCTCAATCTGGCGCTTTTCACGATCCGGATCGGCGGGCGGCAAGGTCACCTTGGCTTTGTATTCCCCCACCGATTGAGTGATGCGAAAACGCTCCGCCAGCATATGGATCAGCGCAGCATCAATATTGTCGATACTGCGCCGAAAACCGGCAAGAACGGCGTCCGCTCCGCTTTCATCAGTGGGGGCATTGGTGAGGGGTGTTTGCGTTTGTTGCGACATAGAGCGCCAAATTAGCAGCAATTGAAGGCTTGCCAAGCGCTTGAAACGCGCCCTAAGGCGCACGGCATGAGCGCAGAAGTCGTGCCTTTGCCGCAGAAGCGGCCGACGCTTGAGCCAATGTTGTCGCTAACGGCGACAGGCATGAACTCAGTTAACTCCGTTATCCTTGACCGGATGCAAAGCGAAATTCCGCTTATCCCGCGTCTTGCAGGCCATCTGATTTCGGGCGGAGGCAAGCGCCTGCGTCCGATGTTGACGTTGGCCGGGGCCGAGTTGGTCGGCTACAAGGGGGAGCGTCATCACAAGCTTGCCGCGGCTGTAGAGTTTATTCACACTGCGACTTTGCTGCACGATGATGTCGTAGACGGCAGCGAATTGCGTCGTGGTAAAGCAGCCGCCAACATCATCTTCGGCAATCCGGCCACTGTGCTGGTTGGTGATTTCCTGTTCAGCCGTGCGTTTGAATTGATGACTGAGGATGGCTCTCTTCGCGTGCTGTCGATCCTCAGCCATGCAAGCGCTGTTATCGCTGAAGGCGAAGTGTCGCAGTTGACCGCGCAGCGCCAGATCGAAACCAGCGAAGAACGCTATCTCCACATCATCGGTGCAAAGACCGCCGCACTCTTTGCGGCTGCCAGCCAGATCAGCGCGGTGGTCGCGGAATGCAGCGAAGAGCAAGAACGTGCGCTGGAAGACTACGGCCGCAATCTCGGCGTTGCCTTCCAGCTGGTTGATGATGCGATTGATTACGATTCAGACGCGGCCGAAATGGGCAAGGATCAGGGTGACGATTTCCGCGAAGGCAAGATGACCCTGCCTGTCATTCTCGCCTACGCGCGCGGTTCGGAAGAAGAGCGGAAATTCTGGAAAGCTGCCATTGGTGGGCACAAGACTTCAGATGAAGACCTTGCCCATGCCATCAGCTTGATAGAACGGCATAACGCTGTCGAGGATACGCGTGAAAAGGCGCGTCATTTCGCACAGCGAGCAATAGATGCGATTTCGATTTTTCCGGATAGCAAGGCACGCGCGGCAATGGCGGAAGCGGCCCAGTTTGCCGTTGCGCGGGGATACTGATCCGCGGCTCTGGCCATGAGCGCCGAACTGCCAATCAATGCTGTGCTGCAAGACTTACGCGGCGCGCTGTCCGTGCGTGGCGCTGCTGTGCTTATCGCTCCTCCGGGTGCAGGTAAGACGACAGCGGTTGCACCTGCGCTTTTGGACGAGGACTGGTGTGATGGCGAAATCATCATCACTTCGCCAAGGCGCGTGGCCGCTCGTGCAGCTGCAGAACGGATGGCGCAAGTGCTGGGAGAGAATGTTGGCGAAACCGTTGGCTATCAAACCCGCATGGATTCGAAGGTATCCAATCGGACGCGGATAAAGGTCGTTACCGAAGCGATCCTCGTCAATCGGCTTGTCTCTGACCCCGAATTGCCCGGCGTGTCTGCGATATTGTTTGACGAAGCGCATGAACGGCATCTCGACAGTGATCTCGGCCTGGCGCTGGCGCTGGAAACGCGGGCAGTGCTGCGGGACGATCTGCGCGTTCTGGTGATGTCGGCCACGATTGACGGGGCGCGCTTCGGCAGCCTGTTGGGACCGGACGCGGCAGTTATCGAAAGCGAAGGCCGCAGTTTTCCCCTCTCGATCGAATGGCTTGGAAGCGATCCGACACGTCCGCTTGAAGACCACGTAAGTGCTGCTGTCTTGACGGCATGGCGCGAAGAGGAAGGTGATATCCTAACCTTTTTGCCCGGCGTTCGGGAGATTGAGCGCGTGCGGGAGCGCCTTTCCGCTCGCCTGCCTGATACTCCGGTGCTTCCGCTCCACGGTCAGGTAGAGCCACCTGCACAAAGGGCGGCAATCAGGCGTGATCCTGATGGACGGCGCAGGATCGTCCTGGCGACGTCTATTGCGGAAACCTCGCTGACACTCGATGGTGTCTCTATCGTCGTCGATTGCGGGCTTGCGCGTGTGGCCGAATTTGATCGTACCGCCGGTACAACGCGATTGGTGACTGTCCGCGCCAGTCAGGCGGCTGCGACACAGAGAGCGGGACGTGCGGCAAGGCAGGGATCAGGGACAGCCTATCGTTTATGGGAGGAGGCAGGCCATTACGGTCGCCCTGAATTCGCGACTCCCGAAATTGAATCGGCTGATCTGAGTGGTTTGATTCTCGATCTGGCGCGCTGGGGCAGTGGCGATCCAACGGATCTGGCATGGCTGGACCCTCCGCCAGCAGCCTCGGTCCAAACGGCGCGTGGAAGTTTGAAACGCATGGGCGCGGTAGATGAAAATGGACGGATCACGCCCTTCGGAGAGGCGATTGCGTCTCTGCCGATGGCGCCGCATGAAGGTGCAGCCCTGCTGCATGCGGTCAGTGCCGATGCCGCCGATGAGGCGGCGCAGCTTATCATGACAGGTCAGGAGCGTGGCTTGGGTGGGCGCAGCGAGGATCTGGCCCAACGCCTTGGAAGTTGGCGGGGGGAACGCTCGAAGCGTGCGGAAAATGCGCGCCGGATCGCGAAGGGCTGGGCGGGACGGGCTGAAAAGCTGGACGCCACCTTTGAAACCGCAGCGCAGTCTGCTTCTGATGCGCTCGCATTGGCACGACCCGATTTTGTTGCGCGAAAACGGGATGCGAAGGGGGAGCACTGGATCAGCGCAGGCGGAAGGGGTTTTGTCCTTGATCCGGCTTCACCCTTGGCTGGTGCGGAATGGATGGTGGTCCTGGACGCTCAGGGCGCGGCCAAGGGCGCACGCATCACGTCGGGCGTTGAATTGATGGCTTCTGATATCGAACGCCTTTTCGCTGAAGAGTTGAAGCAACGGTCCACCGCGCGCTGGAACAAGGACAAAGGACGGGTCGAAGCGAGGCGTGAAAGACGGCTGGGCGCGATATCCTTGACGAGCACACCGGATCCAAAACAAGTCGCGATTGACTGGAACATGTACAGCCTACTACGAGTCAAAAGCACTTTACGAGAAGTTCTTAAATGAGACCTCCTCATCATTAGTGCTGACCTTGACCGACACTGCTGGCAATGACATCGAAATTGACCTGCCAAACGTCAAATACACTGCTGGTAATCCTG
>JAXHVK010000011.1:0-38138 GCA_034211135.1 Pseudomonadota bacterium
GTCAGCGGTTAACTCTCGGACAAAATTGATCACAGTTTCACCCCCAAAATGCACGCAATCCCTAGCGCATCGGTGGTGAAGAAATGACTAAATCAGCCACTGGACGAGTACTAAATCGTTATGGTTTTTATGACGTTAAGAAGCAGACGCGAGCGATGCATCAGGCCGACGGCCAGCTTCAGCGCGTGAACCAGCTTTCGCCCATGGCATCCGCGACAACAGCGGCTCGCAAAGCTTCGATCCCTCCGCCTTTTTCGGCGCTCGTCAGGTGAAGTTCGGGGTGTGCAGCGACGTGTTTCTTGGCCTCGTCCGCGACTTTGTTGGCGACGCGTTCAAGCTCGCTCGCCTTGATCTTGTCGGTCTTGGTCAGGACGATACGATAGCCGACGGCTGCTTCGTCCAGCATCTTCATCATCTCGCGATCGACGTCTTTGAGCCCGTGCCGACTATCGACCAGCACCAGATTGCGCGACAGGACCTGCCGCCCGCGAAGGTAGCTGCGGACCAGATTTTTCCAGCGCTCAACCACTTTCACCGGCGCTTTTGCGAAGCCGTAGCCAGGCATATCGACCAGCCGGAACTGCGTGGGCTCACCCACTTCGAAAAAGTTCAGCTCCTGCGTGCGCCCCGGTGTGACCGAAGCCCGCGCGATTGCCTTGCGCCCGGTCAAGGCGTTTAGCAGGCTGGACTTGCCGACATTGGAACGCCCGGCAAAAGCGATTTCTGGCACAGTCGGATCAGGCAGAAACTTCAGCTGAGGAGCGGACAGCAGGAAGTCGACCCGTCCGGAAAACAGGCGAGATGCGGCTTTCTCCCGAAATTGCTGTTCGCGGATTTCCTCTGGCGTCACGCTTCGCTCTTTTCCGCGTCTTCCTGCGCCTTCTTCTTCGCCTGTTCAGCCTTTTCCTTTTCCGCAGCCGCTTTCAGCTGCGGGTTCTTGGAATACAGATAGCTCTGCTGCGCCAACGTCAGGACGTTGGAGGTTACCCAGTACAACAGCAGACCTGAAGCGAAGCTCGCCATTACGAACATCAGGATCCACGGCATCAGATTGAAAATCTGCTGCTGCACAGGGTCCATCGCGCTGGGGTTCAGGCGGAATGTCAGCCACATCGTGAAGCCAAGCAGGATGGCCAGCACACCAATTCCAAGGAAGCCGGTCACCTCGAACGGCAGCAGGCCGAACAGGTTCAGGATTGTCGCCGGGTCGGGCGCTGTAAGATCGCTGATATACAGGAACGGTTCGTGCCGCATTTCGATCGACAGGATCAGGACCTTGTAAAGAGCAAAGAAGATCGGGATCTGCAGCAGAAGCGGCAGACAACCCGCCAGCGGATTGGCTTTCTCTTCCTTGTACAGCTCCATGATCTTTTGCTGCTGGACCTGGCGATCATCCTTGTAGCGTTCCTGGATCGCTTTCATTTTCGGCTGCAGCGCCTTCATCTGAGCCATGGATGAAAACTGCTTTTGAGCAATCGGGAACATCAGGCCGCGGATGATGAATGTTAGCGCGATAATCGCGACACCGAAATTGCCGATCAGGCTGTTCAGCTGGCGCAATAGCCAAAGGAGAGGCTTCTCGATAATCTCGAACCAGCCCCAGCTGATCGCCTTGCCGAACAGTGTGATGCCACTCTCTTCGTAATCATCGAGAACGACGCTTTCCTTGGCTCCGGCGAAAAGGCGGGTCTGCTGCGTCAGCGTGGAACCACTGGCAAGCGTTTGCGCTTCATACAGCACATCGGCACGGAAGAGAGTGTCGCCCAGCGAACGGAAGGCACCTTCTGCATTGGTGGTGCCTTTGCCGTCTCCCGGCACAAGCGCCGAAAGCCAGTAACGGTCGGAAAAGCCCAGCCATGACGGTGCGCCATCGCCCGTGACCTTGCCGGTTTCTGCAAGCGTTTCGTAATCCTGATCATAATCAACCACACCGCCAAAAACGCCGGTCGGGCCGGAGTGAACCAGCCATTCCCATGGCGTCGCGGTGCGATCCGTGCGCTTCACAAAGGCGAAGGGCTGGACGATTTCTGCATCGCCCGAACTGTTGGTGACGGATTGTTCGGCGGTAATCATGTAACCGTCATCGACCGTAAGCTTGATCGAATAGGTGATGCCTTCGCCGTCAACTGCGCTGAGAGTGACGGGCGTCTGCGGCGTCAGTTTTGCACCGTCCGCTTCCCAAACCAGCGTATCGGGCAGTCGACGACCGCCGATGATAAAACCAAACTCCGCAAAATACTGGTCCTCGGTACGCTCCGGCGCGAACAGGCGGACCGGGCCGCTGTCCTTCTTAACCGTCTGACGGTGGTCTTTGAGCACGATGTCATCGACCCGCGCGCCAACCAGATTGATCGAACCTGCAATGCGCGGCGCATCAATGACGACGCGCTGTGGATCAGCCAATGCTGCCGACAGATCAACCGGGCCGGCATCGGGCGTCGCGCCATCGATGTCTGCAGCTACCGTGCTGGTGCCAGCAACGCCCCCGGCGCTGGTTTGCGCAGCGGGAGCCGCGCCATCGACCGAGGCACTTTCTTCCGTCGTTTCAGGCTGCGGGTAGAAATACCGCATGCCGGCATCCCAACCGAAGATCAGCAGGCCCGATAGCAGAAAGGCCAGCAACAAATTGCGCGAATTATCCAAGAGACGATCCCTGAGGTGAATTCCTGAAGTGTCTTACGTAGGCATTACAGCCGTGATTTGCCATGGGTGAGAAAACCGCACCCGATTCGCTTATGGAACCGGATCGTGCCCGCACCCTCCCCATGGGTGGCAGCGCCCTAGCCGCTTTATCGTCAGCCATCCACCCTTGAAGACTCCATACTTTGTCAGCGCCTCTATCGCATATTGCGAACAAGAAGGCGCAAAGCGGCAAGTGGGCGGCAGAATTCGCGATGGCCCTACCTGCCAGAAGCGCACGATCATGATCAGAACATGCTTCATTGTCGCGGCTTGCCGGTATTGCCTGGCCTTTTGCCCCGGCGCGGGCGGCGTGCGCTGTCGCCCTTACCCTGCGCTGCGCGTTCAAGGACGATTTCAAGCTCATGCGCCATTTTGGCAAAGTCCCGCTCCACCCCGCCCGCGCGGCCGATCAGCACGTGATCGTGATCGTCCAGACCCATTTCAGGCAGCGCAGCGCGCAGCAGCTCGCGAAAGCGCCGCTTCATCCGGTTGCGGACCACAGCGTTGCCGATCTTCTTCGTCACAGTGATGCCGTATCGCCTGCCCTGACCGCCATTGGGCCGCGTCAGCAGGACAAAGCCGGGGCGCGCATTGCGCAGCCCTTTATTGGCCGCAAGAAAATCGGCGCGCTTTGTCAAGATAGAGAGCATCATCGTCCAGATAACGCAAACGGGCCCCCAAAGGGAGCCCGCAAGCGAAACGGCGCATCGGCCAGTGGACCGATAGCCATAAAGGGCTATTGGCCCGCAGACAGGCGCCCATCAAGGACGCCTCTATAATTAGGCAGTAAGCTTCTTACGGCCGCGACGACGGCGAGCACGCAGCAGTTTACGGCCACCGACAGTGGCTTTGCGCGCGAAGAAACCGTGGCGACGCTTGCGCACAAGATTGCTGGGCTGGAAAGTCCGCTTCATATCATCCTCGAAAAATACTGGTTTGGCGCTGGTGCAAAGTCACCCCTGCTCAGCCGCCTGAAATTTGCGCGCCCCACCTTTGAATCAAAGCAAAGCGCTCAGGTCAGGCGCGCGCAACTATGGGAAAGCCGATTACGAGTCAAGAAAAGTGTAGGTTTGGGCCGCACTCGCATTGGCAATCATGATCGTGCCGATGTCGGCATAATCAATCACCGGAGCATCCTCAACGATTGGAGCCGCAGCAAGCACAACCGGCGCATCAAAATACGCGTGGTTCAGCATGATCGGACCTGTCTGTGCTGCTTCGATCTCGAATCGGGCCTTTGCGAAGGTTACAACGCTGCGGGCCGCAGGAGCGCGTTCGGGACGGATCCAACCGCGCATTTCGTTTGCGCCCAGCCATTTTGCACTCGCATGAGGAACAGAATTGGTCATCGCGTAAAACTCACGTGCGCGTTTTTCGCTGAAGCCCATCTCTGTATAATAGTCCAGATACAGGCGGTTTGCATCTGAATCGGGTGCGAAATCCTTTGGCTGGCGCCCGTAATTGTCCATCCATGCGTGAACCGCGAATTGCGCACCGTCTTCCATCGTCCGATTCGCTCCGGCCAGAAACAGCTCAACCGCACCCGACCGGACAGAGCCGCCACGCGGCACATGAGTCGAAATGCCGGCTGCTCGGATACGACGACCCACTTCGAGATTGGCGATATCATTGCTGGTGCCCGGTGCCTCGACCATTTCGAGCAGCTCGATATTCGGAAAATCGCGCAGCATAGCCTCGAAATAGCGCGGGCTGTTCGTATCCGTCGAACCCATCATTGCCGCCCGCTTGCCGTCCAGAACCATGAAAGGTCCATATTGCGCAATCGCCGCACTGGCACGGTTCGCGACCGCAGGCACCTGCATGGGCAGGGCAAAGCGGCTGGCTTCGTAAACGCGCGTAGTGGCCTTCATGTTCGCAGGCAGCGACTCAACGCGTGTCGTGGTCAACTGATGAGATTTCGGTGCGCGCGATTCAGCCTGCGCGCGGCGGGCCGGAGCAGTCTCCGAAACGCGGACCCAGCGTTGCTGCGTCGCATCCCACTCTTCAACCCAGCTAGTCGTGCTGACCGTCCGGTACGCTGCACTCTGCTGGGCATAGGCAGGGCCTGACAAGACCAGCATCTGCACAGCGGCGAAAAGAAGAGCAATCCATTTCATGGACTATCCTTGTCGCCTACGCGCCTGACTATTTTGCAAAAGGTTATGCTTTCACAAATATTGCGCAGGCTCTCTTACGCGCTCGACAAGGTCTTATTAACACGGCAGAAACAGGCCCGACGAAGCATTTACTAAAGACGGTCTCATAAGGGGGGATCACGCATGGTCGCGTTGGTGAGAACCGTCGCCTATCTCGGTCTTGAGGCAAAGCCGGTGGAGGTCCAGTGCCAAGTCGCCAGCGGTCTGCCGCGCTTCAGCGTGGTCGGCCTGCCTGACAAGGCTGTTTCGGAAAGCCGCGAACGTGTGCAAGCGGCGCTCGCCGCGATGGGGCTGGCACTGCCACCAAAGCGGATCACCATTAACCTTTCACCTGCCGATCTGCCCAAAGACGGATCGCATTACGACCTGCCGATCGCGCTTGCCCTGCTGGCGGCGATGGGTGTGACTGATGCCGAACAGCTGGGCGACTGGGTCGCCGTGGGGGAGCTTTCGCTGGATGGCCGCGTCGTCACGTCGCCCGGTGTGCTGATCGCGGCCCTTTATGCAAGCGAAGCCGATTGCGGACTGATCTGCCCAGCCGATCAGGGCGCAGAAGCCCGCTGGGCCAGCGGCGTGCCCGTTCTGGCGCCCAAGGACCTGTCCAGCCTGCTCGCCCATCTGAAAGGCGCAAGCGTTCTGGCGGAACCTGAACGTGGCGACGTAGCCGAAGCGCCGCCTGTGAATGACCTGAAACAGGTAAAGGGGCAGGAAACCGCCAAGCGGGCCTTGGAAATTGCCGCGGCCGGAGGGCACAACCTGCTGATGGTTGGCCCACCCGGATCAGGCAAGAGCCTGCTTGCAAGCTGCCTGCCCGGTATCCTGCCCGAGCTCACCCCGACCGAAGCGCTGGAAGTTTCGATGGTGCAATCGGTCGCCGGAACGTTGGAAGCAGGCCGGATCAGTCGCGCGCGCCCCTTTCGCGCGCCGCACCATTCCGCCAGCATGGCCGCACTCACAGGCGGCGGTCTGAAAGTGCGCCCCGGCGAAGTGAGCCTCGCCCATCTTGGCGTCCTGTTCCTTGACGAATTGCCCGAATTCCAGCGCCCTGTGCTCGATTCGCTGCGCCAGCCGCTGGAGACAGGACAAGTGGACGTGGCAAGAGCGAACGCGCACGTCTCCTTCCCCGCGCAGGTGCAGTTGATCGCGGCGATGAACCCGTGCCGATGCGGCCATGCTGGTGAACCGGGCCACACCTGCGCGCGCGGGCCGCGCTGTGCCAGTGAATATCAGGCGCGACTATCCGGCCCTCTTCTTGATCGTATTGATCTGCATGTCGAAGTCGCAGCAGTTAGCGCGATGGACCTGTCCCTTCCGCCCCCTTCGGAAACCAGCGCGGATGTCGCGGCGCGAGTCAATGCGGCGCGGTCGCATTGCGCGAACAGGGGCGTGCGTTCGAATGCGGAATTGCAGGGAGAGGCGCTGGAAGAATTTGCAGCGCCTGACGATGCAGGGCGCACTCTGTTGATGCAAGCGGCGGAGAAACTGCGCCTTTCGGCCCGCAGCTATACCCGTATGTTAAGAGTATCGCGCACCATCGCCGATCTTGCAGGCGCAAATCAGGTCGGGCGCGAACACATCGCTGAAGCGCTCAGTTATCGTCAATTCGTGGGTGTGCGGTGATCGGCTTCGATCCGGACTGGCTAATCTATATCGGCGCAGGCCTGTTGCTGCTGGCTTATGCTATCCGTGACGAATTGCGCCTGCGTGTGCTGATTGTCGTCTCAACATTCGTCTACATCGCCTATTATTACCTCGTCGATGCAGGGCCCTTGTGGGAGGCCATCGTCACCAGCCTGCTTATGGTTGCGATCAATCTCTGGGTGCTTGGCCAAATCGTGATGGAGCGCACCCTGCTGACGATGACACCGGATGAAAAACAGCTGTATGACGGGTTTGAAACGCTCAGCCCCGGGCAATTCCGGCGCATCGCAAAACTTGCCAAATGGCAGACAGCCACAGATCCCGATGGCACAGTCCTGACCATGGAAAACGAACCTTCCGATGCGCTGTTCTATGTGTTTGAAGGCACAATCTCTGTCCAGAAACGTGACCGGCAGTTCCGATTACCCGAAGGCAATTTCGTCGGAGAGGTCGCTTATGTCCTTGAGCGCAGAACAACGGCAACCACCGTCGCGCCTCAGGGCGTGCGTTATGTCGAATGGGATAGCGAGGCGCTGCGACGTCTGGCTCGCAAGCATGAATCGCTGCGGATATCCCTAAACGCACTTCTGACCCGCGATCTGGCAAGGAAGCTCGCCACCAGCTTTCGCCCGCCTGATGATGCTTTGCCAGCAACGCAGGAAAGCCGGGAACTGCTCGAAAACGCTGAAGGCTAGCCGGCAAAATCCCAGACGACCTGGCAAAAGTCTTCGCCATAGGTCTCCAACTTTTTCGCACCGATCCCGGGAACCTGCGCCATTTCGTCCATGTCCATTGGCTGCGCGGCGGCGATTTCGCGCAGCACACTATCGTGGAATATGATGTAAGCGGGAATGCCGTTGGCACGGGCAAGCTCGGCCCGCTTGGCTCTCAGAGCTTCGAACAGCGGATCGCCGACAGGATTATCAGCACCGCGACGGCCTCGGCGATTCTTGCGCGGAGGCTCTGCAATCAGAACCTCGCGCTCCCCTTTAAGCACGGGCCGCGCGCCGGGGCCGAGGGCCAGACCTCCATGTTCAGTCTGAACCAGCATCTCCTGCGCCGTCGCCGCGCGCATGACATGCCGCAGCAAGGGCGCTTCGTCAGCGGAAAGGATACCGAAAACGGATAGGGCGTGATGCCCGCGTTCCACAACCCGATCATCCTCCCGGCCCAGCAGCACTTTCTCCACATGGCCCATGCCATAGGTCTGCCCGGTCCGGTACACCGCGCTCAGCAACTTCTGCGTGAGTTGGGTGACATCCAGAACCTTGGGCGGATCAATGCAATTGTCGCAATTGCCGCAAGTCTCGGCTGGGCTTTCGCCAAAATGGCGCAGCAGGATCGCACGGCGGCACGTGGCGCTTTCAACCAGCCCTGCCAGCGCATTCAGCCGCGCCCGTTCGCTCACCAGACGTGCCTCTTCGATATCGCCCAGCCACTGCCGCGCTTTGGCAAAATCATTGGCAGACCAGAACAATTGCGCTTCTGCCGGATCGCCGTCGCGGCCCGCACGGCCTGTTTCCTGATAATAGGCCTCAATCGATTTGGGCAGGGAGGCATGGACGACGAACCGCACATCAGGTTTATCAATCCCCATGCCAAAGGCGATAGTCGCAACCATCACCATATCTTCCGATGCCACGAAATCCGCTTGCGCGCGGGCGCGTAGTTCTGGTGGCAGACCTGCGTGGTACACGCCCACAGGCCGCCCGGTGCCTTTCAGCTTTTCCGCCAGCTGTTCACACCCCTTGCGGCTGCCCGCATAGACGATCCCCGCGCCGCGCCTGGATGCGATAAAGTCGGCAATCTGGCGTCCGCCGTTATCACGTGGAGCAATCGCATAGCGGATGTTTGCGCGATCAAAGCCGGCGACAATCATTCCGTTTTCGGGCAAGCCCAACTGTTTGAGGATATCGAGCCGCGTCGCCTTGTCCGCCGTCGCTGTCAGCGCAAGGCGCGGGACGTAGGCAAACTGGTCCAGTATCGGGCGCAAGTCACGGTAGTCGGGGCGGAAATCATGCCCCCATTCAGAAACGCAATGCGCTTCATCAATCGCGAAAAGGGAAATGTCGATCTGGTCGAGAAGACTGCGAAAGCCCTGCGTGTTCGCTCTTTCAGGGGCGACATAGAGCAAATCCAGCTCTCCCGCCCGCAATGCCTGCGCGGTGGAGGCATTGTCCGCATCGGCGCTGGTCATCGAAGCCGCTCTGATACCCAGCGCCTGCGCGGCGCGGATCTGGTCATGCATCAGCGCAATCAACGGGGAAATGACGATGGCCGTCCCCTGCCGTGCCAGCGCGGGCAATTGATAGCACAGCGATTTACCCGCGCCTGTCGGCATCAGCGCAAGAGTGTGCTGCCCGTCCAGTATGCGACTGACGACGGCTTCCTGTTTGCCGCGAAAATCGGGGAACCCGAATGTGTCGCGCAAAATCTCTTTCGCGCGGAAAAGCGGGTGCCGATTTTCAGACAGATCGAGAGCAGGGGACGCATTCATCCCCTCTCTCACGCCAGTGCTGGCGGCTGGGGTCAAGTGCAGCCGGGGGTGATCCCCTCACTTAATACACAGGGCCGTTGCCCCGCCGGGTTCAGCCAGCGGCCTTGAACTTGTCGAGGCTGATGACATCGCCGGTTTTAAGGCTGTCTGCCGAAGCGGCAATCGTGCCATCCGGACGCTTGCCGACGTCTTCGCGCTTCACAAGATTCAGGCCGAGATGATCGAGAATGCGGCCGTCATGCGACAGCATGGATACCGGACCAACCGGCAGACGATCACGTTCATCGACAAGAACAGGATCTTCGCTGACCGCCTCCGAACCGTATTTCTGCCCCCATTGGCGCAGCGCAACCATCGCAGGCAGCAGATCGAAACCCTTCTCCGTCAGGCGGTATTCGATCTTGCGGCGATCATCCTCGCAAGGCTTGCGCTGGAGGATGCCATGATCAACAAGCTTTGCCAGCCGGTTCGACAGGATGTTCCGCGCAATGCCGAGTTCGGTCAGAAATTCTTCGAAGTGTTTGAGTCCGTTAAAGCTCGCCCGAAGGATCATGAAAGACCAGCGTTCTCCCATAACCTCAAGCGCTTGCGGCAGTCCGCAATCGATAAGTTCGCGCAGTGACTCTCTTACTTCGCCCATAATTCAGTCCTCTCTGTGCAACCTTGTTAGCCCAAAATTCGCTGGGAACAAAATCCGGCTGAAAGACTTTTTAGTTTTCGGTTGCAACTTAAAATCGAATCGCATAGGTAGCGCTCAGCAATCAGTTTTAAATAAAAACGTTGCGTTGCACAATTTTTAAGACCCCTAAGTTCCGAAGGACCCCGCAATGACCCTCTCTCTCAAGGCTGCAAGCCGTCTTTCCCTCATCGCGACCGCGACCGTTGCTCTTGGTGCCAGCCTGGCACCGGTGACCACCCAGGCCGCTGCCCCCTATTACACCGCAACCCTCGCTGCACCGGCAGAAGACGATCGTGCTGTCGCTGGCGGCGTTGCATGGAACTGCCGTGACACGACCTGCGTCGCTGCCAAGGGCACCGCACGCCCGATGCGCATCTGCCGTGGTCTTGCCCGTGAATTCGGCGAAATCACCTCTTTCACCGCCAAGGGCAAGGCCCTGAGCGAAGAGAAACTGGCAAAGTGCAACGGCAACTAAGCCACTGATCTGATCCCCGCGCCATCCTGCATCTCTCCACGCAGGATCGGCCATTCTGCCCCCGGTACGACCGCTCCCCAGTGGTTGTTACCGGGGGTGTTTTTATGTGCGGCAGAGCTATATCGAACGGGATGCAGGGCGGCCCAGATAACCGCCTCAGAGAAACCCCGAAGCGATCAACTGCGATTCGAGCGTGGCGGCATCAGTGAACAGATGCGCATCCCAGCCGCGTGCTTTGGCCGCTTCGATATTGGCGGGATTGTCATCGGTGAAGAACAAGTGGTCTCCACCTCGCCCGCTGCGCTGCTCCACGATCTCGTAGATGCGCGCGTCCGGTTTGGCGATTCGCTCCTCTCCCGACACGATGATGTCCTCAAACACGTCAAAGATCGGGTGCGCGGCCCTGAACTGGGCGAACAGTTCATCACCGAAATTGGTCAGACAGAATAGCGGTACTCTGGCGGCATTCAGCCGCTCAACCAGATCGTGCACGCCTTCGACGGGGCCGGGCACGGTTTCGTTGAAGCGCGCCGCATAGGCCGCGATCAGCAATGCATGTTCGGGAAATTCAGCGATTCGCGCCGGCAGCATCTCAGCCAGAGTTGCGCCGCGATCATGCTGGAAATGCCATTCCTCGCTGACGACATTCTCCAGAAACCAGTCAAGCCGGGCGGGATCATCAATCAGTTTTTCAAACAGCGCCCGCAATTGCCACTGGAACAGCACGCGGCCCACATCGAAAACAACAGCCTTGCTCATAATCCGTACCCTCAAACGGCTGCGGCCCGCACTCCTGCATGGAGGCGGGCCGCTGCAACCGATTAGCCGCCCTCAGGCAGCCAGCGTTCAATTAGCCCTGACGAGCCTTGAAACGACGATTGGTCTTGTTGATGACATAGGTACGGCCGCGACGACGGATCACGCGGCAATCGCGGTGGCGGTTCTTCAGCGACTTGAGGCTGTTGCGGATCTTCATTTTCGGTCTCTCGAATATAAAAGCGCGCCGGAATCGGTCCGACGCGCGGAATTTGTGAGGGGGCCACTACCCTTGCCTGCCGTTTTCGTCAAGCAAGAGTCAGCCGCAAATTGCTTCAATCCGTGCCGCGCAATTCGGAAAGCTTACGCTCCCACGCCATCGCGTGTTCGATGATCGTATCAAGATCGGCATGGCGCGGCGTCCACGGCAGCTCCGCACGGATACGCGACGGGTCGGAAATCAGCTGGTCTGGATCGCCTGCACGCCGCCCTTCGAGCTTGCGCGAAATCTGCATATTGGTAACGCGGTCCACTGCATCGAGAACTTCTAGAACGGAGAAGCCTTTGCCATATCCGCAATTCATCGTCAGCGAACGCGCAGGTTGTGCAACCAGAGCCTCCAGCGCCAGAACGTGGGCGGCGGCCAGATCGCTGACATGGATGTAATCGCGCACGCCAGTGCCATCGGGCGTATCGTAGTCCGTTCCGAACACGCTGACATGATCGCGCTTGCCCAGCGCTGCCTCAACAGCAACTTTGATCAGGTGAGTCGCCCCTGCCGTGGACTGACCGGAGCGCGCCTGCGGATCAGCACCCGCGACGTTAAAATACCGCAGCGCGCAGAAATTCAGCGGATGGGCCGCAGCCGTATCGCCCAGCATCTGCTCCGTCATCAGTTTTGACCAGCCATACGGGTTGATCGGCTTTTGCGGTGTATCTTCTGTCACCGGCGATTCTTCGGGAATGCCGTAAGTCGCTGCCGTGCTGGAGAAGATGAAGTGCGAAACGCCGCCCTTCACCGCCGATTCGATCAAAGCCCGGCTTTTTGCGGTGTTGTTGTGATAATATTTGAGCGGATTCTCCACGCTTTCGGGCACCACGATAGAGCCGGCAAAATGCATGATGGCACCGATACCTTGCTCCGCAAAAATACGCGCCAGAAGCTCCGCGTCTTCGATATCACCTTCATACAGCGGAACGTCATCGGGCACCGCAAAACGAAAGCCGGTGGTGAGATTGTCGATCACGGCGACATCCCAACCGGCATCACGAAGAGCCAGTACAGCGTGGCTGCCGATATAACCTGCACCGCCGGTGACGAGGACACGTGGTCTTGTTGAATCAGTCATGGGCACCCTTTAACCATAGAAACGCTGCCATAAAATGAAGACATTGGTGGGTAATGGAGCTTTTGGACTTTTAACACGAAGCTGTAGAGAGGCCGCAGACAAAGGCCCTGAAAAAAGGATCGCACAATGCTGAAAAGCCATCGCCAACTTCGCCTGATTGCCCTGCCTATCGCGCTGGCAGGGATCTCCGCCTGCGCCGGAGGGGCCTATACCGGGCCGGTCGAAGTGACCCGTTTTGTGGCGGATCAGCCAGCGCAGCTGGGCCAGGGAACGATCGCGCTGCGATTTTCCGAAGACCTGAAGAACGAAGCAGCGCGTGATGCCTTTCGTGCTGCGGTCGGGAATGAACTGGCATCGCTGGGCTACACAATCGTTGGCGATGATGCCCCAGCAGGCCAGCGGGCACTCGTTGAAACGCAGCGTTCCGCCGTTCAGGAACCCCAGCGCCGCAACAGCCCTGTCAGCGTGGGTGTTGGAGGGCGCACCGGCAGCTTTGGCAGCGGGCTGGGCCTTGGGGTCGGCATCAATCTGGGCGGCGGCAGTTCGGGGCCGCGCGTGACCTCCCGCCTGAGCGTGCGGATCGAGCAAGTTGCGCCCGATGGCAGCACAAAAAGCCTTTGGGAAGGGCGCGCGCAGCTTCCCACCAGCATCAATTCCCCCTACGCACCGGTCGAAATCAACGCCCAGACGCTGGCCGCGGCCTTGTTCAAGGACTTCCCCGGCGGCAATGGCGAAACCGTGACCATCCAAGTCGAGGAACTGAACAACCAGCCATGACCGATATTCGTATCGACGCCGCTTTCGACAGCGGCAATATCGAAGTGCTCTCCATCTCCGGAAAACAGGCGCGCCTTGCGCTGCGCAAAGACTTCAATTCCGAATTCGCGCAGTGGTTTCACTTCCGCGTGACCGGCGGCGCGGGTGAGGAGCTGGAACTGAAGATCACCGGCCTTAATGAAAGCGCCTATACCGGTGGCTGGCCCGATTACGATGCATGCGTTTCGGAAGACCGTGAATATTGGGCGCGCGCGGCCAGCAGTTTCGATCAGGCGGAAGAGAACGGCACGCTCACCATCCGTTATACCCCCGCATCGGACATCGTCTATTTCGCCTATTTCGCGCCCTATTCGATTGAGCGTCATCACGATCTCGTCGCCGAGGCCGCCGCCAGCGAAGGCGTGGACCTGATCCGCCTGACGGAGACGCTCGACGGGCGGCCTCTCGATATGCTGGAAATGGGCGATGGCGATATGAAGGTGTGGCTGTATGCCCGCCAGCATCCCGGCGAAAGCATGGCGGAATGGTGGATGGAAGGGGCGCTGGAAAGCCTGACCGATCCTGCCGATCCTATCGCACGCGGGCTGCGCAAGCATTGCCGTTTGCACATCGTGCCCAACTGCAATCCCGATGGATCGGCGCGCGGGCATTTGCGCACTAATGCCGTTGGCACCAACCTCAACCGCGAATGGGCAGAGCCAAGCGCGGAAAAATCGCCCGAAGTCCTCGCCATCCGTGGGCGCATGGACGAAACAGGCGTCGATTTCGCGATGGATGTTCACGGCGATGAAGCCATTCCGGCTAACTTCCTTGCCGGATTTGAAGGCATCCCGAGCTGGACCGATGATCTGGGCAACCAGTTCTATCGCTACCGCGCGATCCTTGACCGGCGCACTCCGGATTTCCAGACAAAGCTCGGCTATCCGACCGCACCCGCTGGCCGCGCCAATCTGACGATCAGCACCAATCAGGTGGCAGAGCGTTACGGCGCCTGCGCAATGACGCTGGAAATGCCATTCAAGGACCTCGCCGACTTTCCCGAGCCGGAGCAGGGCTGGTCACCCGAACGGTGCAAGGTACTGGCACGCGACTGTCTGGCGGCGCTGCTGGAGTGGATTGAGACGCGCGAGGGGTAGGACACATCAATTTACCCAAGGCGCGGCGCGAATGTGGTATGTTTCTCGCATTATCGGGAGACTTTGCCATGATCACGCATCTCAATCGCCGCGCCTTTATCGCAGGCATCGCTGCCAGCGGAGCGTTCGTTGCGATGCCCGCCCCCGCTTTTGCGCAAGGGCTGAACCTGTCATCCCTGCTGGGCAAGGCTACCGACAGCGCGCTGGACAAGCTAGCTGTTCCGGGCGCGTTTTACGCTGATGAAGCTGTGCGGATTGGCTTGCCGATTGTGGGCAAATCGCGCGGCGGCCTGCTCGGTTCGATCCTTGGCGGAGCAAGCCGTCTGGGCGTGCTCGACGGGCTGACCCGCAAGATCAACGATGCAGCAGGCATCGCCGCGGGGGAAGCAAAGCCCATCTTCCGCGATGCGATTGACGGGCTTTCCTTCAGCGATGCCCCCGGAATCGTCCGTCAGAACGATGGCGGCACCCAATATCTGCGCCGTTCTTCCAATGATGCGCTGCATTCCAAGCTGGAACCTTTGGTCGATGGGGCGCTGGAAAGCCTTGGCGTCTATTCGACCTTTGACGGCCTGGCGGACAAGCACAGCTTTATCCGGCAGGCAGGTCTGAACCGGCAGAGCATCAACCGGTCCGTCACCGATCAGGGGCTCGACGGCATTTTCTCTTATGTCGGCAATGAAGAACGAGCCTTCCGCAAGAACCCGCTGCGCGGCATTGGCGGGGCGCTGGGCGATATTCTGGGAAGCTAGACCAGATGCGCCGGCCCGAATGAATGGGGCAACAGCGCAGACAAAGTAATTCGAACCACCTCGCGTTCGCCCACGCATAGAACCACAGGATCCGTGCCGCCCAATTGCGCGATTTCATTCAGGACTTGGCGACATCTTCCGCAAGGTGTGATCGATGCGCCGTCACCTTTGCCTTCAGGCCCGGTCACAGCGACCGCAATCAGACCTGAACGGCGGCCTTCATTCATGGCCTTCGAAACCGCATTGGTCTCTGCGCACAGGGCAAGGCCATAGCTGGCATTTTCGACATTCGCGCCGGTGATAATGGCCCCGTCATCAAACAACAGCGCCGCGCCGACCTGATAGTCGGAATAGGGCGCATAGGCGTGCTGCCCTGCCGCCTTTGCCGCCGCGATCAGATCCTGTTCCTGCTGTTCGGGAATATTCATCTTTGTACCACTACCCATTCAACCGGCTGCGCCATTGCTTCGCTCGAAAGCTGGCTGTTCGCGCTCCATAGCAGCCACGGGCGCGAGGCATAGCGTGGACGCGAACGGTCACGGATCAGCCACAGGTCACGCTCGATAACCTGAGCCATCGCGAACCGGTCTTCAAATGCTTCGCCCAGCTTCAGGATTGCAGGCTTACCCGCATGCGCTTCGATCTGGTTGACCAGCGTCAGGACTTCGCTTGTCACCGCTGCCTCACTCACCTGCGGATCGCAATGGGTTCCCGCCGCCATTAGTGAAAGCGCCGGCGGCAACAGATCGGCATCGCGCGGAACCATACGGGTATAACGTGCCGATTGCGGGTCTGCGCGCGTGCACGGATTGAAAGGCTGGACGACGCCCACTTTCAGCCCCGCCTTGCGCGCGGCAGCGAACCGCTCTCGAAAACCGGGATCAGGCGCCGCACCAATCGCGCCCAGCTCCAGATAAACAAAGTCCGCACCGATCGCTTTCAACGTTTCGAACCGGACCGGTCCGCTGCCGCTGGGAATGACTGCGCCCTGTTCAGGATAAGTCGCCTCATCCGGTCGCCAGGATTGCATGTCATACCAGAACCACGCCGCGTACCCGATTGCCACCAGTGCCAGCAGCGCCGCGAATTGCAGCAACCGGCGCCACAAACCGCCGCTTTTCTTCCTGCGCTTTCCCGTTGTGGTTTTCCGGGCTCGCCTGCGATCAGCCATCGAGACTTCAGCCCTTGATGTGGAGCACGCAGATCAGCGTGAACAGGCGGCGCGCGGTGGGGAAATCGGTTTCGACCTTCCCCTCCAACCGCTCCAGCAGCAGCTCGGCTGCGTTGTTGTGTATGCCGCGGCGGGCCATGTCGATTGTCTCGATCTCTGCCGGTGTCGCCTTGCGGATGGCCTGATAATAGCTGTCGCAAATGGCGAAATATTCGCGAATCGGACGCCGGAAACGGGCAAGACCGATCAGCAGCGTTTCCAACAGCTCCCCTTCAGCATCGCTGACATCCATTGCCAGCCGTCCGTCACGAACGGCAAGATGAAGGCGATAGGGGCCGCTCGCGCCTTTCTCTGCGCTTTTGACCGGCTTGAACGCGTTTTCTTCGATCAGGTCATAGATCGCGACGCGGCGCTCCTGCTCCACATCAGCATTGCGCCACAAAATGGTCGCTTCATCGAGCGAGATATGCGCGATCCGTTGAGAGGTCGCAGTAGAATCGGACGGCGGCACTGCCATAACCCGGTCAGCCTTCGCAGATGGAAGGGGGCAACTTCAAGCGTTTCCGCGAATACGTCCACGCAATCACGCCAGGACGATCCCCGCTATCCACAGGGCAAGTTGATTCGCGCAAAATAAATGGTCGCCTTTGACCCTTGCGCAAGACGGGGCGTAACGAGCATTTAGGGCCGATGGACGACACAGAGACACTTTTGTTTCCCAGCGACGATTCCACCGGCGCTGATGGCACAGGACGCAAGCTTCCCTCTAACCTTGAGGCAGAAACCGCCTTTCTCGGCGCTGTCCTGATTGACAATCGCGTGGTCGAAGAACTGCGCACGCCGATCCAGCCGCACCACTTCTTCGAACCGCTGCATCAGCGCATTTACGAGAAGATCCTGCGGATGCTTGACCGCAACGCCACCGCATCGCCGGTGACTTTGCGTCCGCAATTCGAAGGGGACGAAGCGCTTCAGGAACTGGGCGGCCCCAATTACCTGATGAAGCTGACCGCGAACGGATCAGGCCTGCTTGCGCCTTATGAACTGGCGCAGCAGATTTATGACCTCGCTTTGTTGCGGGAACTGGTGACGGTGGGCCGCGGCCTTGTCGAAGGGGCGCTGGACACGTCCGACGATGTCGATCCGATGGAGCGCATTGCAAAAGCCGAAGCCGATCTATTCAAGGTTGCCGAAGGCGCTGAAAGCGGGAACGAAACTTCGACTTTCCGCGATGCGGCGATGACGGCGATCAAGATGGCCGAAGCCGCGATGAATTCGGGCGGCGGGCTGTCGGGCAAGACAACCGGCCTTGATTCGATGGACCGCAAGACTTCGGGCCTGCACAATTCGGATCTTATCATTCTGGCGGGCCGTCCGGGCATGGGTAAAACATCGCTCGCCACCAACATCGCCTTTAACTGCGCCGAAGCGCATCTGAACTGGCAGCGCGATGGCGGGGAGTTCAATTTCGGCGCGCCCGCAGCCTTTTTCAGCCTGGAGATGAGCGCCGACCAGCTCGCCACGCGTATCCTTGCCGAACAGGCGGAGATCAGCTCCGAAGCGCTGCGTTCGGGTAAGCTGAGCCGCGAGGATTTCCAGAAGCTAAGCTTTGCCAGCCAGCGTCTGGCCGAATTGCCGCTGTTTATCGACGATACCGCCGCGCTGACGATTGCAGGCCTGCGCAACCGCGCCCGCCGCCTGAAACGCCGGCACGATATCGGCCTGATCATTGTCGACTATCTTCAGCTTCTGTCGGGTTCGGGCCGCGCGAATGACAACCGCGTGAACGAAATCTCGGAAATCAGCCGCGGGCTTAAAACGCTCGCAAAAGAGCTGAGCGTGCCGGTGATCGCGCTATCCCAGCTTAGCCGTGCGGTGGAGCAACGCGAGGACAAGCGCCCGATGCTGTCCGACCTGCGCGAATCCGGCTCGATCGAACAGGACGCCGACATGGTCTGGTTCGTCTATCGCGACGACTATTATCTCGAAGCGATCAAACCCGATTTCCCCACGGAAAACAGCAGCCCCGAAGCGGTCGAGAAATACCGTGAATGGGAAGAGAAGTACGAGGAGCTAAAGAACAAGGCATCGGTCAACGTGGCCAAACAGCGTCACGGTTCCACCGGCAACGTGCCGCTCTTGTTCCAGAGCGAATACACCAAGTTCACATCGCCCAATCTGAAGGATTATTCGGATTACGGCTTTTAACGGTTCAGCCTGCGCGACAGCCAGTAATCCAGCATGGCTAGCGCGTAGGCTGCCCGCCACTTAAATCGCGCCAGCTTGGTCGCATGGCGCGCGTGCCATTCCCGTGTGATCGGCTCCGCCCCGCTTTCGACATGGTCGATAAAGCCACGCATGCGTTGCGCCAGATCGGCATCTTCGACGCGCACCATCAGTTCGACATTCACGCGCCAGGATCGCTTATCCATATTGGCGCTCCCGAAATAACACGCATCATCGACGATCATCAGCTTCATATGCAGCTTGCACGCCCGGAATTCCGCAATCTGTGCGCCGGCTTTCAGGAAGGATTTATAATGCAAACGCGCGGCTGCGATTGTCGCGTCAATGTCTGACTTGCCTGCGGTGATCATCCGCAATTCGCCGCGCCTTGCCACTTGGCGGAGTTTGCGCCGGATGCTGCTGGGCGGAGTGAAATAGGCGGAAACCTGATCGACTTTGCGCGCCTTTCGCAGATCGGCGCGCAGGCGGTGTGCCCAGCCATACAGCCTGACGGACGGACCGCCCACAAGCAGCTCCACCCCGTCATTACCCGGCTCCCAGCACCGGATCATCCGCCGCAAACGTCGCAATTGCGATCCGCTGCCCTCAACCCAGTCACAGAGGCAATCGAACCACGCATAGAACCGTTCAACCACGGGGCCGGTGATGGAAACACCCAGATCGCACCAGCCATTATCCTCGGGCGAGGCAAAGTAATGATCCGAGACATTAGAGCCGCCTGTCATCACTTTCGTCTTGTCGACAATCGCGAATTTCTGGTGGTTGCGGATAAGGAAACGGACATTCCAGCGCGGCGAGAAAGTGGAAAAGCGCCCGCCCGCTTCGATGATGGGGGCGAAGAAATCCTCCTGCGGATCACTGCCGAACGCATCAACGATCAGATGCACCTCCACCCCGCGCTTCGCCGCTGCGACCAGCGCGTCGAGCACCTTGTTGCCTGATCTGTCATCCTGAAACATGTAATAGAACAGGTGCAGCGATGTTTGGGCGCTCTCGATATGCTCGATCAGCGCGCTGAGGCGATCCGATCCGGCGGGGTAGAAGGTGAATTCATGCCCCTTGCCCGACCATGTGAAGGGCGCTTCGTCCGCGTAACCGCAGGGCGGGTTTGCGCTGTCGTGATCGTTCTTGTGTCCCATAGCCGACTACCCAACGCACGAAGCGCCTTTTGAGTTGCATTTTCTTGACTCTTTGGCCGTCTCACCCTAGCTGGCGTCAATCCCGAAATTCCGAATGAAGAGATACGCCCATGGCACGCGTTACAGTTGAAGATTGCGTCGACAAGGTCCCTAACCGTTTTGACCTCGTCCTGCTTGCAGCGCAGCGCGCTCGTGAAATCTCGGGCGGCTCGGAACTGACGCTTGATCGCGACCGTGACAAAAACCCGGTTGTCGCCCTGCGCGAAATCGCTGAACAGACGATCAAACCGAAAGAGCTTCAGGAATCGCTCGTCACCAGCCTGCAGAAAATCCTGCCCGACGACGAAGACGATGCTGATGAGATCGGTTCGCTCAGCCAGTCGGCAGAGGCGCTGCGCATCACCGCTTCCGCACCGACCCGCTCAACATCGGTCGGTGCAGACTACGAGGGCTGATCCTGCCACGAAGCGTTCCGGGACGGCAAACTGTCCCGATTTGAGAGAGGCCGCCTTTTGGGCGGCCTTTTTCGTTTCTGCGCCTTACACATTGCCTTGATGACAGGTTTCTGACGCGCCTTGCGCGGTGCTTGCCCGGACTTTGGCACCGTGCGACAGGCGCTCTTGCGTTTGGCCTGTAATTAAAGTGTAATATTGGCAGCGGGCTTTAAGTGGAGTGAGAGACACCGGAAATGGCTTCGATTGCAGTTTACAGTGTTAAAGGCGGGGTCGGGAAGACCACTTTTGCGGCCAATCTGGCATGGTGTGCCGCGCATAATTCGCGGCGCAAGACGCTGCTTTGGGATCTGGACGCGGCCAACGGTTCCGGCTTCCTTCTTGGCGTGGATCCCAAGAAAAAGCGCACTGCGGAAAGTGTCTTTGCTACGGAACGGGATCCTTCGAAACTGATCCAGTCGACGCAATATGATAACCTGTCACTGCTGCCAGCCGATGAAAGCATCCGCACTCTGGATCGCCAGTTCAGCGAAATCGGCAAGAAAAAACGCCTCGCCAAGCTGACCGAAACACTGGCCAAGGATTACGACCGGATCATTTTCGATTGCCCGCCTGTGCTGAATGAGATCAGCGGTCAGGTCATGCGTGCTGCCGATGTGGTGATTGTGCCGCTGCCGCCTTCCCCCCTCTCCGCGCGCGCTTTTGATGCTGTCGTGGAAGAAGTGCGCGGAAGCGGGAAGAAGCACCCGCCGATCCTGCCCGTTCTCTCAATGCTCGACATGCGCCGCACCCTTCATAAAGAAGCACGTGAAGCCAATCCGGACTGGCCCGCCGTGCCTCTGGCGAGCGCGGTTGAACAATGCGCGGTAGAACGCAAGCCTGTGGGCGCCTTTGCCCCGCGTTCACCCGGAGCGCGCGCCTTCACCCAATTGTGGACCGCAATCGAAAGAAAGCTCGCCAGCAAATAACGCGGCAATTAACCCGACAGTTGGTAAAGCCCCCTTCCCGCAGGCGCAGGCTGGGATTAGGGTGCAGTGCAACATTTTGATGCGGGTTTGCGTGGGGGCAATTGCATGAGCGAAATCGCCGAAGGTCTTGGCGCCGCGATAGAGGGATCGCTGGCGGCCAATGCTGTTGATCCGGCAAATGGCGCTGCTGGCAGTGGTGAGGCCGGCGAATGCGCCAATTGCGGCTTTATCGGCAGCGGAGCGTTCTGTTCAAATTGCGGGCAGAAACGCCACGTGCATCGCACTCTCGGGGCGATCGGGCATGATCTGATGCACGGCGTTCTCCACCTAGATGGCAAGCTGGCGCACACTTTGCCGCTGCTGACATTCAGGCCGGGATCGCTTACGCGACGCTACATCGAAGGGGAGCGAGCAAAGTTCGTCAGTCCCATGGCGATGTTCCTGTTCAGCGTCTTCGCCATGTTCGCCGTTTTCCAGATAGTAGGTCTGTCTGCGCCCACGAGCTTTGGCGATGATGAGCCCGAAACTGTCGAAGCCAGCCTGAAGGACGCGGCGACGAATGCTCGGACGGAACTTGCGGACATTGAGGAGAAGATGCCCACCCTCGACGCAGGATCGGAGCGGCGCGGCGCGCTCGAAGAACGCAAGGTTGAGCTTGAAAGCGATCTTACCCGTATTGGCGAGATGACGGATTTGCCCGCCGCTTCTGATCCTGCCGGTGATGCGCAGGGCGATGGCGAAGAAGCAGGCGCCGCAGAAAAGAGAGGATCAGAGGATTACAGCTTGATACAGGGGGAGACCGGCATCCAGTTTCTTGATGAAGGGCTGGCGAAAAAGTGGAATGAGAACCCTGGCCTGATGCTGTATAAATTGCAGGCCAACGCCTACAAATTCAGCTGGCTCCTGATCCCGCTCTCCATCCCGTTCGTGTGGTTGCTGTTCGCGTGGAAGCGGCGTTTCAAGGCGTATGACCACGCGATTTTCGTCACCTATTCGCTGTCGTTCATGTCGTTGTTGTTCATCACCGTTTCAATACTGGGAGCGGTGGGCGTTCCGGCCCCCTTGATCGTGTTCTCGGTCCTGCTCGTGCCGCCGATCCATCTCTATAAGCATCTGCGCGGCACCTATTCTCTCAGCCGTCTGTCCTCGCTTTGGCGGCTGATCGTGCTGAGTGTGTTTATCTGGATCGTGATCGCGCTGTTCCTGCAAGTGCTGGTGATCCTCGGCGCATTCTGACGGGAGCGTTGGGCGCTTCCCAGCCACTATGGCCAATAAGAAACGGGCGCCGGATCAACTCCAGCGCCCGTTTGTGTTCTCACTTTCGAAGTGATCAGGCGCCTTGCGGAGCCTCACCTGAATCATTGCCTGCCCCGCCAAAGCGTTTGCCCGCCTTGGGAATGGCAGAGCCGTGGACAGGACGAACTGCTGCCGGACCGCTCGGAGCATCAGGACGGTCGATCGAACCGCCATCCATCAGCGTGTTGATTTCTTCACCGGTCAGCGTTTCATATTCGAGCAGCGCCTGAGCCAGCGTGTGCAGCTTGTCTTCCTGTTCGGTCAGGATGTCGGTTGCACGCTTCAGGCCCTCTTCAACCAAACGCTTGATCTCGCTGTCGATCAGCTTGTTGGTTTCGGCACCGCCCATTGTACGGGCGGACTGGCCCATGCCCAGATAGCCCTCCTGCTGCTGCTCATATTGCAGCGGGCCGAGCTTTTCCGACATGCCCCACTTGGTGACCATGTTGCGGGCCAGATCGGTTGCGTACTGGATATCGCCCGATGCGCCGCTGGAAACCTTGTCATGTCCGAAGATGATATCTTCAGCCACGCGGCCACCCATGGCCACGGCCAGGTTCGCGTGCATCTTGTCACGGTGATAGGAGTAGCTGTCGCGTTCCGGCAGGCGCATCACCATGCCCAGCGCACGGCCGCGCGGGATGATCGTCGCCTTGTGGATCGGGTCTGATGCCGGTTCATTGATCGAAACAAGCGCGTGGCCCGCTTCGTGATAGGCGGTCATCTTCTTTTCGTCTTCGGTCATAACCATGGAGCGACGCTCAGCGCCCATCATGACCTTGTCCTTCGCGTCTTCGAATTCCTGCATCGCGACAAGACGCTTGTTACGGCGCGCTGCCAGCAGGGCGGCTTCGTTGACGAGGTTGGCGAGATCGGCACCGGAGAAGCCCGGTGTACCGCGTGCGATAGTGCGCGGGTTTACGTCGGGTGCCAGCGGTACTTTCTTCATGTGGACGCCAAGGATTTTCTCGCGGCCGTCAATATCGGGCACAGGCACGACAACCTGACGGTCGAAACGGCCCGGACGCAGGAGCGCGGGGTCAAGAACGTCGGGGCGGTTCGTGGCGGCAACGATGATGATGCCTTCATTCGCCTCAAAACCGTCCATTTCGACCAGAAGCTGGTTCAGCGTCTGCTCGCGTTCGTCATTCGAATTACCAAGACCGTGGCCACGCGACCGTCCCACCGCGTCGATTTCGTCGATGAAGACGATGCACGGCGCGTTCTTCTTAGCCTGTTCGAACATGTCACGCACACGGCTCGCACCGACGCCGACGAACATTTCGACGAAGTCCGAGCCTGAGATCGTGAAGAACGGCACCCCGGCCTCGCCAGCAATCGCGCGGGCCAGCAGCGTCTTACCGGTACCCGGCGAACCGACCAGCAAAGCGCCCTTCGGGATCTGGCCGCCCAGTTTGGAGAAGCGCTGCGGGTCTTTGAGGAATTCGACGACCTCCTCAAGTTCTTCGCGCGCTTCATCAATACCGGCGACATCGTCAAACGTCACGCGGCCTGAACGTTCGGTCAGCATTTTCGCCTTGGACTTGCCAAAGCCCATGGCACCGCCGCCGCCGCCTTTCTGCACCTGACGCAGCGCAAAGAATGCGATACCCAGAATGATCAGGAACGGCAGGGAATTAAGCAGGATCAGCGCCAGCATACTGGTCTGTTCGCGCTGCTTGCCCGTGAAGGTCACTTCGTTTTCCTGAAGCACTTCGGTCAGCTTGGGATCAGCGCCGATTGGCAGGGTCGAGAACGTCTTGCCGTTCTTGTAAGAGCCAGTGATCAGGTCATCGCCGATCTGTACGTTCTGGATCTTGCCGTCTTCCACCTGTTCGATGAAGTCGGAGTAATCAATCTGCGTGCCCGGAGTTTCGCCCGTATTGCTGAACAGCGAAACCACCAGAAGCAGGGCAAGGAAAATGCCGCCCCAGATCATCAATTGCTTTACCCACGGGTTCTGGCCCTCGGGGGGTTGCTGCTGCGGATCGTTCTGGTCGCTCATTGTGCGGTGATTCCTTTCTGAGCGTTCAATGTAGGATGGGCCAAGTGAATGGCAAGATAATGCGCCCTATCCGTGGCGATGCTCATTTTCGAACACTGTCATGCGAATTTTCAATCATACCGCGTCCTGATTCGGCAGGGCATAGGCTGACAGGAACACATCGACCGCACCTGCGATGCGACGCTGGCGGTCTTCTTCGGGCACTTCCTTGCCAAAGCGCAGGTTGAGATCGCCCATGCCCTTACACAGGGCGGCAAACTGTTCCGCAGCCAGAATCGGGTCCCCGATGCGCAATTCGCCCTGAGCGTCCGCATGGGAGAGGAAGGCGGCAAATGTCTCTTTCATCCGCCACGGCCCCGCTTCCAGAAAGGCAAGACCGATGGCGGGCTCATGCTCTGTCTCGGCAGCGATTCGGCGTTCGAAAGCGATCATTTCCGGGCGGGATAGAAACGCGCTCATCCCCTCACCAATCGCATTAAGGCGTTCGCGGATGGAACCGGCAGGCATATCATCGAGGCTGAAATAGCCGCGCATTTTCTCGCACTCCAGCTCAACCGCGGCGGTGAAAAGCCCGCGTTTGTCGCCAAAATGATTGTAGATCGTGACTTTGGAAACGCCTGCATCTGCAGCCACTTGCTCGATCGAGGTCGCCGCAAAACCGTCATCGAAAAAACGCTTTGATGCAGCTTCGATAATCGCAAGGCGCTTTGCCTGATCGGATGGGCGTCCGGCTTTTTTCTTCATGCTCTTCGGAACTGCTCTGAACGATGGCGGTTGACAAAATGAACGGGACCGTTCAATTGCTCGATGCCGCTAAACGATACCGTTCAATATTATTGCAATCCCTCAGCTCAGCAACCCCTGCGCATAATAAAGGTTCCGTCCCCATGCTCTGGATCGCCATAAGAATGCTGACCGGCGACAAGCAGAAGTTTTACGGCTTGCTGTTCGGCATTGCCTTTTCCACTCTGCTTATCACCCAGCAGCTCACGATCTTTTTCAGCCTGATCGAGCGCGGGGCGAGCGGCGTGTTCAACACCCCCGAAGCGCAAGTCTGGGTCATGGACCCTGTCAGCCGCACGACAGACGTGAAGTACGAAATGCCCTCCACCGCGCTGGACGAGGTGCGCTCTGTTGCAGGGGTCGAATGGGCCGTGCCGCATTTGCGCGGTTCGGCAGCGGTGCGCACCAGCACGGGCGATCTGGAATTTGTCGAGATTATCGGCGTTGACGATGCAACACTGATCGGAATGCCGAAAAACATGCTGGAGGAGACGAAGGATGTCCTCTCCATGCCGGACAGCGTCATCATCGACGATGTCGGCATCACCAACATGTTCGAAAACGGCGAAGAGCCCATCGGCCAACGGCTGGAACTGAACGATCAGCGCGCCGTCATACGCGGCGTTACCGATGCGATCCCCAGCTTCACCAGTCAGGTGGTGCTGTACACCAAATACAGTCAGGCGCTGAATTATGTGCCGGGCACGCGCAACCGGCTTTCCTTTGTACTTGTCGGGGTGAGCGAGGGGCAAACCCCCGAAGACGTCGCCGCGCGCATCGAGGAACAGACCGGGCTGAAGGCTGAAACCCACGACGAATTCGCCGAGGCAGGCGTGAATTTCATCATCGAGAACACCGGCATCCCGACCAATTTCGGCATCACCGTGTTTCTGGGCTTTGTTGTCGGCGTTGCGATTGTGGGCCTGACATTCAGCCTCTTCATCCGTGACAACATCAAACAGTTCGGCGCGCTCAAGGCGATTGGCGTTACCAATTGGAAGCTTGTCAAAATGGTCGCAGCGCAGGCCGCGCTGGTCGGATCGGTCGGATATGCGCTGGGCGTCGTCGGGACAGTCCTGTTCATCTACGGATTTTCCGGCGTGCCGACGTTCAAGGGCTTCTACATCCCGTGGGAAATTCCGCTTGTCAGTCTGGGCGCGGTAATCGTGATCCTTGCGATGACGGGCTATGTCGGGCTGCGCAGCGTGCTGCGGACCGAACCTGCATCGGTGTTCCGGTGATGGCGGAGGAAAGCACGATGGCAAACCAGACCCACTCCACCGCCGAAACCGCGATCAGCGCACGCGGCATCATCCGCGATTTCAAGGCCGGACAGTCCACTATCCGCGTGCTGCACGGGATCGACACCGATATCCGCTCTGGCGAAATGACCTATGTGGTCGGCGAAAGCGGATCAGGCAAAACCACTCTGATTTCCATCATGTGCGGGATTCTGTGGCCGACCGAAGGCGAGGTGCGGATTTTCGGAACCGACATTTATGATCTGTCCGATACGCAGCTGGTCAATTTCCGGCTCGAAAATATCGGCTTTATCTTCCAGCAGTACAATCTGATCCCGTCAATCGACGCCGCCGCGAATGCCGCTGTGCCTCTGATTGCGAAAGGCATGGCGATTGAGCCGGCCCGCGAAAAAGCGATTGAATTGCTCGAAAAGCTGAACATTGGCGATCAGGCGGAAAAACTGCCGAACCAGCTTTCTGGCGGTCAGCAGCAGCGCGTAGCGATTGCGCGCGCGCTGGTGCATGAACCGCGTCTGGTGGTGTGCGACGAACCGACCGCCGCGCTGGATGCAAGCTCTGGCCGGCGCGTGATGGACCTGCTGCGCGAAGTCGCCGTCGCAGAAGACCGCGCCTGCATCATCGTCACCCATGATAACCGCATCTTCGACCTCGCTGACCGTATCCTTGTGCTTGAGGATGGCCGCGTCACGCATGACGGCACAGACATGCCCGAAGGTCACTAACCCGCCCTTTTCCCTCCCTCCCAATCTTCGAGGTTCCTATGGCTTCGCTTCCTCCCACTCTCAGCTTTTCCCGCCAGATACTGCCGGTGCTGGCCGCTATCGGCCTTGGCGCGGGCGTCTGGTACATTGCGAGCGAGACCCCTGACCGCGAGATTGCCGAACCTGAAAAGCAGCCCGCAAAGGCCAGCGGGGAACTGGCTAACGCCGCCCGCGTCGCAGGGGCCGGTCTGGTCGAACCGGCAAGCGAGATCATTGATATCGGCTCGGCATTGTCAGGTCTGATCACCGATCTGCGGGTTGCGCCGGGGGACCGGGTGGAGAAAGGCCAGCCGCTTTTCACTGTCGATGACCGCGCCGTGCGCGCGCAATTAAGCGAAGCTAACGCTGCCATTGCCGAAGCACGCGCCGCCATCACCGAAGCACAAACCGCGCGCTCCACGGCGAAACAGCAACTGGACCTGTACGAAGCGCTGGACGATCCCGCCGCTGTCAGCCGGTCCGAAGTGATCCGCGCGCAAGGCGAATTCGACAACGCCGCCAGCCGCCTTGCCTCTGCCCGCGCGCGGTTGAACGCCGCGCAAGCCCGCGCTTCGTCAGTGCGCACGGAACTGGGCCGGTTGACTGTGCGCGCGCCGATTGCGGGAGAAATACTCGCAGTGAATATCAGGCCCGGTGAATTCGTCGCGACACAGGGCGGCGGATCGCAGCCCTTCATCCAGATGGGCGAAACCAACCCCCTGCACGTTCGCATCGATGTTGACGAAAACGAAGCGGTGCGCGTGAAGATCGGTGCCGAAGCACTCGTCAGCCCGCGCGGGGCCGCTGACAATCAGGTAAAGGCGACATTCGTCCGCGCAGAGCCGCAGGTCGTGCCGAAACGCCAGCTTACCAATAGCGCGGCAGAGCGTGTCGATGTCCGCGTACTTCAGTTGATCTATGCCCTGCCTGAAAGCGACCTGTTCCGCGTCGGCCAGCAGGTTGATGCCTTTATCCCTGCCAAAAACGCCGAAAACAACGCGGCTGAAGGGGAGTAAGCCGATGCGCCGTCTACCCCGCACACTGCTGATAATCGGCCTTGCCACAGGACTGGGCGCATGCGGCGTCAAACCCGCGCCGCAAATCGCAACGCCTCAGCCCGAATTGCCGCAAAGCTTCGCCTTTTACACCGACAGCGCCGCTGCCACCTCTGTTGCGGACCTGCTTCCCTACGAAGATCCGGCTTTTGACCGGCTTGCCAAGGTTGCGATTATCCGGGGCCCGACTTTGGCAGAAGCGATTGCGCGCATTGACGTCGCCCGCGCAGGGGCAGCGCGCGCAGGGGCCAACCGCCTGCCCAATGTCACGGCTGATGGCAATGTGACCGAAAACCGCATCAATCCCGCCCAATTCGGCGATGCCGGCAATGCGGGTTTCATCCCCCGATCACAGACATCATACGGCGCCAATCTTACCGCGAGCTGGGACCCTGACATATTCGGCCAGTTGCGCGCTCAGGAAAAGGCTGCGTTGGCCCGCGTCGATGCCGCCACGGCTTCGGCCAGAGCGGTACGCAATGCCTTGCTCGCCGAAATTGCTGGCAGCGTCATCGACTGGCGCACTTTATCGGCACGGCGCGCAGCGCTGGAGCAGGATGTTTCCGCCGCCACGCGGCTGGCACAGCTTGCGCAAGTGCGCGAGGATGCAGGCATCGCGCCCGGCTTTGACCGAGTGCGGGCGCAGGCACAGGCCAGCCAGTCGCGATCCCGCCTTGCTGCTTTGAAAAGCGAGGAAGTGCAGATCATCGGACGGCTGGTGACGCTGACAGCGCAAAGCGCCAATGCTGTCACTGCCGCCTTGGCTGAAAGCGGTGGCGAATTGCGGCGCGCTACTCCGCCCGCTGCATTGCCGAGCGAGCTGCTGACCAATCGCCCGGATGTCCTTTCCGCAGCGGCAGAGCTGGCGGCAACCGACGCCGACCTTGCCGCCGCTTCGCGCGCACGCTTTCCCAAGATAACCCTGTCTGGTGTGATCGGCCTGCTCGCCTTTGACCCGAGCAATATTTTCGATAGCGACTCCATCGTCGGCACGCTGACCGCCGGTGTTGCCGGGCCACTGCTCGATTTCGGGCGGATTGATGCCGAAATAGACTCTGCCGCCGCTGGCAAGAGCGCCGCCTTTGCAGCCTATCGCGGGGCCGTGTTTCAGGCGTTAGGCGATGCAGAGGCAGCCTATGGCCTGATCGCGGCGAGCGATGCCGAGGCGCAATTGGCTCTGAAAGAGCGGGACGAGCTAGAACGCGCGGCAAAGCTAGCGAATGACCGTTATCGCGCCGGACTTGCGAGCTTTCTCGAAGTGCTCGAAGCGCGCCGTGCTGCCGATGCGAGCGGCGAACGGGCCGCCGCCAGCCTTGGCCGGGCGAACCGCGCGCGGATACTGTTGTGGCAGGCGCTGGGCGGGACTGTGCCGGTAGATGAGAGCGCAGGGATTTAGAACCCCGCGACCCTCTCAATCAGCCAGTAACTGCCTATGATCCCGATGCCATAGGTCGCGAAGCGCAAGGCAGGCGCTTCGCCCTTGGGCGCAAAGCGGACCATCAGGGCAAGCGCGCCAATCGTCGCTGCGACAACCGCAAGCTGACCAGCCTCAACGCCCAGATTGAACGCCAGCAAGGCAGCGGCAACCTCCCCTTGCGGCAGGCCGATATCCGAAAGCGCCCCTGCAAAACCGAAACCGTGGAACAGGCCGAAAGCAAACGCCACCGCCCACGGATAGCGGCGTGTCCAAGTTTCACGCTCCGGCTCTTTAAGAATCAGCGCGACCTCTACTGCGAGGAAGACGATAGACAGAGCAATCAACGCCTCCACCGGGCGCGAGGGCAATCCGGCATAACCCAAAGTCGTCGCGACCAGAGTGATCGAATGCGCAATCGTGAATGCCGTCGCCGCCTTCACCACGTCCCACGGTCTGCGCACCAGGAAGACCAGCGCGATCACGAACAGCAAATGATCCCAGCCGAACAGGATATGCTCCGCCCCGATCACGAAGTAATCGGCAAAGACCCGATAGCGCGAAGGCTCACCAGCAATGGTCGCCTCAGGCTCATCAGGGGTCAGCCGGAAAGTCTGGCTGGTGGCATCCAGAGGCAGAAAACGCGCAAGAGCATCGGAATTCGCGCCAAGGCCGGACAGGCCAAAGCTTTGTTCTGCCCAGTCCCCTTCGCATGTCAGCGCGATACTGCCAAAGACCGACAGCACCGCGACGCGCCGCGCGGGATCACCGCTCGTGCGGCAAATGGAGGGTATTACCGGCGTGATCGCCTCTGCATCGCGCAAGGCGCTTTGCGTCGCAACGGGCAGCTTCCATTCCATCTGCCATGCAGTCCCGTCACGCTGGACCAGCTCGACCACGGCGGGACGCAAATCATCCGCGTATGCCGGCAGGGAATGGCCTGCAAGTATCACAGCGATTGCGGCAAAGAGCCAGCGGATCATCGGTCGATCTCGACCCTGTAGGCTTCGCGAAGAATGTCAAAGGCCTGCGCCTTCCGATCCGCGATCTGCTGGCTGCGCCAATCATTGGAAAGCCGTTCGCGCAAGGCTTCGAAATCGGCAGGCGCGCTATTCAGACTGCGCAGGCGCACCACATGCCAGCCAAAGCCGGAAGGCACCGGCCCCTGCCATTGATTATCCGGTTCCAGCCGTTCGAGCGCAATGGCGAAGTTTCGGCCAAAACGCACTTCGATCTCTGACCGGCTGGCCTCTTCCATACTGGCAGGCAGGCTGATCGCTTCGCCTGCGGGATCATTGCCGGAGGCCAGAGCCGCACGCGCCGCGCCTTCGTCCGTGAAATAACGCTGATCGAATGTCGCCAGAATCGCGGCTGAATACCGATCGGCATTGGCATCAAGGAAAGCCTGCAATGTCGCATCGTCCGGCTCTGCCGCCTCGACAGCGGCAGTCGCGGCCAGATCCATCTTGGCCACCAACCGGCGACGCACAACGGCATCGTCCTGATCCAGCCCCAACCGCAAGGCTTCACGATACAGGACTTCGTCGCGGACATAGCTTTCAATACCCGCATCCAGCTCCGCATCGGTTGGCGGGCGGCCCATGGTCTTTTCAAACTGCGATGCGATGCGCGCCTGCTGCGCAGGACCGACGCTGATCGTGCGGTCGGCAGGGTCCACCGCATCGCCGCCGAACAGCGTCAGCCCCGCAAACAGGACCGCACCGGCGGCGAGAAAATGAACGAGCGGCTCACGCGTCCAATCAGGAAATGTCACTTACCCTCCGACCGGCTTGACCCAGATGGGTGAGGTGTAGGCACGTTCCTGCGCAACTGCATCCGCCAGCGCATCTTCGGGCAGTTCAAAGCCGAAACGCACCGCATCAAACAGCGTCCAGCGCGGCGTCGGAATCTCCAGAACGCGGACATAATAGAATGCGTTTTGCGACGGCGAATAATCGGGATCGCGCCAGGTCGTGCGCAATTCAGCCGCGCCAATGCTGTTGGTGTAGGTGGCATCATCGCGGTTCACAGTGTCGCCCACGGCGGGCACTTTACCCCCGCTGCGGCGGCGCGTGTCCATATCGCTCCACACCACATCATAGACGCGTTCCTGCAATTCGCCCGAACCATCCAGCCAGCCTTTCACCACCTGCACGCGGTCAAGATTGGCGCCATCGGGATCTTTCAGCGCGCTGATCAGGAAGCTGGGCGCATCGCCATTGGCGCTAAGCTCCCCGCCCATGGGCACGCCGCGCGTATAGCCTGCGCGCACCCAGTCACCGTTCCAATCGGCATCGGTGAAATCGAAGCCACCGAAAATCCGCACGCTCATGCGCGGGCCGGTGGTGGCGTAAACTTCGCGGCGGGCAAAGGCATCGAAGATTTCCGCCCGCGTGTTGCCCCGCGCCCATGCAGCGGCATAGCCACCGGCCAGATAATGCCAGCCAAAGCGCCCTTCTCTGGTGCCAAGGTTCTGCGCCACCAGGGCGCGATCTTCGTAAGACGGCTCTGTGCCGGTGTGCTTGCCGGTGAAATTGTCTTCGTCCCCTGTCGCCATCGATGTGTGGCTGTCGGTCGAACCGATCATGCCGAACGCATAGGGGTTCACGCCCAGCTGCGCTTCGAGGCTAAGGCCGCGCTTCAACGCTTCGCGGGCATAGGAACCGGCCAGCATTTCGGGCTGTGTCCTTTCCGTCAGCGGCAGGTTGCCAAGTTCCCAGCCTTTGACGCCGAATTCGGCCATCTCGTCATTGGGAGACAGGAAGGGATGGGTTTCGCTATCGCCTTTGATCTGGGTGACTTCGACCACGGGCTCCGCCTTGGCCCGCTTTGCCGCATATTCCGCCGTCATCGGCGCACCATCAGGCAAGGTCAGCTGAAACATCAGCCCGTTGGAAAGGTTTGAGTTATGCGGAATGGCCAGCACCTGACCGCCCGTCTTCTCCTCATAGGCGGCCATCGCGTCCCACAATTGCTCCGCCGTAGTGTTGAGGCCGGGGAAAGGCGCAGTCTGGCGCGTCCTGTCGCTGCCATCGCGGAACATCACCACGCGGTGCAGATTGTTGCCATCGGGCATGGCGGTCCATTCATAGCCCGCAAAAGCGGTAAATGTGCCCGGTTCGTTATAGCGATCCAGCATTGTCAGCTGGTCGTTCCAGATCGTGGCCGTCGCCTCTTTGGCGGTATCGGGATCGGCGAAGCCGGGCGGCATGGTGTCATTCGCTGCCGCAGTGATAATTTCGGACACAGCCTTGGTCGACTGTTCCGGGCTTTCATGCATCATGTCGTACCAGCGCAGCACGGTTTCATCGCCGATCACCCATTCGACATACCAGCGCGGCGCATCATACAGGCGGCGGGTCGCGCCCAGCCCGTCGGAATGGTCCGCGATCACCAGAAAATCGAGCGGCCTTGCCAGCTTCACCTGCCCGCCCGTGGTGGCCGTTACTTCTTCTCCGCGAGCGAAGCGCAAGGCTTCCTCCGGTCCCAGACGGGTGCCAAAGCCGAACGCATCGACGGAATTATCCGTGTGCAGGTGCGTATCGCCCCAATACGGGCGGTCAGGAAACTCGGCGAGTTCGATCGTGTCCTCGCCATTGCCGGTCTGATCGGCAGGCAAATCGGGAATGCTATCCCCGCACCCGCTTAACAGCATTGTCGATGCACTGATCCCGACCAGTATTGCCCATGTTGCGCGCATGGCACCTCTCCCATCTCTCCGCCGAGGAGTGTGCGCGCTGCCTTACCGGTCGTCAAGACGGATTAGCCCAGCGCCCAGAACGCGCCAAACCCAGCAACCACCAGCGCCAATCCGACAGCGATGGCTATAACCAATCCGTCGCGCACGATCATCGCCAGCGAAAGAGCGGCGATGAGAGCGAACGGAACCGCGGCGGCAAAGGGCAACAGCTCCAGCGGCGGCACCGCCACGCAGATCAGCACGATCAGTGCCGCAACCACGCGCAGGCCCATCCCCTCGCTTAACCAGGTCAGGCGTTTTCCGGTCACACTGTCCAGCCCGCTGGCGATTGCTTCCAGCTTGCCGGTTGCACCGTTGAGCTTGTCGGACGGGACGGACCGGTCGGCGATGAAACCCGGCACCCAGATATGGCTGCGCCCGAAAACGATTTGTCCTGCAACCAATGCGATGCTGATGGCGACGAAGCTGGGCACGCCGGGAATGCCGCCAGTGGGCAACAGGCCGATCAGCGAAAGGATCAGGATGAAGGGACCAAAGGACCGATCACCGAATTCCTCAATCACGCTGCGGATCGAAATCCGGTCATCATTGTTAGCGATGTCTTCAAGGCCATCGACAATGTCGTCGACCGAATTGACAGTTTTGGACTCTTTCTGCGCCATACCGTCCCAACGCATGAAGGCGCGGTATGGCACCGGAATTTACCCGCTCTTTTGCAGCAATGCCGAACGATCGCAGCGGCACACTACCTCGTCACGCTGATTGAAAAGCTCATGCGTGAAAGTGACGATCCCGGCATTCGGGCGCGATTTGCTTTCCCGCAATTCCTTGATCTGTGTTTCCGCTCTCAAAGTATCGCCGATAAACACAGGGTTAGGGGTGACGACATTGTTGAAGCCCAGATTGGCGACCAGAGTGCCCAGCGTCGTGTCCCCAACCGATAGGCCAACCAGAAGCGAAAAGGTGAAGGTCGAATTGACAAGGATCTGGCCAAAACCGCTTTCCTTTGCCGCTTCGATATCCAGATGCAGCGGCTGGGGATTGTGGGTCATGGTGGAGAACAGCAGGTTATCCGTCTCCGTAACCGTACGCCGGATATCGTGCGTGATCCGGTCGCCCACCTGCCATTGATCGAAATATTTGCCAGCCATCAGCTTGCCGCTCCCCATTGGCCCACAATGTCAGCGCCGTCATCCGCGCTGGACCGCACCGTCCCCGGTGTCCGGCTGAAACGCGGCGCAGGGGCAGTGTGCCATTCCCCTTCATGTTCGACATAGGTGCCACGCGCTTTCATATGCGGGTGATCGCGCGCTTCCTCCACATCCAGAACCGGCGCAAAGCACGCGTCTGACCCTTCAAGCAATTCGCACCATTGGCCCTGTGTTTTCGTTTTCATCAGCGCGGCCATTTTGGCGGTGTAGTCATCCCAGTTTGCAGGGTTCATCTGCCCTTCTGCCAATTCGGCAGGGGCACCCGACTTCGCTAGCAGTTCGGCATAGAATTGCGGTTCAATCGCGCCGATGGAGACTTCCTTTCCGTCCGCGCACTCAAAACAGCGGTAGAAATGGGCCGCACCGCCCAGCATCCCCTTGCCCCGCTCAGTGGTGAGATAGGGCCGTCCGCGCACTCCAAAGAAAAAGCTCATCAAACTGGTCGCGCCGTCAACGATTGCGGCGTCGACGACCTGCCCCTTGCCCGAACGTTCCCGCTCGTAGAGCGCGGCCATGATGCCAAAAGCGCAATACATCGAGCCGCCGCCGAAATCGCCGACAAGGTTTTGCGGTGGCACCGCTGTGCCGCCCGCCGTTCCGACCGCCGAAAGCGCGCCGGTGATGGCAATGTAATTGATGTCATGGCCAGCCGCCTGAGCCAGCGGACCATTCTGCCCCCACCCTGTCATACGGGCGTAGATCAGCCTTTCATTCGCGCGCATCAGTTCATCGGGGCCAAGGCCCAGCCGCTCCATCACGCCGGGGCGAAACCCTTCAAGCACAACGTCAGCCTTGGCGCAGGCTTCCTTGGCGAAGGCCAGACCTTCCTCGGTTTTCATATCGACGGCTACACGATGACGCGCGCGTTCGACGACAGGGTTGGAAACGCCAGCGCCCGGACGCTGGATCGTGACAATCTCCGCCCCCAGATCAGCCAGCAGCATGGCAACATGCGGCCCCGGCCCGATCCCTGCAAATTCGACGACTTTCAGGCCGGTTAGTGGCCCGTGGTTTACCACCATAGTGATGTCTCCTCTCCCCACTCCATGTGGCTTGATCAGGCCAAAGGGGCAAGCCCGATTGACAAGCGCACCGCCCTCCCCATACCGCGCTACGGGAAAAGACGTAGAAGGGCATTCATGGCAGGCACGAAACGCAGGGTTCTGGCGGCAGCTTCAAGCGGCGGCCACTGGGAGCAAATGATGCTGCTGCGCCCGACGCTGGAACAGTATGACGTGCGCTTTGCGACGACCGATATCGCTGTCGCGAAACAGCGCGGCGTGATGAACGCGGCAAAGCTGCCCGATTGCAACCAGACCATGCCGCTGCGTTCGGCATGGTGTGCGATTGTGGCGCTGTGGATCGTATTGAAATTCCGCCCGCACATTATCCTTTCAACAGGCGCTGCGCCGGGCTTTTTCTGTCTGATGGCGGGGCGGCTTATCGGTGCGAAAACGCTCTGGATTGATAGCGTTGCAAACGGCGAAGAACTGTCAATGTGCGGCAGGCTTTCCAAGAAATACGCGCATGAATGCCTGACCCAGTGGGAACACCTCGCCGGTGATCCTACGCCGCGCTATTTCGGAGCTGTGCTGTGATCCTTGTCACCGTGGGCATGCAGCTGGGCTTTGACCGCCTGATTGCGGAGATGGACAGGCTGGCGCCGGAGCTGGGGATGGAAGTCATCGCCCAGACCGGCAAGGGCGAATACGAGGCGGTGCATATGGAGCAGCACGAAAAGATTGCTCCGGCCGAATTCGAAGCCCTGGCAGCGCGGGCGAAAGTGATCGTCAGCCATGCGGGTATCGGGACTGTGCTCACCGCGCAGCGGATGGAAAAGCCGATCGTGCTCTTTCCGCGCAGGCTGGAACATGGCGAACACCGCAATGATCACCAGATGGCCACGGTCGAATCGCTAAAGGGGCGCAGCGGAATCATCATCGCGATGACCGAAGCCGATCTGAAGCCCGCCATCGAAGAAGCGCTGAAAATCGGTGCGGCAAAAAGCGAGCGGTCCAAAACTGCAAACGGGCTGCACAATGCCGTCGCCCGCTTTATCGAGACAGGCGCGCTTTAGATCGGGGTCAGCCCCCGCCAGACCGCGTCAGGCGCGGCTCGGCCCTGCCTAGACCGGCTTAGCCCCCTGCTTGGCCCCGTTTGGCAAAATGGTAAAAACCAGAGCAACCCTAACGCGATTTTAAGGGCTTTGCGGCCATTACCCGCCTGAATTTCGGGGTAATGAAGTAATGAACGCACCTTTCGACACTGCCACAGCCATCGGGGCGGACGCGACGAGCCAGCCCGCGCCTGATCATCAGGTGGTGGTCATCGGGCTTGGCTATATCGGCCTGCCGACTGCGGCTGTTCTTGCCAGCTATGGCTGGAATGTCTGCGGCGTGGATGTCTCTGAAAATGTTGTAAAAACCGTCAATGCAGGCGGTGTACACATCGAAGAACGCGACCTTGATCGGCTGGTGACAGAAGCGGTGGAGACAGGCCGCCTCACCGCATCAACCGAAGTGCCCACCGCGCATTTCTACATGATCGCTGTCCCAACCCCGCTTACCGCCGAAAACACCCCTGATATCAGTTATGTAGAAAGCGCAGCGCGCGCCATCGCGCCCAAGATACTGCCGGGTGCCTGCGTTATCGTGGAAAGCACTTCGCCGGTTGGAACGACAGAGAAAGTCGCTCAAATCATTGCAGAAATGCGGCCCGATCTGGAAGTGCCAGTCTATGGCGAACAGAAGGGCGGAGACATTGCCCTTGCCTACTGCCCCGAACGGGTTCTGCCGGGCAAGATCGTGCGCGAACTTGTCCAGAATGACCGCGTAATCGGCGGAATTACGCCCGAATGCGCCAGCCGCGCAAAGGCGCTCTATTCCAGCTTTGTCGAAGGCGACTGCCTTGTGACCAATGCCCGGGTTGCCGAAACGGTAAAGCTGGTGGAGAACAGTTTCCGCGATGTGAACATCGCTTTTGCCAATGAACTCAGCGTGGTAGCAGATGATTTGGGTGTGGACGTCTGGGATGTCATCGCCCTTGCGAACCGTCACCCGCGCGTCAACGTCCTGCAACCCGGCCCCGGCGTTGGCGGACACTGCATTGCGGTTGATCCGTGGTTCCTCGTTTCCGGCGCACCCAAGGCCGCTCGCCTCATCCGCACCGCGCGCGAGGTCAACGATTTCAAGGCGACCTACACCGAACGCCGCGTCCGCGCCCTGCTGGATGCCGTGCCGGGCGGAAAAGTCGCGCTGCTTGGCCTCGCCTTCAAGCCGGACATTGACGATTTCCGCGAAAGCCCCGCTCTCGAAATCGCGCTAAGTCTTGCGAAAACACGCGGGCAGCGGATCATGGTGGTGGAGCCATTCGCCGAAGAACTGCCGAGCGGTTTTGCCGGCACAGGTGCCCGCCTTGCCAGCCTTGACGAAGGGCTGGCCGAAGCGGACATTGTCGTCGTGCTAGTCGATCACACCGCCTTCAAACATCTCACGCAGGAAAGCCTCAAGGGCAAGCTTGTGTTTGATACGCGCGGAATGCTCAAAAGATGAACCAGGCCGCCCCCCGCCCCCGGATCATGGTGACATTCGGGACGCGGCCCGAAGCGATCAAGATGTTTCCCGTCGTCAACGCCCTGCGCGCAGCCGACTGTTTTGACGTGCGCGTCGCAGTGACGGCGCAGCATCGCGAGATGCTGGATCAGGTGATGGCGATGGCAGGGATTGAGCCGGATATCGACCTTGACCTGATGCAGCCGGGGCAAAGCCTCGATGCCCTGTCATCGCGCATCATCAC